>NZ_JAMYSG010000008.1:0-246797 GCF_040321815.1 Mesorhizobium sp. M0239
GCTCCCGGCGGCGGGGGCGCGTTGTGGTTTATATGTTCAGCCTTGCCCGGCCACCATGTAGTGCCGCGGGGGCCCCCCGGGGGCTGGGCCGGGGGGCGCGTTCCTTGATGCTTTCGCTCAGGCCGCGAGCCGGGCGATGCGCTGCAATCGCCGCAGCGTGGTGTCGTCCTGCAGCGCCTGCTGGAAAAGCGAAATCTCCTGATCGATGCGGTCGCAGAGGGCCTCGGTGTTCCCCTTCAGCAAGCCGCGCGTCTGCAGCAAGGCGGCGACCGGCTTCTTGACGAGTTGTCTTGCCCGGCCAAGGGCTGCCTCCTCGACGGTGCCCCCCGGCACGATCTCCGCGACCAGGCCGAGCGCCCTGGCATCTTCGGCGCGAAGCGTGTCGCCGAGGCAGAAGAAGCGGAAGGCACCGGCATAGCCGAGCTTCTGCGGTGCCAGGATGCTGGTCGCCGCGTCCGGCACCAGGCCGAAATCGACGAACGGCACCCTGAACGTGCTCTCATCGGACGCGATCACCATATCGCAATGGAACAGGATGGTGCAGCCGACACCGACGGCATCGCCATCGACGCAGGCAAGGATGGGCTTGGGAAACGTCGCCAGCGTGCGGAACAGGTCGGTGACGGCGGCAATCAGTTTCTGGTGCTTGGTGGCGTCGAGGAATTCGGAGAAGTCGCCGCCCAGGCAGAAACAGCCTGCCAGGCCGCGCAGCACGACGACGCGAACCTCCTCATTATCGGCGGCTTCATGGAAGGTCCTTGCCAGGCTTTCATAGGCCCTCCTGTCCAGCACCGGCCGGCCGTCACTCGACGACACGGTGACGACCAGCGTGTGGTTGCGAAGTTCAGGTTGCGGATGTGTGCTCATGGCTGTCTCCGATCTCATGACGCACGCCTTTGCCCGAGCATGTCAGGATATCCCCTGGCCAGCACGGGAGCAAAATGATTGCGGCGCGACCGCACCACATCGAGGGTGTGTTCGTTGAAGGTCAGCAAAGTGGCGACGACCTGCTGGTTGCCATAGGTGCGCTGATAGCCCAGCGGGGTCGCCAGGAAATGCAGTTGCAAGGCGCGCAGCACCCACATCGGCTCGAACTCGATGATCACCTTGTCAACGCCGCGCTTCAGCCCCCACTCGACGAAACCGGCAATCAGTTCGGTGCCAACGGTCGAAACGCCGCGACGGCCGTCACGAAAACCGGGAGCCACCGCGTAGCGGGTCAATTCCCAGATGTTTGGACCCGATGGCGGCGTTCCTTCGGAAAGATCGGTCAAGACCTCGGTCAGCAGATGTGGCCGCGTCGTCGGCAACATCCTCTGATAACCTGCCACTTCACCGCCCCTGATGACGATCTGATGGACCGCCTCGTCGTGATCGAACTGGTCGAGTTCGAGCCCGTCGGGGCGCCTGAGGTCATCCCACCCCATCTCTTCGACGAATATCTTGTAGCGCAACCGATGGACGGCCTCCCAAAGGTCGGGACGTTCCATCAATTCATGGGTTGTAAGGGAAAAAAGCATTCCGCCGTCTCCTGCGTTCAGAGGAAGATACGGCCGTGCTTTGATGAGAAAATTGCGTGATCGCGTAGGCAAAAATTCCAGGTCGGCACGGCCGACCTAACTAATGTAGCCGCGCCGTATCGCTTCCGCGACGGCCTGCACCCTGTTGACGGCACCTAGTTTGCTTTTGGCGTTAAGAAGATGTTTCTCCGAGGTGTGTTCGGAAATGCCGAGGATTTGCGAAATCTCCCATTCGGACTTGCCGACGGCGGCCCATTGCAGGCATTCGCGCTCGCGCGGCGTCAGCACGATATGATCGATGGTGTTGTTCGCCATGGTGTGGAGTTGCATGGCGCGGCCAACCGCGTAGGTCGAGACCAGCGACACCTGGCCGAATTCAGCGACGGACAATTCCACGGCCTCGCCGCCGAGCGACACCATGACGATCTGGCCGTCGAGCGTGATCAACGGAAAGGCCAATCCATCACGCAGTTTGAAGGCGCCGGCATCGCCCATCACTTCGCCGCTGCTCTTGTCGATGCGAATGCCTTGCGACGCCTCGTGCCATTGGAAGGGCGCCTGCAACTGTTTCATATGGCTGACGACGGGGTCATGATCGACATAGTTGCGCGCGACATAGCGTTCCAGCCACTCTCCCGGCCAATCGCAGAGAAGCACATGCTGCTTTTGCTGGCCAGCCGGCGTGCCTGGCTGCGGTACGGTTCCCGCCATCAACGCGGTGAGCCCGAAATCCGATGTTATGCCCAGCAGCCTTTCACAGACCGCCGCCGCCGTTGCGGCGTGCTGCAGTTGGTCTATGTATTCCAGCGTGCGATCGAACTGACCCATCGCAACATCAACCCCATGTTGCCTCGTGCATTGCGGCCAATGATGCGTGCCTGATTTACACTTCGCCACCGACCACGGATTGCAAATCGCATACTTATTTTGTGGCTTCCCTCACCGAGGCGGCCGGAGCTGATTTGCAAACCGGCTGAATCATATCCTGAAATCGGCGGGTTGAAATCAAAAACCATTGTGCCTGTACCATTTTCGTACCAAAACCGGTGCGAGCATGACTGTGGCGGAGTTTTATCTTGGCGTTCCGGTGGAGATCCTTCGCCTTTGCGATGCTGATCGGTTTGCTGTCGTTCCCCGACGGCGCGCGCGCCGCGGCGCCTCAGGTTCCGATGCTGTGGGATGCCAAGGAGCGGCTGCCCAAACCAGACCTTTCGACGCTGCCCCGGCTGAGGTTCCTGACCACCACGGACTTCCCGCCCTTCAACTTCCTCGACGGTGCGGGAAAGCTGTCCGGCTTCCATATCGATCTGGCACGTGCCATCTGCGCCGAGCTTGGCATCGTCGAAAAATGCCAGATCCAGGCCCTGCCCTGGGCCGAGTTGGAAGGCGCACTGCGGAAAGACGAAGGCGAGGCGATCATCGCCGGCATCGCCGCAACACCGCAATCGCGCACGACCTACGCCTTCTCGCGCTCCTATCTGCAGTTTCCGGCGCGCTTCATCATGCCGAAGAGCAAGGCACTGACCGAGCCCGTCTTTGACAAATTGCACGGCAAGCGTGTCGGCGTGATATCAGGCTCGGCGCATGAGCGCATGCTGCGCGACTATTTCAGCACGGTTCAGGTCATCCCTTTCGACAGGCCGGAAGACCTCTATGCCGATCTCAAGGCCGGCAAGGTCGACGCCACCTTCGGCGACGGCATGCGCCTGGCTTTCTGGCTGGGCGGCTCGGACGCGGCGGGCTGCTGCCGCTTTGCCGGCGGGCCCTATCTGGCGCCCGAATATTTGGGCACCGGCATGGCCATCGCCACCAAAGCGGACAATCCGGCGCTGGCCGCCGCGATCGATTACGCGCTGCAGGAAATTTCGATGAAAGGCACGTTCGCCGAATTTTATCTGCGCTATTTTCCGGTGAGCTTTTTCTGAACCGGTTCCGGTCAGCTTTGCCGGCCTGAGCCGAATCTCAACAACGCCCGGCCAAGGACTTTCAGGTCAGCGTGCGCAGCCGCGCCTTGGCCGCGCGGCCGATGGCAGCAACCGTCAGCGTGTCGAGGTCGAGCTGCCGCCGGATCAGCTGCAGCACCCGCACCTCTTCCATGCGCATTTCGAGGTCGACGGCGGCAACCTCGAAGGCGGCGGCATAGGCGGTGTCGCGCAGCCGCTCAGGCAAGACCTCGGCGACTTCAGCCAGCACGCCCTCCAGCCCATGCTTTTCGTGCAGGCGCTTCTGGCAGTCCTGGGCGACGCCGACAAGCCTGTCGTGGTTGAAGTCCTCGAACACCGGCCAGGAGCGGACGACCTCGCCGATCCGCGCCAGTTCGACATCGGTCATGTCGCGGTCGGAGGCCGAGGTGATGACCATCAGATAGATCAGGGCTTCATGAGGTGTCGGCAATTTTTTCTCCTTGAACCGGGCCTCGAAGTTAGGAACGCCCGTTCTGCACCGCAAGGAAAAAGCGCCGCACGCGTTGACGCTCCGGCGCTGCACGCCTAGAGACCGGATGAAAAACCCTTGCTGCGGCCCGCCTTCGGGCCGGCAAATGATTTGGAAAATTGTGACATGGCGGGATCAAACATCATCGATCTCAACCCCGAGCTGCTGGCGGCCGCGACCGAAAGCAAGGCATGGCCGTTCGAAGAAGCCAAAAAGATCATCGAGCGCTACAAAGGCGCCGACTTCCCGCAAACAGTCCTGTTCGAGACCGGCTACGGGCCGTCCGGCCTGCCGCATATCGGCACGTTCGGCGAGGTGGCGCGCACCTCGATGGTGCGCCATGCCTTCCGCGTCCTGACGCAGGACAAGGTCGCGACCAAGCTGCTGTGCTTTTCCGACGATATGGACGGCATGCGCAAGATACCCGACAGCGTGCCGGATCGCGCCGCACTCGAGCCGCATCTGCACAAGCCGCTGTCGTCGGTCCCCAACCCCTTCGGCGGCGACTATGCGAGCTTCGCCGACCACAACAACGCGATGCTTTGCCGCTTCCTCGACACGTTCGGCTTCGACTACGAGTTCGCCAGCGCGACGCAATACTACAAGGCCGGCCGTTTCGACGCGATGCTGCTGCGCGCCGCCGAACGCTATGAGCAGATCATGGCGGTGATGCTGCCGACGCTCGGGCCCGAGCGGCAGGCGACCTACAGCCCGTTCCTGCCGATCTCGCCTAAGAGCGGCCGCGTGCTTTACGTGCCGATGAAGCATGTCGACGCCGAGGCCGGCACCATCACCTTCGACGACGAGGGCACCGAGACCACGCTTTCGATCACCGGCGGCCGCGTGAAGCTGCAGTGGAAGCCGGATTTCGGCATGCGCTGGGCAGCGCTTGGCGTCGATTTCGAAATGTTCGGCAAGGACCACCAGACCAATGCGGTGGTCTACGACCGCATCTGCAACATTCTGGGCGGACGGGCGCCGGAGCATTTCGTCTACGAACTGTTCCTCGACGAGAACGGCCAGAAGATCTCGAAGTCGAAAGGCAACGGGCTGACCATCGACGAGTGGCTGACCTATGCGCCGACCGAAAGCCTCGGGCTCTACATGTACCAGCGGCCGCGGCAGGCCAAGAAGCTGTATTTCGACGTCATCCCGCGGGCCGTGGACGAATACTATACGTTCCTCGCCGCCTATCCCCGGCAGGACTGGAAGGAACGGCTGGGCAATCCGGTCTGGCATATGCATGACGGCAACCCGCCCGCGATCGACATGCCGGTGCCGTTCTCGCTGCTGCTCAATCTGGTCAGCGCCTCCAACGCGCAGAACAAGGATGTGCTGTGGGGGTTCATCTTGCGCCATACGGTGGGGGTGACACCGAAGACGCATCCCGAGCTCGACCGGCTGGTCGGCCATGCGATCCGCTATTTCGACGATTTCGTGAAGCCTACGAAAACCTTCCGGCCCGCCGACGAGGTCGAGCGCGAGGCGCTGGCAGCCCTCGACGAAGCGCTTGGGGCGCTGCCGGCCGACGCCGGCGGCGAAGCGATCCAGAACGCCTCGCTCAATGTCGCACGCAGGATCGAGCGCTATCAGGATCATTCCAAGCAGAGCCCGGAAGGCGGCCCCGGCGTATCGGGCGCCTTCTTCCAGATGATCTACCAGGTGCTGATCGGCCAGGAGCGCGGCCCGCGCTTCGGCTCGTTCGCAGCACTCTATGGCGTTGCCGAGACACGTGCGCTCATTGAGCGGGCGCTGGCTGGTCAGCTGGCTTGAGCACGCCATCGACCTCTTCGAGGATCGAACCCGGCGCCTGAGGCGCCGGGCCGGGCGCGGCCGGCATCGCCGGCATGCCGGACAGATCGGGCGCCGATCCGAAAATGCCCTTCTTCGCCGTGCGCGCCTTGTCGCCGGCCTCGATATAGGGGCCGCCCTTGGCGGCGCGCGCCCAGCCATTTTCGACCAGCCACTGACCGACATCCTGCTTGCCGATCCGGCACTCGGCTGCGATCAGGTCGCGGCCACCTTGTGGCGGCACCGTGCAGACCACCGCGCGGCCGCGCAAGAAGGCGCGGAACGCCGTCCGCGCCCGGACGCCGCACGGCCAGGACTTGCCGTCCTCGCTGCAGGTCTCGTCCTGCCTCACGATGTCGATACCGGAAACCGCGACCGAATAGCCCTTCGCTTCGATCAGGCCGGCGGCCGGCGCAACCGGCTGGAACAGCTTTGTGCCGTTCCAATCGTCGGGCATTTTCGGCTTGGGCGGCACAGCCAGCGCGAGCTTGCTCAACGGCTCGCGCGGCTCGACCCGTTCAAGCCCGTCGGCGGGCAGTTCCGGCGGCGCGACGATTTCGGGATCGATTGCCCTTGAATGCGGCCCCGGCTTCGGCGGCTGTGGAGCTGCCATGGCTGAGGTGGCCGGCTCCCGCGGCACCGTCCCGGCAGCCTGCTGCGCCATCGTATCGGCGCCCGGATCAAGCTGGTCCACCGTGACGACGCTGTCGCTTCCTTTCAGCGTGCGACCGCCAGCGACGACCATGGCCGCCATCACAGGGAGCAACAGAACCGCCAGCGCATGATGGAGAAGCCGCACCAGCCTGACCTATTGGCTTGCCCAGACAATCCGTGCCACCCACTCGACATCGCGCATGGGAATGTCGCGGTCGGGATGATCGGGATTGAGCGAGACCAGCGCAATCGACTTGACGCTCTGGCGCTCGAGCACCTTGGCCATCACCTCACCTGATGTGGTCTTGACAACGACGCGATCGCCCTTGCGGGTGACGGCGCCCGGTTCGACGATGAGGACGTCGCCATTGCGGTAGAGCGGCAGCATGGAATCGCCCTGCACCTGCAGCGCGTAGGAGCTCTCGGTCGATTGCGCCGGCAGTTCGACCAGATCCCAACCCTGCCCGACTGGAAAGCCGGCATCGTCGAAGAAGCCGCCTGCGCCGGCTTGGGCAAAGCCGAGCAACGGCACGGAGCTTCTGCGGGCGACCGAAGCGGCATTGCTGGTCGAAGCACCATTGCTGATCCCGGGCCGGCCTTCGATCAGACTGGTGAATTCGTCGAGTGAGGCGCCCGTCGCCTCGATGATCTTGGCCAGTGATTCGGTCGAGGGCCAGCGCGGCCGGCCATCCGACGACAAACGCTTCGACTTGTTGAAGGCAGTGGAATCGAGCCCCGCACGCTTGGCCAAACCCGAGGCCGAAAGCGAATAGCGCTTGGCAAGAGCATCGATGGCAGCCCAGACTCGGTCGTGCGAGAGCATGCTCGCTCTCCTTCGGTGCAGGAAAAAATACCTTTCCCTTCTAGTCTTGGAATGTCGTTTTGTCCACCGGTCGTGGAGTGGTTGCAAACGTTCCCGTCGATCGCGGAAAGTCCGATTACCGGGATCGATCGACGCCCTTGGCCAAGCTGCGCAGACCCTGGTGCGATGTCATGAAAATCCGCTCCGTTTGCGTCGGTGGCCGCGGGTTCACGGCACGACCAAGTGCCGAAACCACCTCGTCAATCTCAAGAAAGTTGCGAGCCTTGCGATCGTAGACGCCGGCTGTCGTCAGGATCAACGCGGCCGTCTCGCTATTGTCGAGGACGAAGCGGTGCTTGCCGACAACCTGGGTGCCTTCCCAGGTCTCGATCGAGGACACCACTTCGAAGCGGCGCCAAAGCCTGATCTCGCGTGCATAGACCGCCTGCAGTCCGCCCATCATCGGCGCCCAGCCATTCTTCCTTGCCAGCGTGATGAGGCCTGCACGAACAAACAGGTCGATGCGGCCGAGATCGGCCAGCATCATGTATCGCGCATTGTTGAGATGGATGTTGAAATCGATGTCGGTCGGCAGGCAGCGGAAAGCCAGCCGGCCTTCGCCGCCCATCACGTAGGGGCCACGGCTGCGTGCCGTGGCCATCATGCGCACCATGCGCGCCCAGACATACATTACAGCGCCCCGTGTCCTCTTGGACGCGCAAAGGTCGCTGCAAGACGCTTGATTTTGCTCATGCGTCAGGCTGCCTGCTTCACGTCGCCTTTCGCATAGGGATCGAAACGCTGGTAGAAGCTCTCGCCCTTCTCGGCCATGTCGAGCAGCAGCTTGGGCGCCTTGAACTCGGCGCCGTATTTCTTCTGCAAGCCCTTGGCGATCTTGACGAATGCCTTGGCGCCGATGCCGTCGATGTAGGACAGCGCACCGCCGGTGTAGGGAGCGAAGCCGAAAGCGAGGATCGAGCCGACATCGGCCTCGCGCGGGTCGGTGACGATGCCTTCTTCCATCACCCGCGCCGCTTCCAGCGCGATGGTGACCAGCAGCCGCTGCTGCAGTTCCCCATAATCGACCTTCTCGGGTGCAAGCTGCGGATAGAGATCCCTAAGGCCCGGCCACAGCTTCTTCTTGGCGGGCTTCGCCGGGTAATCGTAAAAACCCTTGCCGTTCTTGCGGCCGAAGCGGCCGTGATCGTCGACCATGGTGTTGATCAGCGCCATCTGCTTGGGATCGACCGCCTTGTCGCCCAAATCCCTGATGGTCTGCTTCATGATCTTCTGGGCAAGGTCGATGGCCGTCTCGTCGGTCAGCGCCAGGGGGCCGACCGGCATGCCGGCTGCCTTCGCCGCGTTCTCGATCATCGGCGCGGGAACGCCCTCGATCAGCATCTTGTAGGCTTCCGACATGTAGCGCAGCACGCAGCGATTGACGTAGAAGCCGCGCGTGTCGTTGACGACGATCGGCGTCTTCTTGATGGCGCGAACGAAGTCGATCGCGGTGGCCAGCGCCTTGTCGCCGGTCTTCTTGCCCAAAATAATCTCGACCAGCATCATCTTGTCGACCGGCGAGAAGAAATGGATGCCGATGAAATTCTTCGGCCGCGCAGAATTCTTCGCCAGGCCGGTGATCGGAATGGTCGAGGTGTTCGACGCGAAGATCGCCGATGGCTTCAGCACGGCTTCCGCCTGTTCGGTGGCGCTCTTCTTCACGCTCGAATCCTCGAAAACGGCCTCGACCACCAGATCGCAGCCGGCAAGGTCGGCATAGTCCGCCGTCGGCGTGATCAGCGACAGCAGTTTGTCCTTGTCCTCCGGCTTGGCGCGGCCCTTCTTAACCTGATCCGAGATCAGGCCGTCGGAATGCGCCTTGCCCTTGGTCGCCGACTCCAGATCACGGTCGAGCAGCACCACCGGGATGCCGGCCTTGGCGGTGACATAGGCGATGCCCGCGCCCATGAAGCCGGCCCCGAGAATGCCGATCTTCTTGAATTTGGTTTCCGGCACGCCGGCCGGGCGGCGGGCGCCCTTGTTCAGTTCCTGCAGCGACACGAACAGCGAGCGGATCATCGCCGCCGCTTCCCTGGTCTGCATGATCTCGGTGAAATAGCGCTGCTCGATGCGCAAGGCGGTGTCGAACGGCACCAGCAGGCCTTCATAGACGCATTTGAGGATCGCGGCGGCGGCCGGATAATTGCCGTAGGTCTCGCGACGCAGGATGGCGATGGCCGGTGGCCACAGATTGGCGCCCGCCACCGAGTAGATCGGGCCGCCGGGCAGCTTGAAACCTTTCTCGTCCCATGGCGCCACCGGCTTCAGGCCATTCCTGATCATCGCCTTGGCGGTCTCGACCAGTCTGACCGGCTCGGCGATCTCATGGATCAGGCCCATAGACTTGGCTTTCTGCGGCGACAGGGTCTGGCCGGAGGTCAGCATCTGCAGCGCCTGCTGCTGATCGGTCAGCCGCGGTACGCGCTGGGTGCCGCCGGCGCCGGGGAAGATGCCGATCTTCACCTCGGGAAGCGCCATTTTTACCTTGTCGCTGTCGGCGGCGACACGGCCGTGGCAGGCGAGCGACAATTCGAAGGCGCCGCCCATGCAGGTGCCGTTGATCGCCGACACCCACGGCTTTCCGCAAGTTTCCAGCTTGCGGAACAGGCCGGTCATCATGCCGGCATTGTCGAACAGCGCCTTGGTCGCCTTTTCGGCGTCCTTGCCCTTTTCCGCAGCGAAGGTCGTCAGCATCTTCTGCAGCAGGGTGATGTCTGCACCGCCGGAGAAGGTATCCTTGCCGGAAGTGATCACGGCGCCCTTGATGGCGGCATCACCAGCCACCTTGTCGACAATGGCGTTCAATTCCCGCATCGCCTCTTCGGTGAAAACGTTCATCGAGCGGCCAGGCATGTCCCAGGTGACCAGCGCAATGCCGTCGGCGTCGATGTCGAGGGTGAAATTGGTGTAGCTCATCGTTTCTCTCCCCGTCAGACGCGTTCGATGATGGTTGCGGTTCCCATGCCAGCGCCGATGCACAGCGTCACCAGAGCGGTGTTGAGATCGCGGCGCTCGAGTTCGTCCAGCACCGTGCCGAAGATCATCGCGCCGGTGGCGCCGAGCGGATGACCCATAGCGATAGCACCGCCATTGACGTTGATCTTGTCGTGATCGATGTCGAACGCCTGCATGTAGCGCAGCACCACCGAAGCGAAGGCTTCGTTGAGCTCGAACAGGTCGATGTCCGAGAGCTTCATCTTGGCGCGCTTCAACAGCTTCTCGGTGACGTCGACCGGGCCGGTCAGCATCAGCACCGGCTCGGAGCCGATGTTGGCGAAGGTGCGGATGCGGGCGCGCGGCTTCAGCCCCATCGCCTTGCCCGCCTTCTTCGAACCGAGCAGCACGGCGGCGGCGCCATCGACGATGCCGGAGGAATTGCCGGCATGATGGACGTGATTGACCTCTTCCACCTCGGGATGCTTCTGCACGGCGACGGCATCGAAGCCGCCCATTTCGCCTGGCATGACGAAGGACGGGTTGAGCGAGGCCAGCGACTGCATGTCGGTGGACGGGCGCATATGTTCGTCATGGTCGAGGATGGTCAGGCCGTTCTGGTCCTTGATCGGGACGACGGAATTCTTGAAGCGGCCATCGGCCCAGGATTTGGCGGCGCGCTTCTGGCTCTCGACCGCATAGGCGTCGACGTCGTCTCTGCTGAAGCCGTATTTGGTGGCGATCAGGTCGGCCGAGATGCCTTGCGGCACGAACCAGCCGGGCAGGCCGACCGAAGGATCCATGAACCAGGCGCCGCCCGAGGCGCCCATGCCGACACGCGACATCGATTCGACGCCGCCGGCAATGACGATCTCATCGGCGCCCTGCGCGATCTTGGCGGCGCCGAAATTGATGGCGTCGAGCCCGGAAGCGCAGAAGCGTGAGATCTGCATGCCGGGCGCCTTGGTGTCGTAGCCGGCCTCGAAGGCGGCGGCGCGCGGAATGACCGAGCCGGCTTCGCCGACCGGATCGACGCAGCCGAAGATGATGTCATCGACATTGCCGGTGTCGAGCCCATTGCGGTCGCGCAGCGCCTCGAGCGTCTTGGCGGCAAGCCGCACCGCCGGCACCTCGTGCAGCGATCCGTCCTTCTTGCCCTTGCCGCGCGGTGTGCGCACAGCGTCATAGACATAAGCTTCAGCCATTTGCTTGCTCCTTGGGTTTGCCGGTCGTCGCCCTCAGAGAGAGCGGCCGATCAGCAATTTCATGATCTCATTGGTGCCGCCGTAGATGCGCTGGACGCGAGCGTCGCGGAACATGCGGGCGATCGGATATTCATTCATGTAGCCATAGCCGCCATGCAGTTGAAGGCATTCGTCGACGACTTTTCCCTGCAGGTCGCTGAGCCAGTACTTGGCCATCGACGCGGTCACAGGATCGAGGCCGCCGGCGATGTGGCGGGTGACGCAATCATTGTAGAAGACGCGGCCGATGGTGGCCTCGGTCTTGAGTTCGGCCAGCTTGAACTGGGTGTTCTGGAAATCGATGATCGCCTTGCCGAACGCCTTGCGCTCCTTGACGTAACGAATAGTCAGCGCCAGCGCCCGCTCGATCATCGCAATGGCGCCGGTGCCGATCTGCAGTCGCTCCTGCGGCAGTTGCTGCATCAACTGGACGAAGCCCTGCCCTTCCTCGTGGCCGAGCAGGTTGGAGGTCGGCACGCGCAAGTCGTTGAAGAACAGCTCCGACGTGTCGTTGGCCTTGAGCCCGATCTTGTCGAGGTTACGGCCGCGCTGAAAACCTTCGACCTCGTCGGTCTCGACGACGATCAGCGAGGTGCCCTTGGCGCCCTTCTCCGGATCGGTCTTGGTGACGACGATGATGAAGTTCGCAAGCTGCCCATTGGTGATGAAGGTCTTGGAACCGTTGATCTTGTATTGATTGCCATCCTTCTGCGCCCGCGTCTTGACGCCCTGCAGGTCGGAGCCGGCGCCGGGCTCGGTCATGGCGATGGCGCCGATCAGCTCGCCGGTCGCCAGTTTCGGCAGCCATTTCTTTTTCTGCTCCTCGGAGCCGTAGTGGAGGATATAAGGGGCGACGATCGAATTGTGCAGGCCGATGCCGAACCCGTCGACACCGACATGGCCGATGGCCTCGATGATAGCGCTCTCATGCGCGAATGTGCCGCCGGAACCGCCATATTCCTCCGGCATCGAGGCGCAGAGCAGGCCGGCGGAACCTGCCTTCAGCCAGCTTTCGCGATCGACCATCTCGTTCTTCTCGAACTCGTCGTAGCGCGGCGCGATCTCCTCCGACATGAAGCGATGCGCCATGTCGTAGAGCATGCCGACCTCGTCCGCCGCCCAGGAGGGCTTCGGAAGGCCAAGGATTTCAGCTGGGTTGGTCATGCTGGTATGATACTCCTCCCGAGATGCATCATCGAAACTGAAGCCGGCGCACTGCCGCAACGACCCCTCCCGGCCCTTCGGGCCACCCTCCCCTCGAGAGGGAGGGGGACGCAGGTCATCTTTAGAACGCTTCCGCCGGCAGTGCCATCAATGTGTCGGCGCCGCTCGAAATGCGGGCGAGATGCGCCGACGTCTCCGGCATGATCCGCTCCATGAAGAAGCGCCCCGTCACGACCTTGTTGTCGTAGAAAGCCACGTTGTTTTCATAAGAGGATTGCGCGCCATTGGCGTCAGTCTTGCCAAGTGCCACCTTGGCCATCTGCGCCCACATATAGCCCAGAGCAACCAGGCCGAAGAGATGCATGTAGTCGGTCGAGGCCGCACCGGCATTGTCGGGCTTGGCCATGCCGTTCTGCACCAGCCACATGGTCGCCGCCTGCAAATCGTTGAGACCTTTCTTCAGCGCCTTGGTGAATGGCGCCATCTTCTCGTCGGAGCGGTTCTCCTCGCAGAACTCACCGACCTCCTTGAAGAAGGCCTGCACGGCGCGGCCGCCATTCAGGCCGAGCTTGCGGCCGACGAGGTCGAGCGCCTGGATGCCGTTGGCGCCTTCATAGATCATGGCGATGCGGGCATCGCGCACGAACTGGCTCATGCCATGCTCTTCTATATAGCCGTGACCGCCGAACACCTGCTGCGCCATGACGGCGTGGTCGAACCCTTTGTCCGTGAGCACGCCCTTGACCACCGGTGTCATCAGGCCGGTGTAGTCGTCGGCGGCCTGGCGGTCCTTGTCGTCACCCGAGCGGTGAGCGACATCGGACTTGATCGCCGTCCACAGCGCCAGCGCGCGGCCGGCCTCGTTGAAGGCTTTCATGGTCATCAGGCTGCGGCGGATGTCGGGATGGACGATGATCGGGTCGGCCTTCTTGTCCGGCGCCTTCGGCCCCGACAATGAGCGGCCCTGCAAACGGTCCTTGGCGTAGGACACGGCGTTCTGGTAGGCGATCTCCGACAGCGAAAGCCCCTGCAGGCCGACGCCGAGGCGCGCCTCGTTCATCATCGTGAACATCGCCTTCAGGCCGCCATTGGCCTCGCCGAGCAGCGCGCCCTCAGCCTCGTCATAGTTCATGACGCAGGTCGAATTGCCATGGATGCCCATCTTCTCCTCGATCGAGCCGCAGGAGACGGTGTTCCTGGTGCCCGGATTGCCCGACGGGTCGAGCTTGAGCTTCGGCACGATGAACAGCGAGATGCCCTTGACGCCTTCCGGCGCGCCCTCGATGCGGGCCAGAACCAGATGGACGATGTTGTCCGACATGTCGTGTTCGCCGGCCGAGATGAAGATCTTCTGGCCTGAAATTTTATAGGTGCCATCGCCGTTCGGCACCGCCTTTGTCCGCAACAGGCCGAGATCCGTGCCACAATGCGGCTCTGTCAGGTTCATGGTGCCGGTCCAGGCACCCTCGATCATCCTCGGCAACCATGTCGCCTTCTGCTCGTCGGTGCCGTGGGTGATGATCGCGGCGATCGCACCCTGCGTCAGGCCCGGATACATCATCAAGGACATATTGGCCGAGACCATATATTCGGCGACAGCGGTGTGCACGGCATAGGGCAGGCCCTGGCCGCCGAACTCGACGGGTGCGGCCAATCCCATCCAGCCGCCCTCACGATACTGGTCGAAGGCCTCCTTGAAGCCTTTCGGCGTGGTCACCGAGCCATCGTCGTGACGCACACAGCCTTCCATGTCGCCGACACGGTTCAGCGGATGCATGACGTTTTCGGCGAGCTTGGCGCCTTCGGCGAGGATCGCCTCGAGCACATCGGGCGTGGCATCGGCAAATCCGGGAAGGTTCGAATAACGCTGATAACCCAGAACCTCGTTGAGCACGAACAGCGTATCCTGGACCGGAGCCCTGTATGTCGGCATGCTTTTCTCCACCCTGCAAACCCGGTCCGAATACCCCCAAGACAAGCCAGGGCGGCATGCGGACCCATATTGGGAGCGGATAGCAAAAATTGACGTGTGCGTAAACGTCAATTTTTTCGATGCGACAAGATTCCCCGCCCACTGGAGCAATGAGCGTAGCGGCGCGACGTTGCGCAAGCCAGCGCCGAAAGGCCATAAGAGTGGGCCAGGACAACGGAAAGCCGCGTGGCAGGCCACGCGGCTTTGATCGTCAGACAATTGGCGGAGGACTTAGCTGGCGGCGCTCGCCTGCGGTGCCGAACGCTCGCTCAGCATCTGTCGCACCGCCGACATCGAGCCGCTCAGCTCGTTGATGGCGTCGTCGATCAGCGCCTTTTGCTTCTGCAGGCGGGCAAGCTGCTTTTCCGACTTGTCCAGCGCGAGCTTGAGCTGCTTGGTGTTTGAACCGGTCGGATCGTAGAGATCCATCATCTGCTTGACATCGCGCAGCGAGAATCCAACCTTGCGGCCAAGCAGGATCAGCTTGAGACGGGCCTTGTCGCGGCGCGTGTAGAGACGGGTCGATCCGTCACGCTGCGGGTTGAGCAGGCCTTTGTCTTCGTAGAAACGCAGCGTGCGCAGCGTCACTCCATATTTCTTCGCCATCTCGCCGATGCGGACGAGATCCTCGCCGGCTTCGGCAGACATATTGGTATTGGCCGCGGTCTCGCCGGCCGAGATAAGCTTCATGGTCACTGGCTTCCCCGTCTGGTGGCGTCGCGGTCTCGGACCGTGCGTCGCCTGACTGGAAGCGGGGGCCTGCTTCCAGTCGTGGTTTCAACAAACAAATCGCAAACATGCGCTCAATGCGCCTTTTACGTTTACGTCAATTCTATACCGATTGCCGCATGATGACGCAAGGGCGTTCTGCGCGGCGCCCTTTATGCCGCACCGTCAGGCCGGCAGCCGACATCCTTTCAATTTCTTAAGTTTGGTTAACGCGTTGTTTACCACGTTGGGGGAAATGTGGGCGGGTCGGCTACCCGTGTTTATCCTGTATCGAATTTTTCACGGTTTTTCGGAGCGCGGGCGAGAGCCCGGGAAGCTCGTCTTCCGCCGCGGCATCGCCGCCGGTCGCCTTCGTTCCGATAGGGACCTGGGGGAACTGGCCGCGAGCCAGCCATTCTGAAAGACGGACGCACCGATGAACAGCAAGCGGTCCTATCTCGATACACTCAATGCCGGCAGGCAGCGCAGGCCGCAGACCACGCTCGAGCAGTTGAACCAGTCGCTGGAGACGCTGGAGCAGCGGCTGGAGCGGACGCGCGAGGATCCGATGGCACGTCCCGATCCCCGCCAACCAGATCTGCGCCAAACCGATCCCCGCCAATATGCTGCCGACGCGCGCTATCCCGCCGCCCGGCCCTCTGGCCAGCAGCGCTGGTATGAGGACCCGCAGCCCGCGCCGCGTCCGAAGAGCCCGATGCAGGGAGCCGCCGCTTTCGAGCAGAATTACCAGGCCATTGCCCGCGATATCGATCGCGTGCGCGGCCAGGAGGATGGCGTTGCCATGGTCGGCAAGATCGCCGGCGAATTGCGCGGCATGCGCGAGGAACTGCGCCACCAGATGACCGCAGGTCTGCAGCGGGAATTCGAAGCGCTGCGCAAGGACATCGAGCGGGCTTTCCAGTCAGGCGCAAGGCCCGGTGCTTTGGCCAAGGGCAGTGCTGAACTCGGCCTTGAGTTCGAGCGGCTTTCGGGCGCCATCCAGACCCTGGCCGAGAAGAGCGACGACAGAAGCGTCAACATGCTGCGGCTCGAACTCGAACAGGTCAAAGCCGCACTCGACACGCTGGCACGCGAAGAGAGCGTGCAGAAGGTCGACCGCCGCTGGGACGATTTCGATCGCCGCTGGACGGCGTTCGAAGACCGCGTCGACGCCGACCAGCGCAAGCGCTCGGACGACCCGGGCCTGTCTGCTCTGACGGCCCGGCTGGAGCAAATCAGCAATGCCGTCAACAATTTGCCGGAATCGTTGTCGCTGCGCTCGCTGGAGGAGAAGGTGCGCACGCTTGCCGGCGCTGTCGACCATTTCGCCAGCCAGCAGGACAATCGCGGCAGCGACACACTTGGCATGATCGACGAGCGGCTGGACGAGATCTCCCGCGCCATCGTCGCATCCACGGTCGCGGCGCAAGCCAATTCATTCGACCACGAGGCTTTCGAGCGCATCGAGAGGCGGATCGACTCGCTTGCCAGCCAGATCGAGGAAGTGGCGCAGGATCGTCCAGGCAACGCGGTCATGGACCGGCTGAGCACGCTGTCCGGTCGGGTCGACGAGCTCGGCGGTCGCGCCAATCTGCCCGAGCAGGCGATGGAGCGCCTGGCCAAGCAGATCGCACTCATCGCCGACAAGATCGACCAGGCGCCCGCCATGCCTGACGCCGACTACATCTTCCATGGGCTGGAGCAGCGCTTCGACGTGCTGTCGAGCATGATGGAACGCCGCCAGGGTGACGCCATCGAACAGGGCAACATGCTGTTCCGCGATCTCGAGCGCAGACTGGACGAGGTTGCCGACAGGCTCGACCAGCGCATGCCGCAGGTCGACAGCGCCGGCATCATGGAAGCCATCGATGCCCGCTTTACGGCGCTCGCCAAGCGTATGGAAACGCGTGTGCCCGATCCCGCGGGCGAAGCCGCGATCCGCGGCCTGGAGAGCCGGCTCGAAGACATTTCAAGCCGGCTGGACGCGTCGGCCGCACAGGTCGCCGGCATCGATCCGGCGCTGATCCGCAGCCTGGAAGCACAGGTTGCCGGCCTGTCCGCTCATCTTTCCAAGCCCAGCACCCCGCTGCCGGAATTCGAGGACATCAGCCCGCGTCTCAACGAAATTGAAAAGTCGCTCGCAGGAACCCGCGATTCCATCCTTGGCGCGGCGCGCGAAGCGGCCGAGAACGCAGTGCAATCGCTGGCCGGTTCGAGCGCTAATACGACCGCGGTTTCCGGCCTCGCCCAGGATTTGAAGACACTTGAAACGCTGACGCGGCGCTCCGACGAGCGCAATTCGAGAACGTTCGAGGCCATCCACGACACGTTGCTCAAGATCGTCGACCGGCTAGGTTCGCTCGAACCCGGCGAGCCGGTCGAGGCGATGAGCGAATTGCTGGATGCGGCACCGGCCGAGCCGAGCAACTGGCGCGGCGCCCGGCGGCCCAAGATGGCTGTCGACGCGCCGTCGATGGATATCGATCAGCCCCTGCCATTGACCGGGGACATGGCCGATCTCGATGGCCGTGCCGCCGCCATCCTGCGCAACGAGCCGAGTGCGCGTGGCGACCTGGGTACGCGTGGCGACCTGGGTACGCGTGGCGACCTGGGTATTGGTATCGGCACGCGCACGCCGGCCGAGGCTGCGGCGGCGGCTGCCATGGCCGCGCTCGGTTCGGACACGATCGCCGAGAAAGGCGAACAGGCAGGCGGCCGCAAGTCGTTGTTCGGCGGGCTGGCCCGCGCCTTCAAGGGCAAGAAGGAGGCGGACATCCCGCCACTGGCCGGCTCGGCGCCGAGTGCCCCGATCCCGAGCGTCGATCTCGACGAGCCGCTCGATCCGAAAATGGCCAACCGGCCGCTGGAGCCCGGCTCCGGCGCACCTGACCTCAATGCCATCATGAAGCGCGTGCGTGACGAGCGCGGCCAGCCGGCCAAGCCCAGCGACACCGATGCCGCCAAATCGGACTTTATCGCCGCGGCCCGGCGCGCGGCGCAGGCCGCGGCCGCCGAGGCCGATGCGCTGAAGCGCCAGTCGACGGTGACCGGACCGGTGAAGGCGCTGCGGATCGGCGACCTGCTCAAGGCACGGCGCAAGCCGATCCTGATGGGGACAACCGCGATCCTGCTGGCGCTGGGCGCTCTGCAACTGGGCAAGGCCTTCTTCGCCGATCCGGCCCAGGTGGCGAGCAACGATGTCGCGCCGATCGTCGCCTCGCAGCCGGTGCAGACCGCCTCGCTCGATGCCGCGAGCCAGCCAAAGACGGACGCGCAGCCCGCGGCAGTGGAAAGCGCGCCGGACCATGCCGTCAGACAGGCCGAGCCGTCCGCACCGGCAACCAAGGACGACATGGCCGCGCAAAGCATGATTGCCACGCCGTCAGGCGCCGAGCCGTCGATGGGTGCCGCGCCGACCGCCGAGCCGGTTCCGGCGCCCGTCGCCTTGGCCACATCGGCCGATGCGAACCCAGCGGTGTCCGAGACAACAGCCCCGGCTGCGCCGCCCTCGACCGTTCCGGTCGCCCCGGAAGCTGCCGATACCGACACCGGCATCCAGCCTATGGCGGCAGAGCCGACCATCGCCAAGGACACCACGGGCGCGGTTCCGCCGGTGGACGCTTCGCCGGCGACGACGGCAAAGTTCGACATTCCCGCTGACGCCGGCCCGCCCGCCTTGCGTGATGCCGCCGCCGGCGGCGACGCCAAGGCGCTGTTCGAAATCGGCTCGCGCTATGCCGAGTCGCGCGGCGTCAAGGAAGACATGGCGGCAGCGGCCAAATGGTACGAGAAATCGGCGGAACTCGGCTTCGCGCCGGCCGAATACCGCATCGGAAATTTCTACGAAAAGGGCATCGGCGTCGCGCGCGACATCAAGAAGGCGAAGACCTGGTACCAGCTTGCCGCAGCACAGGGCAACGCCAGCGGCATGCACAATCTAGCCGTCCTGTTCGCCATGGCGGCAGACGGCGTGACCGACAATGAATCGGCCGCGCACTGGTTCCAGGCGGCGGCCGATGTCGGCGTCAAGGACAGCCAGTTCAACCTCGGCATCCTCGCCGCTAAGGGCGTCGGCATGAAACAGAACCTCGAGGAATCCTACAAATGGTTCGCGCTTGTCGCCAAGACCGGCGACAAGGATGCGGCGGCCAAGCGTGACGAGATCGCCAATGCGCTGCGGCCCGAGCAGCTCGAACGCGCCCGCGCCGCGACTGAGCTGTGGAAGGCCAAGCCGTTGGATGCGGCGGCCAATTCGGCCGACATTCCTGAATCCTGGCAGGACGGCACACCGCAGACGACAGCCAGCATCGACATGAAGAAGGCCGTCCAGAACATCCAGCGCATTCTCAACAAGAACGGCTACGACGCCGGCGGCGCCGACGGCAAGATGGGCCAGAAGACGAAGACCGCGATCATGGCTTTCCAGACCGACAACAAGATGCCGGCGACCGGCGAAGTCGATGAAAAACTGGTCAAGGCGCTGCTGGCGCGCAAATAACGGCGGAGGCGTCGTTTCCACGACGCCTCTGCCACACATTCGCCTGTTAACTGATTGAGATGTTTTTTGTTTCGGCGGCGTAGCGCGGTTTGACTTCGCAGCACCTCCGGCGCAAGAACGAATTGGCTTGTCGGTCCAAGATGCCCGCAACGGTTGCATTCGCCGACAGGCAGAACTGATCGAGACTGACGGGTGGGCATCTATCTCCCGATCGCGGAAATTTCCGTCAATATCTTCGTCCTGCTGGCCATGGGCGCGGCGGTGGGTTTCCTGTCGGGCATGTTCGGTGTCGGCGGCGGCTTCCTCATCACGCCGCTGTTGATCTTCTACAACATACCCCCGGCGATCGCTGTCGCCACCGGCGCCAACCAGGTCATCGCCTCCTCCGTCTCCGGCGTCCTTTCGCACATGAAGCGGGGTACGCTCGATTTCAAGCTCGGCGGGGTGTTGCTGGCCGGCGGCATTGTCGGCTCCACCGGCGGCATCTACGTCTTCGCCTTCCTGCGCCGCCTCGGCCAGCTCGACCTGTTCATCTCGCTGCTCTACGTCGTGCTGCTCGGCACCGTCGGCGGGCTGATGTTGGTCGAAAGCGTCAATGCGCTGCGCGCCACGCGCAGCGGTGCGGCGCCGGTGCTGAAGAAATCCGGCCAGCACAACTGGATCCACCGCTTGCCGCTGAAGATGCGGTTCAGGGCGTCAAAACTGTTCGTCAGCGTCATCCCCGTACTTGGCCTTGGCGCCGGTATCGGCTTCCTGTCGTCGATCATGGGCGTCGGCGGCGGCTTCATCATGGTGCCGGCACTGATCTATCTGCTGAAAGTGCCGACCAACGTCGTCATCGGCACCTCGCTGTTCCAGATCATCTTCACCTCCGCCTATACGACGCTGGTCCACGCCACCACCAACCAGACGGTCGATGTCGTGCTGGCCTTCCTGCTGATGGCGGGCGGCGTCGCCGGTGCGCAGTACGGCGCCAAGGCCGGCCAGAGGCTGCGCGGCGAGCAGCTCAGGGCGTTGCTGGCGCTGCTCGTGCTGGCGGTGGCGATACGATTGGCGATCGATCTGTTCGTCACCCCGCCCAACCTCTATTCGCTGTCTGCCGCGGGCCTCAACTGATGAGGGCTCGCAACACATTCGCAACCGCCATTGTCCTGTCGCTGCTTGCGGCCGCCGTGCCGGCGAAGGCACAGGTCCCGCTGACCGAAGGCATCCAGATCGGGCTCTCCACCGACAACGTCTCGATCACCGCCGGCTTTTCCGGGGCCGACCTGACCATCTTCGGTTCGCTGGAAAACCCGGATCCACTCGTCGCGCGCCAAGGCCGTTACGACGTCATCGTCGTGCTCGAAGGTCCGCCCAAGCCGGTGGTGGTGCGCCGCAAGGACAGGGTGCTCGGCGTCTGGGTCAATCTGGACTCCGAGACCTTCGAAAACGTGCCCGTCTCCTATTCGGTGGCGACGACGCGGCCGCTGCAGGACATCACCGAACCCAACAGCTACAAGCAGCTGTCGCTCGGCGCCTCCAACCTCTATATGCAGCCCGCCGATGCCGGCGACAGCCCGGCGACGATCGAGGAGTTCACGGCGGCACTGCGGGAGCGCAAGTCGGCGACCGGCCTCTACAGCGAGAATGTCGGCGGCGTGCAATTTTTGTCGCAGAACCTTTTCCGCGCCACCGTCAGGCTGGCACCGAATGTGCCAGTTGGAACCCATAAAGCCCGCGCGTTCCTGTTCAAGAGCGGCCTGTTCATCAAGGAAAGCTCGGCCCAGCTCGAAATCCGCAAATCCGGTTTCGAGCAGTCGATCTTCCGTGTCGCGCACAATTATTCGTTCCTCTATGGCGTCTTCGCGATATCGCTGGCCATGCTGACTGGCTGGCTTGGAAGGCTGATCTTCCGGCGGGACTAATGCATGTCGCCCAAAAGTGGCCCCGGTTTTGGGAGAACGACATGCATCGAATCAAGACCTGAAGTGCGTCGCGTGAATCCGCTCAAACGCGACGCACTTCAGAACTTTCCCGAAAAGTGGTTTCCCTTTGCCGAGGCATGCGGTAGACCGCGCTCCCCGGCCAAATGGCACACACAAACAATTCGGTTCGGCAGAGCAGCCCGTCCCCGGACAGCGCGCGATTTCTCATGGCGCCTCTTGGCTCGCCGACGACAAATACAGGAACTTGTCATGCGACCAGCCTTCGGCGGCATCGACTTCGGGACTTCGAACTCCACCGTTGGCGTGGTCCGCAACGGGCAGCCGCGGCTCGTCGTGCTTGAGGACGGCCAGGTGACGCTACCCAGTGCCGTATTCTTCAACTTCGAGGACAACCGCACCTGCTTTGGCCGCCACGCCATCGCCAACTACACCGACAGCGTCGAAGGCCGGCTGATGCGTTCTCTGAAGAGCGTGCTCGGCAGTTCGCTGGCCCATGAAAAGACCCGCATCAAATCGCGGTCGATCGGCTTCATGGAGATCGTCGGCATGTTCCTCGGCCATCTCAAGAAGAGGCTGGAAGCAGATGCCGGCGATACGGTCGAGACCGTCGTGCTTGGCCGGCCGGTGCAATTCGTCGATGACGATGCCGAGGCCGACGCGAAGGCGCAAAGCGAACTCGAGAACGCCGCGTGTGCCCAGGGCTTCAAGCACATCGCTTTCCAGTTCGAGCCGATCGCGGCGGCGCTCGACTACGAGCAGAAGGTGACGCGCGAGGAACTGGCGCTGATCATCGATATGGGCGGCGGCACGTCGGACTTCTCGATCGTGCGCGTTTCACCGCAGCGCTCCCGGTCGCTCGACCGCAAGGACGACATCCTGGCCAGCCGGGGCGTCCACATCGGCGGCACGGATTTCGATCGGCAGCTGAGCATCGCCCATGTGATGCCGCAGCTCGGCTATTTGACGCCAACCAAGGACGGCAAGCGCAATCTGCCGGCAAGCTACTTCATCGATCTGGCGACATGGCAGCGCATCAATCTGGTCTACACCGCCAGGGCGATGACGCATCTGCGCCAGATCCGCTACGAGGCCGAGCGCGCCGACCTGGTCGGCCGTTTCATCCACATCGTCGAACACCGCTATGGACACGCGCTGGCGGCACTCGTCGAGAAGGCCAAGATACAGCTGACCGACAGATCGTCCGCAGATGTCGTGGTGAAGCTGCCGGGTGCGGAGTTCGCCGCCGAAATCACGCGCAACGGGCTGGATGCCACGATCGCCAGGGATATCGAGCGTGTCACAGCAACGGTGGCGCAGACCATCCGTGACGCTGAGGTGAAGCCATCCGACATCACCGCGGTGTTCCTGACTGGCGGATCGACCGCGATCCCGCTGGCCAGACGAGAAATCCTGTCGCTGGTGCCGCAGGCGTCCGTCATCGAAGGCGACATGTTCGGCTCGGTCGGACTTGGGCTGGCGCTAGATGCCCAACGGAAGTTCGGCTGATCAGGGTCCATTGATATTCAGGTGATGCCGGCCTGCAAATGGCTGGTACCTGCGCTTCCGGTGCTCACGTACTTTAAGTACGCTCCGCTCCGGTTCTCGGCGTCAGCCATTTTCGACTCGGCCTGACCTGAATCTCAACGGACCCTATCTTGGCGCGGACCCGTTCATCTCCGTACCCAGATGTGCCTTGAGCGCCATCTGGGCCAGGCTTGCCTGGCGATCGCGATGAGTGATCATGGCGAAGTCGCGTTTCGGCAGTTCGAGCGGCACCGATCTCAGACCGCCTTCGGCCACGGCGCGGGCCACGACAAGCTCCGAAATGATGGTGGCGCCGGCTCCTGCCTCGACCGCCTGGCGGATAGCCTCATTACTCGGCAGCACCAGGAATATCTGGAGGTCGGCGAGCGAAATCCCTTCGTGGCGCGCCAGATCCTCCAGCACCTCGCGCGTACCCGAACCACCCTCGCGGATGATCCAGCGCAGGCCCTTGATGTCAGGGCGGCCGGGCGCGACTTCGGGGATCTCCGGATGCGCGCTGGCAACCACCAGCATCAGCCTGTCGACGTCGACCTTGGCGCGGCGCAATATGTCGGACTCGGTGCGGCCTTCGACCAGGCCGAGATCCGCGGCGCCATCGAGGACATTGGCCTCGACCTGCCTGGTGTTGCCGATGGAGACGCTTAGCCTGACGGCCGGATAGGCTTCGTGGAAGGAAGCCAGCCGGCGCGGCAGCCAATAGCTGGCGATGGTCTGGCTGGCGGCGATCGAGAGGCTGCCGGTGACGGTCTGTGAGACATGCTCCAGCACATTGCGCGCGGCGGCGGCCCGCTCGAGCACGGCCTTGGCCTCCGGCAGGAACCGGTGGCCGGTCTGGGCAAGCTCGATGTTGCGGCCGACGCGGTTGAACAGATGGACGCCGTGCTGTTCTTCAAGCGCCCGGATGGCGGCCGATGCGGCCGACTGCGAAATGCCCAGCAGTTCCGCCGCCTTGGTCATATGGCCGCGCTCTGCGACGGCGACGAAAATCCGCAACTGGTCCAGGGTCATGTCTGCATTAAGAACCAATATCGATCGAATTTACAAGAACAACTGATTAGACGGATCGATAGCTTTATTCTAAGTTTTTGGGTGAAGTTAGAAAAAATTCGCCGAGAGATCGCAGAGAGCAGAATGGTCGGGCGGTTCAGATCCCTGCTTGCGCATTGGACCCGCGGCATAAGACGGCGGCTGGCCGGCGATCGCTACCACCCGGAAGAGCATTACATGCGCGGCCCCGGACCGAAGACGCGGGCCAAATCCATGGGCCGTACAGGCGCCACCGGATCATGATGCAGGGACCGCCGCGCGGCGCGAATTCGGCACCATCGCAACGCCCGCTTGCCGACACGCGAGCGCCTGACGAAGGCGACGGCGTCGACACCTCGCCTGATGTTTCCGACAGCATCGCCAAGACGACCTGCTACATGTGCGCCTGCCGCTGCGGCATCGATGTGCACATCAAGGATGGCAAGGTCCGCTACATCAACGGCAACAAGGACCACCCGGTCAATCGCGGCGTGATCTGCGGCAAGGGCAGCTCCGGCATCATGCAGCACTACAGTCCGGCAAGGCTGAAGAAGCCGCTGCTGCGCACCGGCCTGCGCGGCTCTGGCGAGTTCCGCGAGATCGAATGGGAAGAGGCGTTTTCGATCGCCACCGAACGGCTCTCGGCGATCCGCCGGACCGACCCCAAGAAACTGGCCTTCTTCACCGGCCGCGATCAGTCGCAGTCGCTGACCGGCTGGTGGGCGAGCCAGTTCGGCACGCCGAACTTTGCCGCCCATGGCGGCTTCTGCTCGGTCAACATGGCGGCCGGCGGTCTCTACACGATCGGCGGTTCGTTCTGGGAATTCGGTGAGCCCGACTGGGACAACACCCGGTATTTCATGCTGTTCGGCGTCGCCGAGGATCACGATTCCAACCCGATCAAGATCGGCCTCGGCAAACTCAAGGCGCGCGGCGCCAAGGTCGTCTCGATCAACCCGTGCCGCACCGGCTACAATGCCATCGCAGACGACTGGATCGGCATTCGGCCCGGCACCGATGGGCTGTTCGTATTCGCCCTCATCCACGAATTGCTCAAGGCGGGCCGCGTCGATCTCGATTATCTGCTGCGCTACACCAATGCCCATGTTCTCGTCGTGCAGGAGTCGGGTGCCGCCGATGACGGGCTGTTCGTGCGCGACGCCGACGGAAATCCCCTGGCGTGGGACAGGGTTGCGAAGACGCCTGTCGGCGCCACTGATGCCAGTGCGAAGCCGGCACTGACGGGCAGCTTCACGATCGGCGGGCGCCACTGCGTCCCGGTGTTTCAGCTCATCGCCGACCGCTACCTCGATGAGAGCTATGCGCCGGACGCGGTCGCCGAGCGTTGCGGCATTGCCGCCGATACGATCCGCAGGATCGCCGCCGAACTTGCGCATGTCGCCTTCGAACAGACGATCGAACTGCCGATCGCCTGGACCGACTGGGCCGGGCGCCGGCACGAGACCATCAAAGGGCGGCCTGTCTCGATGCACGCCATGCGCGGCATCTCGGCCCATTCGAACGGCTTTCACACCTGCCGCGCCATCCATCTCCTCCAAGTGTTGCTGGGCACGGTGGATGTTCCCGGCGGTTTCCGTTTCAAGCCGCCCTACCCCCGCTCCGCTCCGCCAGGACCGAAGCCGGCCGGCAAAACCGTCAAGCCGATGACGCCGCTTGACGGCATGCCACTCGGTTTCGTCTGCGGGCCGGACGATTTGCTTGTCGATGAGGCCGGCACACCGCTTCGTATCGACAAGGCTTATTCCTGGGACGCGCCGCTGGCCGCGCACGGCCTGATGCACACCGTCATCCGCAATGCCTGGGCCGGCGACCCGTACCCGATCGATACGCTGATGATGTATATGTCGAACATGGCGTGGAATTCCTCGATGAACACCGTTGAGACCATTGCCATGCTGACCGACAGCGACGAAGCGGGCAACTACAAGATTCCCTTCATCATCTATTCCGATGCCTATTATTCCGAGACCGTGCCGTTCGCCGACCTGGTGCTGCCGGATACCACCTATCTCGAGCGGCATGATTGCATCAGCCTGCTCGACCGGCCCATCAGCCATGCCGACGGACCGGGCGACGCCATCCGCTATCCCGTCGTCGAGCCGGACCGCGACGTCAGGCCGTTCCAGTCGGTGCTGATCGAACTCGGCGCCCGGCTCGGCATGCCCGGTTTCGTCGATGAGGACGGCACGGCCAAATACCGCGACTACGCCGACTACATCGTCAATCATGAGCGCACGCCCGGCATCGGCCCGCTCGCCGGCTGGCGCGGCAAGGATGGGACCTCGACCGGCAGGGGCGAGGCCAACCCGGATCAGTTGCAGCGCTACATCGACAATGGCGGCTTCTGGCATCACGATTTCGCCGACGACCAGCGCTACTATAAGATGGCCAACCGCTCCTATCTCGACTTCGCGGTGCAGATGGGCTTCATCCCCAAGGCGGAGCCAATCGTCTTCCAGCTCTATTGCGAGCCGATGCAGCGCTTCCGCCTCGCCGCGCGTGGGTATGGCCCCGTATTGCCGCCAAAGGGCGATCGCCAGCGCATCGAGACCTACATGGACCCGCTGCCCTTCTGGTACATGCCCTTCGAGGAAGCGGTCGTCGACCTCGAAAAATATCCGCTGCATGCGCTGACGCAGAGGCCCATGCACATGTACCATTCCTGGGGATCGCAGAATGCGTGGCTGCGGCAGATCACCAGCCAGAACCGGCTGTTCGTGCATCACCGGACGGCAGCCGGCCTTGGCCTTGTCGATGACGACTGGGTGTGGATCGAAAGCATCAACGGCAGGGTGAAGGGGCAGATCAAGCTGATCGACGGGGTCAACGAAAGCACGGTCTGGACCTGGAACGCCATCGGCAAGCGGCGCGGCAGCTGGGGGCTGAAGGACGACGCGGCCGAGAGCAACCGTGGCTTCCTGCTCAACCATATCATCGGCGACCAGACCTCGGCCGATGCACAGGGCAAACGCTATTCGAATTCCGATCCGGTCACAGGCCAGGCCGCATGGTTCGACCTGCGCGTGCGCATCGTCAAATGCGCTGTCGAGGAAGCCGGCTTCACCGAGCCGCAATTCGAGCGTTTCCGGCAGCCGCCGCATTTCGAACCCTCACCCGACATCCTTCGCTTCGGTGCCGAATTCCGCAGGGCAAGAGAGGCGACCGAATGACCTGTCTGCCAAGCCAAAGCGGCAAGAAGCTCGGCCTCGTCATCGATCTCGACACCTGCGTCGGCTGCCAGGCCTGCGTCACCGCCTGCAAGGAATGGAACACCGGCGGCCACATGGCACCGCTGACCGACATCGACCCCTATGGCGGCCATGTCGACGGCGTCTGGTTCAACCGCGTGCACGCTTACGAGCACACGACCGAGATGGGCGGGCGCACCGTCAATTTTCCGCGTTCCTGCCTGCATTGCGAGACACCGGCCTGCGTCACCGTCTGCCCGACCGGCGCCTCCTACAAGCGGGCCTCGGACGGCATCGTGCTGATCGACGAGGACAAGTGCATCGGCTGCAAATTGTGCAGCTGGGCCTGTCCCTATGGCGCGCGAGAATTCGATACGGACGTCGGGGTGATGAAGAAGTGCACGCTGTGCGTCGACCGCATCTACAATGACAATCTGGCCGAAGAGGACCGCGTACCGGCCTGCGTCGCCGCCTGCCCGACCAGCGCCCGGCATTTCGGCGATCTCGGCGATCCCCTATCGGCGGTTTCGCAACTGGTGGCGGAGCGTGGCGGCGTCGACCTGATGCCTGAGCTCGGCTATCGCCCGACCAACAAATACCTGCCGCCGCGCGCCCACACCACGCGCGCCGCATCGGTGGCAGCACCCGCACTCGAACCGGTGGGGGCCGAAGGCGGTTTCCTCGGCTGGGTCGACCGCATGCTTTCGAACTGACCCATGCATCCAGCCTTCTCCGTCGTCTTCTTCACCACCGCCACCGGGGCGGGCTACGGCCTGCTCGCGCTGCTGGGCGTGCTCGGAGGATTCCAGATCATCCCACCCGATTTCTGGCTGGGCTTCATCGGCATGGGGCTGGCGCTCGGCCTGATCGTAGCCGGACTGTTGTCCTCGACTGGCCACCTCGGCAGACCCGAACGCGCCTGGCGGGCGTTCTCGCAATGGCGCAGTTCATGGCTGTCGCGCGAAGGCGTCGCCTCGGTCATCACCTTCATTCCGGCGGGACTGTTTGGCATCGGTTGGGTATTTTTTGGCCGCACCAGTGGCTGGGTGGCCATTGCCGGATTGCTGGCGGCCTGCGGCGCGATCGTCACCGTCTGCACCACAGGCATGATCTATGCGTCGCTGAAGCCGATCGCCCAGTGGCACAGCCGCTACACTCTACCGGCCTACCTCATCTTCTCGGCGATGACCGGCAGCGTGCTGCTGAACGCGCTGCTGCAGGGATTTGCTCTCGGCTCGAAGATGCTTCTGGCGGCTTGCTTGCTGCTCACCTTGCTCGGCTGGGGCTGGAAGCTCGCGACCTGGCGCTACAACGACCGATTGGAGATCGCGACCACCGCCAACACCGCGACCGGGTTGGCCGGAGGCACGGTGCGGTCGCTGGAATGGCCGCATACCGAGGAAAACTACCTGCTCAAGGAAATGGGTTTCCGCATCGCGCGCAAGCACAGCGCGCGGCTGCGCCACATCACGCAGCTTCTGGCCTTCGTGTTGCCCTTGGGGCTGCTCGCCATTGTGTTCGCCCTGCCATGGCCGCTGGCAGCGTTGCTGACGGTACTTGCTGCTGCAATCCAGTTCGCCGGCATGCTGGTCGAACGTTGGCTGTTCTTCGCCGAGGCGAAGCACACGGTTACGCTCTACTATGGCAGGTAAGGTTGTTTAGCCCGGCCGCAGCATCGAGCCGGAAATGGCAAAGATGCGTTGGGCGCCCAGCATATAAGCCATCAGCGTGTCCAGCCGGAACAGCCCGGCATAGGCGCGGTCGAGCACGTTGAGCGAGCCGGTATAGGCGCCGAAGGCCGGCATGATCATGCGGCCGCCGTCGCCGGCAAAGCAGCGGCGCCGCACCGAGCGGCCCTGCTGGACTATACGGGCGCAGGGGTGCAGATGGCCCGCTATTTCGCCTTCGACACGCTGCTTCGACGGCTCATGCCGGAACAGCAGCGAGCCTGTAGCAAGTTCACGCACCGTTTCGCCGGGCAGATCGGCTGGCGCTTCCGGGTCGTGATTGCCGGTGACCCAGAACCATTGCCGGCCGGCCATCAGTGCTTCCAGCCGCTCGCGGAAACTTGCGTGCATACGTTGGGCGCCGCCGCCATCGTGAAAGCTGTCGCCCAGGCTGATGACGATCGACGGCTGGTAGTCCGATATCACGGCCTGAAGCCGCAGCAAGGTCGCACCGGTGTCGTAGGGCGGAATCAGCGTGCCGCGGCGTGCCAGCGACGAACCCTTTTCCAGATGCAGATCGGACACGGCCAGAAGCCGCAGATCCGGAAAATAGAGCACGCCGCGCGGGTCGCAGACAGCGCGCTCGCCGGCGATGCCGACGAGATCGGCCTCGGCGATCAGCGATGTGCGCGCCAGCGAAAAATTCATTCCTCAGCCATTCCCGGCCCCATGGCCTCCTCGACCAATGTCGCCGCATCCATCAAAAGCGTTTCATCGGCTTCGCCATGGACCGGCATCTTGCCGATCTCGAGCATGATCGGCACAGCGAGCGGCGATATCTGTTCGAGTGCCTTATGCACGATTCGACCCTGGATGCGCGAGAGCATGTCGGCAAGTCTGCTGACATCGAGCAGGCCGGTCGCTGCGTCGGCGCGTGTTGCCTGCAGCAGAATGTGGTCCGGTTCATGGCTGCGCAGCACATCGTAGATCAGGTCGGTCGAGACCGTGACCTGGCGGCCGCTCTTTTCCTGGCCGGGGTGGCGTTTCTCGATCAATCCCGAAATCAGCGCGCAATTGCGGAAAGTGCGCTTGAGAAGCCAGCTGTCGGCCAGCCAGGCTTCGAGGTCGTCTCCAAGCATGTCCTGGTCGAAAAGCGCGCCAAGCGAAGGCTTCCTGGCTTTGAACATCGCGCCCATGTCGCCCAGTGACCATATCGCCAAGGCATAATCGGTGGCGACGAAGCCGAGCGGCCTGGCTCCTGCCCTGTCGAGACGGCGGGTGAGCAGCATGCCGAGCGTCTGGTGCGCCAGCCTGCCCTCGAACGGGTAAGCCACCAGATAGTGGCGGTTGCCTCGTGGAAAGGTCTCGATCAGCAGGTCGTCGCGTTTGGGAAGCACCGATTTGTCGGCCTGGTATCGCAGCCAGTCGGCGACCTGCTCGGGCAGCTTCTTCCATCGCTGCGGGTCGTCCAGCATGATGCGGACCTGTTCGGCGAGATAGGTCGAAAGCGGGAACTTGCCGCCGCCATAGTAAGGCACCTTGGCATCGCTGCCGGGCGCGTTCGACACGAAGCATTCATTCTCGCGGATGCCTTCGAAGCGCAGAACCTTGCCGGCGAACATGAAGGTGTCGCCATGCGTCAACGTTTCGAGGAAGGCCTCCTCGATCTTGCCGAGAACCCGGCCGCCGCGCGAAGCCGCACCTTTGCCGCCGGCCTTGATATAGCGCACATTCAGCGCCGGAACCTCGATGATGGTGCCGACATTCAGCCTGTATTGCTGGGCGACGCGCGGATTGGACACCCGCCAGAATCCATCCTTGTTCAGGCGTATGCGGGCGTAGCGCTCGTAATTCTTGAGCGCATAGCCGCCGGTGGCGACGAAATCGATGACGCGGTCGAAAGTCGGCCGGTCGAGGCCGGCATAGGGTGCTGCCGTTCGCACTTCCTCGAACAGATCATCGGCACGGAATGGCGCGCCGCAGGCGCAGCCGAGCACATGCTGGGCCAGCACGTCGAGCCCGCCATCGATCAAGGGAGGCGTGTCCTGCGCGCCGAGATAGTTGGCGTCGAGGGCGGCCCGGCATTCCAGCACCTCAAAGCGGTTGGCCGGGATGAGGATCGCCTTGGACGGCTCGTCCATGCGGTGGTTGGCGCGGCCGATGCGTTGCGCCAGCCGGCTCGCCCCCTTCGGCGCACCGACATGCACAACCAGATCGACATCGCCCCAGTCGATGCCGAGGTCGAGCGTCGAGGTGGCGACGATGGCGCGCAGTGCGTTTTCCCCCATCGCCTTTTCGACGCGCCGGCGCTGGGCGACGTCGAGCGAACCGTGATGCAGCGCGATCGGCAACGTATCCTCGTTGACCCGCCACATTTCCTGGAACAGAAGCTCCGCCTGGCTGCGCGTGTTGACGAACAACAGGGTCGTCTTGTGGCGCTTGATCTCGCGATAGATTTCCGGCGTGGCGTAGCGCGCCGAATGTCCCGCCCATGGCACCCGCTCTTCGGAATCGAGGATGGAAATCTCCGGTTTCGCGCCCCCGGTGACGACGATCAGTTCGGCCATGTCATGGCCTGTCGAACCCTTGGGCGGATTCTGGCTGACCAGCCAGCGCCGCAACTCGTCCGGCTCGGCCACCGTCGCCGACAGCCCGATGGTTTGCAGACCAGGGACAAAGCTGCGCAACCGCGCCAGACCGAGCGCCAGCAGATGTCCGCGTTTCGACGTCACCAGCGAGTGCAGTTCGTCGAGCACGACGTAGCGCAGATCTTCGAAGAAACGTTTTGCATCGCCTGCCGCTATCAGCAGCGCCAGTTGCTCGGGCGTGGTCAGCAGGATGTCGGGCGGCACCAGCTTCTGGCGCTGGCGCTTGTGCGCCGGCGTGTCGCCGGTGCGCGTCTCGATGGTGACGGGCAGGCCGATCTCTTCCACCGGCTTGCCGAGATTGCGCTCAATATCGACGGCAAGCGCCTTCAGCGGTGAGATGTAGAGCGTGTGGATACCGCGACGCGCCTGGCCCGGCTTTCTCTTGGGCCGGTTGGCCAGTTCGGTCAGCGAAGGCAGGAACCCGGCCAGCGTCTTGCCGGCACCGGTCGGCGCAATCAGCAGGACTGATTGCCCGGCCTGGGCTTTCGCCAGAAGTTCGATCTGATGGGCGCGCGGCGACCAGCCTTTCTCACCAAACCATCTGATGAATGGTTCGGGCAGGGCCACGGCGGCATTCTGTTCGGCAAGGCGCGGCTGCTCTGTCACCCGCCAGAGGTAGCGCGACGGCGGCTAATCGCCAAGAAGAATCGGAACAAAAGGGGATCGTTCTTCCCTAAGGCCGCCGAAACCCTGTCGGGCTGCCATAGAGATAGCCGATGCGCGCGACGGCGTCTTTCAATCCCTCGTGCGACACCAGCATGGTGTGGCCATTGGCGTGGATCATCGTGTCGGCATCGGTCATGACGGCGACATGGCCCTTCCAGAACACCAGATCGCCGCGTCGCAAGCCTGAGAAATCAGGTCCCGGTTCGAGCGGCTCGCCAAGTGTCGCCGCCTGCATGTCCGAGTCGCGCAGCACGTCGCTGCCGGCCATACGCATCGCCAGTTGCACTAGGCCCGAACAGTCGATGCCGAACCCGGAAGTGCCACCCCAGAGATAGGGCGTGCCGAGAAACGCCTCGGCAACCGCGACATAGTCGGAGCCAGCTTCACTGAGCGGCCGCAGGTGACCTGCGATCAGCGCCTCGCCGGAAGGCAGGACCGCATAATGCGTACCGCGCGTCTCGGCGGCCTCCGTCACTGTCACCGTCGATCCCATCGACAATTGTCCGGCGATCGGAAAGCGCAGATCCGGCCCGGGGTAAAGGAAGGTGCGCGGCACGCAGACGATGTGCGTCGGCGCATGGTCCCGTTTGCCCAGCATCGTGTCGGCGACATAGCCGACATAGCCGTCGCGTTCGGCCTGGACCCAGGCCCAGCCTTCAGCGACATCGAAGACCAGGACATCGTCGCCGAACAGCGCTTGCGTGTTGACGCCGGCATCAGGCCGCGGCGCCTTGCGCATATCGGCCACTGAGGCGGTGACCCGCGCCGGCCGGCCGGCGACGAAGCGCTCGGCGGCGACCTCGCCCTTCAGCCGTGCATCGGCAAGGTCGGAGCGAAAAGCGTGAAGGCGGGCATCCCTGGCAGTCAAATCGAGCACTCTGTTGAAAAGGTAATTCGCTCACATCGGCAGTTGGAGCGCCTTGGCGATGATACCATCGCCGAAGCGCTCGACAAAGAGCGCGCCCTCGACCGTGCGCCTGATCAGAACATTGCGCTTGTCGAGTTCGTCGCGATGGCGCGAGACGAGTTTCAAAGCGCCCATCGTGTCGAGCGCGCGGGTGATCACGGGCTTGGTGACATTGAGGCGCGCGGCGAGCCCGCGCACGGTGTGCGGCGGCGGATCGAGATAGATGGTGAACAGGATTGCCGTCTGGCGCATGGTCAGATCGGGCGCGTCGTCGCGCACCTGCGACAGCATCACCTGCTGCCACAGTCGCAAGGCCTGGCTCGGGCGCATCGCAATCGACATCGCGCCAGCATGACGGCAAATTGTTTCGGTTCCGTTTCAGTCAAAGCGATTGCCGTCTCTCGCCTGCAACCGTCAGCCGTAGCGTTTCGCGATGATCCGCTCCAGCGCGCGGATGCCTTGTGCCTCACCGCCGGCGGGGCCATGCGGACGGTCAGCCGGGTTCCAGGCGAAGATGTCGAAATGCGCCCAGCCCGCGGTTTTTTCGACGAAGCGCTTGAGGAACAGCGCCGCGGTGATCGAGCCGGCGAAACCATCCGGGGTGACATTGTTGATGTCGGCGATCTTCGACGACAGTTTTGCATCGTAGGGCTGCCACAGCGGCATGCGCCACAGCGGATCCTCGACCGCGACGGAAGCCGCCGCAAGATCGGATGCCAGCGCTTCCTCACTTGTGTAGAACGGCGGCAGATCGGGGCCGAGCGCGACACGGGCAGCCCCGGTCAGCGTCGCCATGTCGATCAGAAGCTGCGGCTCCTCCTCGTCGGCCAGCGCCAGCGCGTCGGCCAGCACCAGCCGCCCCTCGGCATCCGTGTTGCCGATCTCGACAGTGATGCCCTTGCGGCTCGCAAGCACGTCCCCGGGCCGGAAGGCGTTGCCGGCAATCGAATTCTCAACTGCGGGAATGAGCACGCGCAGTCGCACATTCAGCCCGGCAGCCATGATCATCGAGGCGAGGCCAAGCACATTGGCGGCACCGCCCATGTCCTTTTTCATCAGCAGCATGCCGGACGATGGCTTGATGTCGAGACCGCCCGTATCGAAGCAGACGCCCTTGCCGACCAGCGTCACCTTCGGCGCCCCTTGCTGCCCCCACTGCATATCGATCAGGCGCGGCGCGCCGGCCGACGCACGGCCGACAGCATGGATCATCGGGAAATTCCGGTCGAGGAGATCGTCACCCTTGACCACCGAGACTTCGGCCTTGTGCCTGGCGGCCAGGGTCCGCACCGCCTGCTCCAAATCTTCCGGGCCCATATCGCTGGTCGGCGTGTTGACCAGATCGCGTGTCAGGAAGACGCCATCGGCAATGCGGCGAACGCGCCCGGCATCGACGCCTGCCGGCAGGCCGAAGCGCAGCGCCCTGCCTGACTTCTTGCCGTAACGGGTGAAGACATAGCCGCCGAGCAGCAGCGCGGTGGCCGCGAGTTCGGGCTCGACCGGCGTCGAGGCGAAATGCCAGTCGCCTTCCGGCAAGGCTTTCGACAGTGCGCCGAGGGCGAGCGCGCCTTCGCCATCGCCGACGCCGAACAAGGCGCCGCCGAGCGCCCCGTTTTCGCCGGGCACGACCAGCGTCCTGCCTGCCTCGCCGGAAAAGCCGTTGGCCCTGGCCCAGGCGACAGCGGCCGGCGCAAGGCCGGCCGCGTCTAGACCGTCCCTGGCGATCAGATGGACCGGCAGCGCGCCCGGCAATATCTTCCCGACGAGTTCGACAGGCATGCGATGTTCTCCGTGTGAGTCGCCGTTCTTAACCGTCCGTTAGGGTTAACAGAATATTTCTGCGGGAGGGAAGACGGCCACGCAATGGCCGCGCATGAATGGAGGCTTAGGTGGCCATGCCGACCAACCGCAGGATCAACGCCAGGGGAAAACGGCTCATCATCACGGCCCTTGTGTTGGCGCTGGCGGCGGGCGTCGCCGGTTGCGGAACCGACAAGCTCTCCACCGGCTCTATCGCACGCACCAGCGGCAAACCGCTGGAAAGCATGTCGGCCGGGGAACTGCACAATGCCACCGGCGCACTTGGCCAATCCTACGCGAAGAATCCCAACGACAAGCGGATCGCGACGAACTATGCGGCGGCATTGCAGATGGATGGCGACGCCGATCAGTCGCTGGCCGTGATGCGCAAGCTCGCCATCGCTTTGCCCAAGGATCGTGACGTGCTTGCCTCCTATGGCAAGGCGCTGGCCGCCAATGGCCAGTTCGAGGCGGCGCTCGACGCCGTGCGCCGCGCTCAGACACCGGAATATCCCGACTGGAAGCTGGTGTCGGCCGAAGCGGCCATTCTCGACCAGACCGGTCAGAAGGACGATGCGCGCAGGCTTTACCGCAAGGCGCTCGACCTCAAGCCGAACGAGCCTTCCGTGCTCTCCAATCTTGGCATGTCGTATGTGCTGGAAGGTGACCTGCGCACCGCCGAAACCTATATGCGCTCGGCCGCGCAACAGCCGAACGCGGACAGCCGCGTCCGCCAGAATCTGGCACTGGTCGTCGGCCTGCAAGGCCGGTTCGACGAGGCCGAGAAGATCGCCTCGCAGGAGCTCTCGCCCGAACAGGCGCAGGCAAACGTCGCCTATCTCAGGCAGATGTTGGCCCAGCAGAATGCCTGGAGCCAGCTCAAGGACCAGGACAAGCCGAAATCCGCGACCAACTGAGACCACAATCCCGATGCCCAACGAAGAAGCCGCGCTGCATGCGCGGCTTCTTCGTTTGAGGGAATGCAGGAATTTACCTCGCCGCTACTGGGCGTTTGTTGCCGGCGCCGCATGATCGCCGAAGATACCGCGCTGGCTGACCTGAATGCCGGCGGGACCCAAAATGATGGCGAAGAGCACCGGCAGAAAAAACAGGATCATCGGCACGGTAAGTTTTGGCGGCAGGGCGGCCGCCTTCTTCTCGGCCGCATTCATGCGCATGTCGCGGCTTTCGGCGGCAAGCACGCGCAGTGCATGCGCCACCGGCGTGCCGTAACGCTCGGCCTGGACGAGCGCCTGCGACACCGACTTGACCGAATCCAGGCCGGTGCGGCTTGCCAGGTTCTCGTAGGCCTGCTTACGCTCCGGCAGATAGGAAAGCTCGGCGTTGGTGAGGATGAATTCTTCCGCCAGCGCCACCGATTGCGCACCGATCTCGTCGGCGACCTTGCGCAGTGCCGCTTCCACCGACATGCCCGATTCGACGCAGATCAGCATCAGATCGAGCCCATCCGGCCATGCCATCTGGATCGACTGCTTGCGCTTGGTGGCGCGGTTGTTGACGTAGATGACCGGTGCGTAGAAGCCGCCGTAAGCAACGAGGACGCAGACGAACAGCCTGATGACCAGTGGCTTGTCGGGCAGCCCTCCGAGCACGAAGATGTAGATTGCGGCCAGCGCGAAACCGACAAAAGGAAGCACGAGACGGAAGAAAAGGAACCGCGTCAGCGGATTCTGTCCACGAAAACCGGCCACCTTGAGTTTCTGCAATGTGCTCTCATCGGCGAGCGCGCGTCTCAGATCCAGCCGGTCGACAATGTTGCGCATGCCGATCGACTGTTCCTCGCGCAAGCCCTTGCGACGGCGGTCGGCCTCGACCGCAAGCCGGGCGCGCTGTTGCGCACGCAGTTCGTCGCGTTCCAGCGCAACGGATTTCATGCGTGACTTGAGCTGGTTTCCGCCAAACGCCGGCAGCAAGGTGAGGACGGTCGCAAACACCGCTATCGCGACCAGCATCGCGATCAGGAAGCTCGGATCCGTCAGGGTCTTGATGACTTGCTCGGTCATGCCAGCATCCTAGACTTCGAAGTTCATCATCTTGCGCATCACCAGGATGCCGATCGACATCCAGACCGCAGAGCAACCAAGGATCAGGTTTCCGACGCTGGTGTTGAAGAGCGGCATCAGGTAGGCCGGGCTCGACAGGTAGACGAGAAAGGCGACGATGAAGGGCAGCGCACCGATGATCGCGGCGGACGCCTTCGCTTCCATCGACAGCGCCGCGACCTTGGCTTTCATCTTCTTGCGATCGCGAAGCACGCGCGAAAGATTGCCCAGCGCCTCGGAGAGATTGCCGCCGGCCTGCGATTGAATCTGGATAACGATGCCGAAGAAGCTTGCCTCGGTGCAAGGCATGGTTTCGGGCATGCGCAAGGTCGCGTCGGGGATAGAGAGGCCCATCTGCTGTGAATCGACGATGCGGCGAAACTCGGTCTTCACGGGTTCGGGCGATTCGTTGGCGATCAGGCGCACGGCGTCGTTCAGCGGCAGGCCGGATTTGACCGCACGCACGATGATGTCGAGCGCATTTGGAAATTCGTTGAGGAATGCCTTGACCCGGCGGGCGCGACGAAACGTGACGAACCAGCGCGGCAGGCCCAGCCCCCCGGCCAGCAGCACGCCCGGCAAGGCGATCAGCGGGGCTCCGGCCACAAAGGCGACCATCGTCAAAACGATGCCGCATATTGCGGAATATATATAGAAACGCTCGATGGTGGTCTTGAGGTCGGCCTGACGAAGCTGGGCTTTCAGCGGCGGTTTCTTGACGCGGCTGTCCTTGGTTTTCTGCTTGGCGTCGAGTTCGTTGAGAGAATCCTGAACCGATTTGCGCCGCTTGGTGGCTTCCGCCACGCGGTCGCGCGAGGCCTTGACCACGGAGCGATCCGTCTCGGCGGTCCTGATCGTTTCGAGCCGCTTGCCGACCTGTTTCTCGTTGCTGATCCGGGTGAACAGAAATGCATAAGCGACGGCGCCGGCGCTGAAGCCGGCGAGCACGACAAACGCCAGTACTGTGCCGTCAATTCCAAACATTGGCCCGAACCCTTACACCCCAGCACACGTCAGTCAGCGCGTTTCTCCATCGCCTCGAGCGCAATGGCGAGACGCTGCTCCTCGCCGTAATAGCGTGCACGCTCCCAGAAATGCGGACGGCCGATGCCGGTCGATACGTGCTCACCCAACAGCCGGCCGTTGGCGTCCTCACCCTTGATGTTGTAGAGGACGATATCCTGCGTGATGATGACGTCGCCTTCCATCCCGATCACCTCGGTGATGTGGGTGATGCGGCGCGAGCCGTCGCGCAAGCGCGCCGCCTGGATGATCACGTCGATGGAGCCGACGACGATTTCGCGCACTGTCTTTTGCGGCAGCGAATAACCGCCCATGGCAATCATGGATTCGATACGGTTCAGGCATTCGCGCGGGCTGTTCGAGTGGATCGTGCCCATCGAGCCGTCGTGGCCGGTGTTCATCGCCTGCAGAAGATCGAACACCTCGGGTCCGCGCACTTCGCCGACGATGATGCGCTCGGGCCGCATGCGCAGGCAGTTCTTGACCAGGTCGCGCATCGTCACCTCACCCTCGCCCTCCAAATTGGGCGGGCGGGTTTCGAGGCGTACCACATGCGGCTGCTGCAATTGCAGCTCGGCCGAGTCTTCGCAGGTGATGACGCGCTCCTCGCGGTCGATATAGTTGGTCAGGCAATTGAGCAGCGTGGTCTTGCCCGAACCGGTGCCGCCCGAGATCACGATGTTGCAGCGAACACGACTGATGATCTTGAGAACTTCGGCGCCCTGCGGCGAGATGGCGCCGAACTTGACCAGTTGATCGAGCGTCAGCTTGTCCTTCTTGAATTTACGGATGGTGAGCGTGGCACCGTCGATGGAGAGCGGCGGCGCGATGACGTTGACGCGGGAGCCGTCGGGAAGGCGCGCGTCGCAGATCGGGCTGGATTCGTCGACGCGGCGGCCAACCTGGCTGACGATGCGCTGGCAGATGTTGAGGAGCTGCTGGTTGTCACGAAAGCGGATGCCGGTCTGTTCGACCTTGCCGTTGACTTCGATGTAGACGTTCCTGGAGCCGTTGACCATGATGTCTGCGATGTCGTCGCGGGCGAGCAGCGGCTCGAGCGGCCCATAACCGAGCACGTCGTTGCAGATGTCCTCGAGCAGCTCTTCCTGCTCGGCGATCGTCATTGCGAAGTTCTTGATCGCGATGATGTCGTTGACGATATCGCGGATTTCCTCGCGCGCGCTTTCAGGATCAAGCTTGGAAAGCTGCGACAGATCGATGGTGTCGATGAGCGCGGAGAAGACCTGGCTCTTGGTATCGTAATAAGTTTCGCTCTTTTCGCGCTGTGCCCGCTTCGGCTCAGGCGCCAATGGCGGTGCCTCGACCGCACGGCGCGCCGGCGGCGCGACAGGCGCGCTTGGCGCCGCCGCGGGCCGGGTCAGAACCGCCGTGTCCATGGAACCTGCAGCCGGCGGCGCAACAGGCGCCGGTGCTGGCTGGCGAAATTCCGGCGTGAACCGGTTGCCGTCGTCGCTGCCTCTTTTACCAAACATGATCGACTACCGATTCCACTGCTGAAGCGTCACTTCTTGTTGCGCGAGAGCTTGCCGAGCAGGCTGCCGAGCCCGGCCTTCTTCTTGATCTTGATTTCGCTGCGCCCGGTCAGCACATGCGCCATTTCGTTGATCATCGCGACAACCGGGTTCTTGGCATCCATTTCGCCAAGCATGCGTCCGTTGTTGGCGGCATTGCCGAACAGCAACGGATCAAAAGCAATGACCGACATCGGCGACAGGCCGAGCGGCTCGGCGAAATCGGACGGCGAAATCTCCGGGCGCTTCGGCACGCCTGCCTGGTTGATGATCAGCTTGGGCGGCGGATCATTGGGACGAAGCCGCTTGAGCATATCGACGAGGTTCTTGGTGTTGCGCAGATTGGCAAGTTCCGGTGTCGCAGTGATGACGATCTCGTCGGCCTTGACCAGGGTGTTCTTGGTCCAGCCCGTCCAGGCATGGGGGACGTCTAGCACCAGAAGCGGCACACTGCGCTGGGCGGTGTCGATGAGCTGAACGAAGGCCTCGGGATCGAAATCATAGACCCGTTCGAGCGTCGAAGGTGCTGCCAGCAGCGACAGATGCTCGGCGCACTGGGTCAGCAGCCGGTCGAGATAGACTTCATCGATGCGTTCCGGTGAAAACACTGCCTCGGCGATGCCTTGCGCCGGATCTTGGTCGAAATTCATGTTGGCGGTGCCGAAAGCCAGATCGAGATCGGCGACGACCACTTCGGATTTGAACAGGGAGGACATCGCCCAAGCCACATTGTGTGCGATCGTCGAGGAGCCGACACCGCCCTTGGCGCCGACAAAGGCGATCGAGCGGCCGAGCGGCTCGGCTTCCGGATCGATAAAAATCGACGACACCACGCTGACGATGTCGGCCATCGAGACCGGTGCGATCACATATTCGGAAATGCCGTTGCGGATGAGCTCGCGGTAGAGGCCGACATCATTGTAGTGGCCGATCACCACCACCTTCGACGTCGGATCGCAATATTCCGAAAGCTGGGCGAGTTGTTCCAGCAATTGCTTGGGCTCGCTGCGCGATTCCAGCAGGATCAGGTTGGGCGTCGGCGCCGATTGGTAGAATTCGATGGCGGTGGGGACGCCGCCCATATGCACCTTGAGATGCGCCTTTGTCATACGGCGGTCCTCGCCGGCGCGCTCGACCGGGTTGGCGACACCCTCGGTCTCGCAGAATGCCTGGATCGAGATGCGCGGGATCGGCCGCAACGCCTGCATCGCGGCGATGTCCTGCTGCGAGGTATCGCTGCCGTCCACCGGGGCGTCATAGGCAAGGTTGCTCATCGTCATGCTCTTTCCCGTGGCCTGTTCTATCCGAGACTGGCGGCTTAGTAGTCTACTTCCGAATTGCCCAGGAACTCATCCGAAATGCCTCTTGCACGGTAGACATCGATCACCGCGCCGCGATTTTCAGCATCGATTGTGGACGGCTTGCGCGGGCCGAGCAGATCGGCCGGGTTGGCCATCTGGGCGGCAAGATTGTTCTGATAGGAGCAGCCGAAGTCGGCATAGTGCTTGTTTTCCGACGTATCGACGAGGTCGGCTGGCCAGCGTCCGCATTTGTCGGTCTGCGCCCTCACCGCAACATAAGCGACGCGGACCGGCGAGGATATCTCGCTCGAGGCGGCTTGATAGGAGGTGACGACGATCCGGTTGCGCTTAACACCGGCGGCGATTGCGAGCCGACCGAAATCGCGGGCGGCCGCAGTCGCGGCGACCTCGTTGGCGGATCCGCTCGGGACCTGGATCGTCAGCGTCGGGGCGGCGCTCCTGTCATAGCCGTCCAGGAAGCCAAGAAGCGTATCGCGCTGTGAGCCGGTCATGCCGCGGTCACCGGCGCCGACCGGCAGGTCGATCTTCTGGTTCTTCTCCGCGATCACGATCGGATGGTTGGTGCGATAGTCATCCGGAATGGCGCCAACGGTGATGCTGTCGCGGTGGGCGCAGCCAGCGAGCAGCGCCACCACCGCAACCGCCAGGACCGGAACGGCTCGCCGGCAGACCTGCGAACGGCCAAAGCGCATCGTTGTGGCGATGGTGCTTGCCTTCAATGCTGACTGAGACATGTCCGCTTCCCCGCTCACTTGTAGATGAAGCCGACAACGCCGTGGTAGCGGCCGTTGGGCTTGTCTGTCTGCATGGTGCCGTAGACGCGATTGACGCGGCCAAGGAACATGCCGGCGCCATCGCTGGCGGCGTTGAAATTGTCATCCGGCTTGGCAAGGTCGTTGCGGGCCACCGGCTTCACCAGATAGGGCGTTATGATGATGACGAGCTCGGTCTCGTTGCGCACGAAGTCCCTGCTGCGGAAGAGCGCGCCGAGCACCGGTATCTTTGTCAGTCCGGGCAACCCATTGACGGCTTGCCTGACATCGTCGCGAACCAGGCCGGCGATCATCATGGAGCCGCCTGAGGGCAGTTCCACCGTCGTATCGGCAAGACGCTTGCGCAGCGACAGGGCATTCATTCCGGGACTGGTCACGCCCGAGGAGAGCGATACGGATCCCTCGGTTGTCGGCTCGGAAACCGACGTCCTGACCTTCAGGCTTATGCGGCCGGGAGACAACACCACCGGCTGGAATTCCAGGCCGATGCCGTACTCGATCTTGTCGAGGGTGTAGGTTTTCAGGCCAGTCTGGTTGTCGGAGGATACGTTCTGGGAGACGCTGCTCACCATATTGTATTCACCGCCGACCTTGAAGGTCGCCTTCTCGCCTGATACGGCGGTCAGGGTCGGCTCGGCCAAGGTCTTCATGACCCCGGACTGCTCCATGGCGTTGATATAGGCCTGCAGCCCCGACGCGCCGATCTGGAAGCCCGAATTCGACAGCTGCTTGCCAAGGCCGGTGAAGTTGTCGCTGATCGAGCCGTAGCTGATGCCGTTGCTGCCACCGCTGCCGACCATGTTGACGCCAAGCTGCTTCATCACCGAACGGCTGACTTCGGCGACTGTCACCTTCAGCGTGACCTGGTCGTCGCCGATGATCTGAAGCAGGTTGACGATCTTGCTGGTGCGGCGCTCCTGGTCCGGGTTGTTGATGTCGACACCGCTCTGGGCCGAACCGCCGGCCGCCGTCTGCGAATATTGTCCCGTCGTCGCTTCACCACCCGAAACGAAGATCGTCGCCAGGTCGACCGCGCGTTTTGCGTCCAGCGGCGTGTCGACCGTTCCGGTCAGGACGACGTTGTCGTTGAGCAGTTCCACCTTGATGGTCGACGTCGGCAGGAAGCGCCTGATATAATCCTCAAGGCCGGCAACATCGCGTTCGACAGCCAGGTCCAGGCTGACGATCTGCTCGCCATTCGGGCCGAAGACAAAAATGTTCGTCTCGCCGACCGCCTTGCCGAACAGGTAGATGCGCCTGGCGGTGCGGGTCACCGCATCGGCAACCGCCGGGTTGGCGACGAGAATGTCGTAGGCATCGCTCGGCAGGTCGATGACCACAGACTTGTTGAGGCCGAGCTTGACGCGCTGGGTGGCCGTCGATGCCGTGACCTGCGCGTTCTTTGCCTCGACGACGCTGCCTTGCAAATTCGATCCGACGAGCAGCAGGCCGAACGCCGCGGCTACGATTGCCGGCAGTTTACCGCTTAGCCTCATTTCCTTGCTCCCACTTCGGAAACTTCGCCCGACTTGATCAGCCTCACCGTTCCCCTGCGGCCATTGCCGGAAACGAGATAGTCGGCCTCACCCAGATTCTTTTCCTGCGCGTCCGCGACTGCCCGTAGCGCCAGGGTCAGGCGATCCGCCATCTGTTGGGCGACGGTGATGATCTCCGCCTGCTTGGGCGTCAGTTCCAGCGTGGCGGTCTGACCCACCCTAGTCTTCTTGCCTTCCTCGTCCTCCTGAATGGTCTGATCGATGGCCAGGACGCGGATGTTCTTGAGGATGGTCTCGGTGTTGAAGCCGGCGGCGCCGCTGGCGGCATCGGCCCTGCGGGTCATGATGACGTCGACGAAATCGTTGGGAAGAATGAAGCCGCCGGCCGACGTATCGGCCGAGATGGCCGTGGCGACCGCCCGCATGCCGGAAGGCAGGATCGACGACATGAAGCTCTGCCCCTCGCCGATCAGCTTGGAGCGCCGCAGGGGTTCTCCGGCATACATTGCCACACGGGCAACGGAACTCTTCAGCTTGTCCAGCGCCTCGGGCTCGGCGGTGCGGGTGATGAAATTCGCGTTGACGCCGTCGGCGGGCCAGGATTGCCAGGCGATGTTGTTTTGGATCGGGCTGCCCATCGGAACGTCGCCTGAAAGCACAAGCACATCCTGGAGTGCCACTGCCGGGGCTTGGGGGCCGGAATCGACGACGACCTGGGGCGGCGGTGCCACCATGTTCTTCGCGACATAGCCAGCGCCACCCGCCGCGGCCACCGCCACGCTCAGAATTATCAATCGCGATGCTGGCATCTGTCCGAACCCTTGCCCTGGCAAACCACGTAGCCAAGCCGGACTTTGCAGCGGCAATCGTCAAAACAAGGTTAATGTAATGCTTACGATCGTGATTAATTTAAGGTTTACATAAATTAGCCGGAATGTGGTCTGAACGGCCAAAATGGCCGGGCCGGCCCTGTTGAGAACGGGGTTTCGGCAATGCTGACAGACAATAAAAATAAGATCGTGCTCAAGTCGCCAGCCTGGCAAGCGCCCATACCATCAAAGGCGAATCCGGATAGGTCAGCAACCCGCCAAGGCCGAGGGCGACGCCGTAGGGAACACCTTTTGCCTCGTCGGCGAAATGGCGCAGAAACGGATTTTGGCCGGTAACGGCCGCAAGCAGCGACTTCCGGTAGAGGATGATCGCCAGCGTCAGCAGGCCGCCGATGATTGTCGAGGCGACAAGATACTCCACGAGATTGATATTGAGGCCCATCCACATCGCGGTGGCGGCCAGAAGCTTGGCGTCGCCGCCGCCCATGCCGCCCATTGCAAACAGGCCGAACGTCACGGCCAGGACCAGGGCGCCGGCGGCGAAATGTCCGCCATAGACCGCCCAGTCCATACCCGTCAGCGGCGCGACCAGCGCGAAGACAACGACGAGCAGCACCGGCACGCGATTGGCGATCGTCATCGACAGCATGTCGGAAATCGCGGCAAACAGCATGCAGAACGGAAAGACGACGAAGATCAGGGCTTCAAGCATCGGCGCTGTGCCTATTGTTCAATTCCAATGCGGCCAGTCTAGACATGTTCGATTAACGATTGATGAGGCCCGCTGCTAAAACGTCTTGGTACCCTAAGGTCTCACAAACAAAGCAAGGGCCGCCAGTGAGGCGGCCCTTGCTGCAAGTTGATTGCTTCAGCGATAGCGAATCAGTTGCCAGCGCCGTTCAACGTGGATCCGATGTTGGTGAACTTGGCGTTGAGCGCAGTACCGAGCTGGCCCGCGCCAGTGATGATGGCGAGCGCAATGAGAGCGGCGATCAGACCATATTCGATAGCGGTCGCGCCGGATTCGTCCTTCACAAAACGTGCGATGAGATTAGACATTCGAGAGCTCCTACTCCACGTGTTACAGCACTTCCGTCAACTTCTGTGATGGTTGATCGGATGCTGCCAATCTAGGGAGAAGCTCTTTCGATCGGCTTAAGAAACAGCCTTACCGATTCCTTTCCCGGTTCGAACACATTGCGTGGTTAACCTGGGGCTAATATACCACTGAGCCTTCTCGCCCCGGGTTTGTGGACTTCCGGACAGTGCCCGGCGAGCGTCCTTGTCTGCCATCGCATCATTGGCGACACCGCATGCTTAACCGTTGGTTCACCAATCTCGTTCATGTTCCGTTGATCAGTCCGCCTGCGTGGAGCGCCTCAATGGCCCAGCCGAGATCGTCAATCCTGATTGCCGCGCTTCTTGCCGTCTCGAGCTTCGTCGCGCCCGCCATGGCCGGCGCCGGTATCGAGGTCACGATGAACCAGGCCAAGATCGTCAAACTGTCGCGTCCCGCCGACACCATCGTGGTCGGCAACCCGGCAATCGCCGACGCTTCGGTGCAGGACGCTTCAACGATCGTGCTCACCGGCAAAGGCTTCGGGGTCACCAATCTGGTCGTGCTCGATACGGACGGCAGCCCCATCGTCGACGAGCAGGTTACCGTGGTGCGGCAAGCCGCCTCGTCCGTGCGCATCTATCGGCGCGCCGAAATCCAGACGATGTCGTGCACACCCTATTGCGAAAGCTCGTACAAGAGCGAAGCGGAGAAGTCTTCGGAAGCGGAGATGAGCGTCAGCCGATAGGTGGCGTTGCCGACTGCCGTTCCGGTTATTGTCTGGTTAAGAGGCCTGCGCCGACTTTAACGATCATCCAAACCGGACCTCAATCGGTTTGCGCTAATGCTCCTTCCGAGACCGCATAGAGATCGGCAGGATCGGACATGAGCAAGGAATTCGGTCGCGCAGGCGACCACAAAGTGAGACGCCCAAGGTTTTTCGCCCGCTTCCTTCGTGACCGGCGCGGCGCCACGGCAATCGAATTCGCGATCCTTTCAGTCCCCTTCGCGCTGCTTGTCTTTGCCATTCTGGAAAGCTGCATCTCGTTTGCCGGCCAGGAGGTGATGGCCAACGTCACCGACGATGTCGCGCGCAAGCTGCGCACCGGCCAGTTGAGAGCGGCTGACGTTGCCGGAACCAATTTGCGGGACATGATCTGCACGAAACTGCAGATCATCGTCTCCCAGGATTGTCCCAATCAACTGCTGGTGGATCTTCGCCAATATACGTCGTTCGCCGATGCGGCCACGGCAGGCTTCAAGATCCAGAACGGCGACGTCGTACTGACGAAAGGCACCGCAACCCAATCGTTCTCAGTGACAGCGGGTGCGGCGGAGTCGAGGAACATGCTTCGGGTCTTCTACAAGTGGCCTGTTATGACCGATCTGCTGGCGCAGTCGATGGGCGGCAACAAGACCCTGCATTTCGCATCGGTGACCTGGCAGAACGAGCCGTTCGACAACTGAGCGGAATGCACGAGCAGTATAAGAAAAGGGCAAGGGCATGATGCGTGCGGGGGCACATCTTATGATTACGGGAGTTTGGCGGAAAGCAAGCCGATTCTGGTCCGATCGCCGCGGCATCGCGGCGGTTGAATTCGCGTTGATCATGCCAATTCTGCTGATCATGTATTTCCTGACAATGGAAGCGTCGCAAGCCATCGAGACCAGCAAGAAGGTCAGTCGTATCGGCAGCATGGTGGCCGATCTCGTCACCCAGCAGACAAGCGTCCTCAAAGCGGATGTCGACGCCATCATGCAGATCGGCAGCGTCACCCTTCAGCCCTACAACCGCTCGCCCCCTAGCATCACCATCACGGCGATACAGGTTACGCCCGATGCGACGAGGGCGCTGGTGGTGTGGTCACGCAAATTGGTCGCCGGCGTCGCCAGCCGTGGCGCCGGCGCCACAACCGAGACAACGATCCCGACGTCGCTCAGAGTCGCCAACACGTTTCTCATTCGCGTCGAAAGCAACCTCGGCTATACGCCGGTCATCGCGTGGAGCGCGAGCAGTCAACAGAAGCTTGGACTGACCTCGGCTTTCAGCAACATAACCATGGGCGAAACCTATTATCTGCGCCCCCGCAGAAGCGTGACGATCCCTTGCAGCGACTGTTGAACAGAACCAGCTAGGCCCTGCGCAGGGCCGCTACTGCTGCGGCTCACGGTCCGAAACGAAGCGCACGATAGCAGCGGCCATCTCGTAGTCTTTTGGCGCCACGCGAGCGAAGCCGCCGGAATGTCCCGATTCCAGGAGGGCGTAGATATCGGGCGTCGTCGACTTGAGGTTGGTGAGGAACACGGCAAGTCGACGCTTGGCTTCCGGGTCGAGATCGCTGCGGACCGCGTGCGGGCCGTATCTCAGCAGACCCGACGTCCACACGACACGAAGCGCCGTCACCGAGAGCCCTGCCGCCTCCAACCTGGCCTGCGTGCCCGACGGTTCTCGCGGGCCGTCGGCAGCGGCCGTCACCCAGCCAAACAGGCCATCAGCCTTGCCGTCGACCAGCATCGTCTCGGCCGCCGCGGCCGAATCGGCACGGGCCAGAAACGGTGCATCTTCCGCGATCTTGCGGCCTTCCGCGGCCAACGCCGCCAATGGCAGGAGAGAACCGCCGACGCTGTCCGAAGGCGCCATGGCGATACGATGGCGGTCCATCGCCGCAAGGTCGGGCAGCTTGCCGTCCCGCGTCAGCAGAACGGAGCGGATGCCGATCGCGCCGTCTGAATCGACCGGAGCGACAAGCGGTTCGATACATAAGCAGCGCTGCGAGGCCGTTGCATAGGCGGTGGCCGAATAGATCGCATATTCGATGCGGGAATCGGCCTGCGCCTCGATCAGCGCGGCATAATTGCGGGCAACGACAAACTCGACCTTCATGCCCAATGCTTTGGTGTAGGCGTCGGTCAACACAGCCAGCCCCGGAACGGCGTTGCCGGCACCTGGCTCGGCAACGATGCCTATGCGAAACGTGCCGATATCATCGCGCCAGTCGGCATGCGCCGGGTTGGACCAGAGCCCGACGAGCCCGCCCGGCCCCAGCAACAGAGCGGCATATGTCTTTAACGCAACCCTCATGACAGAACCGCCGTCTGTTTTCCCGGATCGATGCTCAGATCGTCATTCCCAAACCGCTGCGCACTTTTGGGCGATATGCACTGATTGTCACGCCTGCCCGTTGCCGTTTGGTTTCCGAATTGCCAATGAAGTCGCGGAACCCTATGTCTGGTCGGTCAAACTGGCAACAACTTGATGGCGCGCGCTTTCCTCTTCGTCCTGGATTCCTTCGGCATCGGCGGCGCGGCCGACGCCGACCGCTACGGTGACGCCGGCGCCAACACATTCGCGCACATCGCAGAGGCCTGTGCGGAGGGCCGTGCGGATCGCGAAGGGTCTCGTAGTGGACCGCTGTTTGTCCCTCATATGGCCTCACTCGGGCTTGGCAAGGCTGCCGAAACCGCGACGGGACTGGGATTTGCCAACAGCGGGGCGGATATGCTCCCAACTGCCTTTCACGGCGCCGCACAGGAGGTTTCGAGCGGCAAGGATACGCCATCCGGCCATTGGGAAATCGCCGGCCTGCCGGTGCGCCTCGACTGGGGCTATTTCCCGGATACGGTTCCGGCCTTTCCGGCCGAACTGACCGAGGCGATCATCCGTGAAGGCAAGGTGCCGGGCATTCTCGGCAATTGCCATGCGCCGGGCACCGAGATCATCGAGCGCTTCGGTGAGGAGCACATCCGGACCGGCAAGCCGATCTGCTACACGTCGGTCGACTCGGTCCTGCAAATCGCCGCGCATGAAGTCCATTTCGGCCTCGACCGGCTTTATGAATTCTGCCAGGTGGTGCGCAGGCTGGTTGACCCGCTGAGGATTGGACGGGTGATCGCGCGGCCGTTCGTCGGCGAAACCACCGCCACTTTCGAGCGGACATACAACCGTCATGACTACGCCGTGCCTCCGCCGGAACCGACCCTGCTCGACCGGCTGACGGCGCGTGGCAGCCGTGTCATCGCCGTCGGCAAGATCGGCGACATCTTCGCCCATCGCGGAATTTCGCAAGTGCGCAAGGCGGCAGGCAACATGGCGATGTTCGACGAGGCGCTGGGTGCGATCGATGATGCCGGCGACGGTGACCTCGTCTTCGCCAATTTCGTCGACTTCGACACCGAATTCGGTCACCGCCGCGATGTCGCAGGCTATGCTGCCGCGCTCGAGGCCTTCGACCTGCGGCTGCCGGAAGCATTTGCGAGGCTGCGGCAGGGCGATCTTCTCATCCTGACGGCCGACCACGGCAACGACCCGACCTGGGGCGGGACCGATCACACGCGCGAGCGCATTCCGGTGATCGGCACTGGACCGGGTCTCAAGGGCGGCGACATCGGACTGAGAACGACATTCGCCGACATTGGCGAGACCCTGGCCGAGCATTTCGGGCTGGCGCCCGGACGCTACGGCACTTCTTTCTATACGGCGATCGGCGGTCATGCCTGAATTGCCGGAAGTCGAAACCGTCCGGCGCGGACTTCAGCCGGTTCTGGAAGGCGCCACCATCGCCCGCGTCGAGGCGCGCCGACCGGATCTGCGCTTTCCATTTCCCGAGAAATTCGCGCAGCGGCTGACCGGCAAGACGATCACGGCACTCGGCCGCCGGGCCAAGTATCTGACGATGGACCTGGAAGGCGGGCCCGTGCTGATCTGCCATCTCGGCATGTCGGGCTCATTCCGCGTCGAGACGGCCGATGGCAGCGACATGCCCGGCATCTTCCGGCACGACCGCTCGAAAAGCTCCAATCACGACCACGTCGTCTTCCATGTCGAGTCTCCAACCGGTGCCCGGTCCCGCGTGATCTTCAATGATCCGCGCCGCTTCGGCTTCATGTTGTTTGCGGAGGGACTGCCGGACGTTCACCCGATGCTGGCTGGACTTGGCGTCGAGCCTACGGGCAACACATTGGACGGTGCGCTGCTCGCCTCATTGATGAAGGGGCGGCGATCACCACTGAAGGCAGCGCTTCTCGACCAGAGGCTGATCGCCGGGCTCGGCAACATCTATGTGTCGGAGGCGTTGTGGCGTGCCGGCCTGTCGCCGCTGCGCGAGGCGGGCACGATCGCCAGGCCCGGAAAGAAAGCCCAAGCCCAAAGCGAACACCTCGCGCAAGCCATTCGTTCGGTGATATCGGATGCGATCGCAGCCGGCGGCTCCTCACTGCGGGACTATATGCAGACCGATGGGTCGCTGGGCTATTTCCAGCACGCCTTCGCCGTCTACGACCGCGAAGGCGAGGCCTGCTCCAAGCCCGGCTGCGGCGGCCACATCGAACGGATCGTGCAGAGCGGCCGATCGACCTTTTATTGCCGGACATGTCAGCGGTGAGTTTGAGCAATTCCAGGAAAAGTGTGAAACGGTTTTCCGTCGAGAATTGCGTCGAGACAAGGAGATGGGAGCGGTTCTGCGTTTCCGTGAAACGATGAACCGCTCTAGACGAGCGTGAGCAAGGAGAAGCAGCCATGGCCTATGAGACGATCATCACCGAGACGCACGGCAAGGTTGGGCTGATCACGCTGAACAGGCCGCAGGCGCTCAACGCGCTGAATTCGCAGATTCTGACCGAAGTGGTGGCAGCCGTGAACGGGTTCAGCGCCGATCCAGATATCGGCGCCATGGTCATCACGGGTTCCGAAAAGGCTTTCGCCGCCGGCGCCGATATCAAGGAGATGCAGTCCATCTCCTACGCGGACGCCTACGCTCAAGACTTCTTCGTCGGCTGGGAGGAACTGACGCGGGCGCGAAAGCCTATTATCGCGGCGGTGGCGGGCTATGCACTCGGCGGCGGCTGCGAGCTGGCGATGATGTGCGATTTCATTATCGCCGCCGACACGGCCAAATTCGGCCAGCCCGAGATCACCCTCGGCGTCATTCCAGGCATGGGCGGGTCACAAAGGCTGACCCGCTTCGTCGGCAAGTCGAAAGCGATGGACATGTGCCTGACCGGGCGGATGATGGATGCCGCCGAGGCCGAGCGTTCTGGTCTGGTGTCGCGGGTCGTGCCTGCCGGCGAGCTTGTCGAGGAGGCGCTGAAGGCCGCAGCCAAGATCGCCGCTTTCTCACTACCATCGGTGATGATGGCGAAGGAGGCTGTCAACCGCGCCTTCGAGACGACGCTTGCCGAGGGATTGCGGTTCGAGCGCCGGCTGTTTCACTCGCTGTTTGCACTGGACGATCAGAAGGAAGGCATGGCGGCCTTTGCCGAGAAGCGGAAGCCGAATTTCACCAACCGCTGACGCCAATCCCTTGGCCGCGAAGAAGATGGCTGTTGGCCGCCAAAAAGAAGACCGGGCAGCGTTGACGCGCCGGAAAAGCTGAACTATAAGCCGCACCAACCGAGGCGGCCCCGTGGCTGCCCGTTTGTTTTTTGCGCCCTGCGGCATTCCGCATGCGCCGACCAGATCAGAAGAGAGGCATCATGGCCAATACATCCTCGGCCAAAAAGGCAACGCGCAAGATCGTCCGCCGCGCAGCGATCAACAAGAACCGCCGCTCGCGCGTCCGCACCTATATCCGCCAGGTCGAAGAGGCGCTTGCCTCCGGCGACAAGGCTGCCGCACAGGCTGCCTTCAAGATCGCGGAGCCGGAATTGATGCGCGCCGCGACCAAGGGCGTGATTCACAAGAACACGGCGTCCCGCAAGGTGTCGCGACTGGCTCAGCGGGTCAAGGTACTGTCGGCCTGACATTACTTGCCTAGACTGACGTTCTTCGAACCCGGCCGTTTGTGCCGGGTTTTTTCGTTTGCCGGCAAGCACTTAAAAAGAATGTCCGGAAACGGCGTCTTAGGCGGATTTCACAATTGGGAATAGTTTGCCGGCATATGCATGCCTGCTGTTGATCGGCATGCTTGAAAAGGGCCAGCTTAATGATTCTTAACTGTCAGAAATAGCTTATAATTTTCAGACACTTACTGATGGTGATCCACAGCTTGTCCACACCGGGCCGACCCGATCGGGGACAAGTCGCTGTCAAGCGAATTATTTCAGAATATTTCTCTCAGCGTCCGGTTTTTCATATTCGCCGGAAAAGGGTTTGAATCACAATGGCTTTGTTAAAATGTGCCGTCACGGCACGCCACTCGAACCCGCCTCCAGTAACCAGATTCCTTAAAAATCCGTTAGACGTGGCCTTGCCCTATCCACAGCGATTTCGGTAGTGTCGATCTATCGAAAGGGACGGGCTCTGGCTCTTAACCCAAGCCTGAATCGGCCAGCTTAAATTGGCGGGATTTGCAACGCGGATCAAGTCCGCGGACGGGTTTGGTTTGTCTTTTTCGATACGGTAGGGGACTGGCGTAACTAGACATGGCAGGTAGACGGCGCGCCGGCGCTCCTTTCGCCGGACGGTGTTGTATTGCCCTGACATACCCAACGCGGACTGGCTTCCATGGGCCGGCACCGGTTCCCGCAGATAATGGGCGACGTTCATCTGCCGGCGGCGGCAGCGGACATCGTAGCAAAGACTTAGGTCGCCGGAACCGGATGCAGGAGGCGCATCCCCGGTGGAAACAGGTACGGAAGAACAAGGAAAAGATCATGCAGAGCGGCATCGAAAGGGAGCTTACGGGCGACCTCCCATTTCCTGGAACTTTGATCGGAGCAAACGACATGGCGGTGTCCAGCGACGCGGAACAGAAATTCGACCGGGTCAAAGCCCAGTTGAAGGCGCGCCTGGGAACCGAAGTTTATTCGAGCTGGTTTGGCCGCATGAAGGTCGCCGAGGCTTCCAAGGGCATCGTCCGCATCTCGGTGCCTACTGCCTTCCTGCGCTCATGGATCAACGGCCACTATCTCGACCTCATCTCCGAGTTGTGGAAGCAGGAGGATCCCGATCTCCTCAAGATCGACATCGTCGTGCGCACGGCAACCCGTCAGGGACGCAGCCAGGCCGAGCCAGAGGTAACGCCAGCACGCAGCAAGGTGACACGGCAGACGCAGACGGCGCTTGCCGCCGGCACAGTCAGCCCCAGCCGGGTGGAGCGCGCACCGGCTCCGCGTCCGGGCACACCGATCGAGAGCGAATTCCGCCACAACGTTTTGGGATCACCGCTCGATCCGCGCTACACGTTCGGCTCCTTCATCGAGGGACCGTCGAACCGGGTGGCCTTCGCCGCCGCCAAGGCAGTGGCGGAATCGCAATCGAGCGCGGTGCGCTTCAATCCGCTTTTCCTTCACGCAACCGTCGGGCTCGGCAAGACACATTTGCTGCAGGCCATCGCCGCGGAATCGCTGAAGCAGAACCCCAAGTCGCGCGTCGTCTATCTCACGGCCGAGTATTTCATGTGGCGCTTTGCCACCGCGATCCGCGACAACAACGCGCTGACGCTCAAGGAACAGCTGCGCGACATCGACCTGCTCATCATCGACGACATGCAGTTTCTGCAGGGCAAGTCGATCCAGCACGAATTCTGCCACCTCATCAACATGCTGCTCGACAGCGCCAAGCAGGTCGTCGTCGCCGCCGACCGGCCGCCATCGGAACTGGAATCGCTCGAACCGCGGGTCCGTTCGCGCCTCAATGGCGGTGTCGCGCTTGAAATGTCGGCGCCCGATTTCGCCATGCGCCTCGGCATGCTCAAATTGCGCCTTGCCACGGCCAGGAGCGACGACGCGTCGCTCGACATTTCGGAGGAGATCCTCAATCACGTCGCCCGCACCGTGACCGGCAGCGGACGCGAGCTGGAAGGCGCCTTCAATCAGCTTTTGTTCCGTCAATCCTTCGAGCCGCAGATCACCATCGACCGGATCGACGAAATCCTCGGCCACATCTATCGCACCGGCGAGCCGAAGCGTGTCCGTATTGAGGACATCCAGCGCATCGTGGCGCGTCACTACAATGTGTCGAAGACCGAATTGCTGTCCAACCGGCGCACGCGCACCATCGTCAAGCCGCGGCAGGTCGCCATGTACCTGTCGAAGGTGATGACGCCGCGCTCGCTGCCTGAGATCGGACGGCGTTTCGGCGGCCGCGATCACACCACGGTGCTGCATGCCGTGCGCAAGATCGAGGACCTTTCCGGCAACGACAACACGCTGGCGCAGGAACTTGAGCTTCTGAGGCGGTTGATCAACGACCAGGCCTGATCCTCCGGGGATGGCAGAGCCGGAACAATACCGGAATTCAATGGCTTGCCAGTGCGGCGCTGGGCCTGGATCGGGCTCGTGGCGCCGCCTGGGAGCGATCTGGATTTCGGTTTTACGACACTGGCTAGCGGACTTCGGGCGCGTTATCCCCAGAAAGCCCGCCTAGCCGGCCTGAACCGGTGGCGCGGGCTTGCGTTTGCTGGTTTTTTCCTGTCAGTTTACGCAGATTCTGAGCCTGTTCAGACCTTTCGCGGGACGCCGCCCACTGGTGACCCGTCATTCATTCAAGCGAGCCTGTTTCGTCATGCGTGTTATCCTGGAACGGTCAAATCTCCTGAAGTCGCTCAACCACGTCCATCGTGTGGTCGAGCGGCGAAACACCATACCGATCCTGTCCAACGTGCTGCTCAGCGCCGAAGGCGCCAGCCTTGAAATGAAGGCGACCGATCTCGACCTCGAGGTGACCGAAGCGACGCCCGCTAAGGTGGAGCGCGGCGGGGCGACGACAGTCCCGGCACATCTGCTCTACGACATCGTGCGCAAGCTTGCCGATGGCGCCGAGGTGATGCTGAAGACGGACGAGGACGGCAACGCCATGACGGTGACGTCTGGCCGCTCGAGCTTCCGCCTTCAGTGTCTGCCGCAATCCGACTTCCCGGAGCTCTCGGCCGGATCCTTCTCGCATATCTTCCGTCTCGACTCGGTTGCCCTGAAAGGCCTGATCGAGAAGACCCAATTCGCCATCTCCACCGAGGAGACGCGCTATTACCTGAACGGCATCTACCTGCACACGCATGAGGTCGGCGGCAAGCTGAAGCTGCGCTCGGTGGCGACCGACGGCCACCGCCTGGCGCGCGCCGAGATCGATGCGCCAGCGGGTTCCGAAGGCATGCCGGGCATCATCATTCCGCGCAAGACGGTGAGCGAGCTGCAGAAGCTCGTCGACGATCCGGATGTCGCGGTCACCACCGAACTGTCGGACACCAAAATCCGCTTCACCATCGGCAGCGTGGTTTTGACCTCGAAGCTGATCGACGGCACCTTCCCCGACTATCAGCGGGTCATTCCGACCGGCAACGACAAGAAGCTCATCATCGACCGCCAGAGTTTTGCCGCCGCCGTCGATCGCGTCTCGACCATCTCTTCCGAACGCGGCCGCGCGGTGAAGCTGTCGATCAGCGAGGGTCAGGTGACGCTTGCGGTCAACAATCCCGATTCAGGCAGCGCCACCGAAGAGCTGTCCGCCGACTATTCATCCGATCCGATCGAGATCGGCTTCAACGCCAAGTACCTGCTCGACGTTGCCGCGCAACTGACCGGCACGGAAGCCAAGTTCATGCTGGCCGACGCCGGTTCGCCGACGCTGATCCACGACATGGCCGACGAGACCGCACTCTATGTGCTGATGCCGATGCGGGTGTAGCGGCACGGTGTCAGCACTTCGGTCCTGTTGTGGACCGGCGGCAAGCGCGATATTTACGGCAACTCCTAGAGCAATTCCAGGAAAAGTGTGAAGCGGTTTTCCGTACGGAGTTGCGTCAAAACAAAGAGATAGAGCGGTCCTGCGTTTCCGTGAAACGATGGAGCGCTCTATAGGCGGATAGCGGTTGCCGGGACAGAACCATATAAGTAAGCTAACACTTACTAATTTCCGCAACTATGCGGCGCTGACGATCGATCTGGCGCCAGGTGCCGTGGTTTTTTCCGGCGACAACGGCGCCGGCAAGACCAATCTCCTCGAAGCGATCTCCTTTTTGACACCGGGGCGTGGCTTGCGCCGCGCCCCTTACGCGGATGTCGCACGCGAGGGCGGCGACGGCGGCTTTGCATTGCATGCCCGGCTCGACGGACCTGACGGCCAAGTCGAGATCGGAACAGGCATTTCCGGCGGCGACACCGCCGGCGAAGGCGGCAGGCGGGTGCGCATCAACGGAGCTCCGGCGCGTTCGGCCGAGGACATGCTGGAATGGCTGCGCGTGGTGTGGCTGACGCCGGCCATGGACGCGTTGTTCACCGGGCCGGCCGCGGATCGCCGGCGCTTTCTCGACCGGCTGGTGCTGGCGATCGATCCCGGCCACGGGCAACGTGCGATCGATTACGAGAAGGCGATGCGTGGCCGTAACCGCTTGCTTACTGAAGGCTCTCGAGACGACCGCTGGTTCGACGCAATCGAGACGCAGATGGCCGAAACCGGTGTGGCGATCGCCGCCGCGCGAGCCGAGATGGTGCGCCTTCTGACCGCCATGATCGACAGGCTGCCCGACACGGGGCCATTTCCGCAGGCCGATATTGGCCTTTCGGGAGACCTGGAAGCCGAAATTGCGACCGCGCCGGCAGTCGATGTCGAGGAGCGCTTCCGCCGAACCCTTGTCGAGGGTCGTGACCGCGATCGCGCTGCCGGGCGCACGCTCGAGGGCCCGCATCGTTCGGACCTGATGGTTCGGCACCGCCCCAAGGCGATGCCGGCCGAGCTTTGCTCGACAGGCGAGCAAAAGGCGCTGCTGGTCGGCATCGTGCTGTCGCATGCAAGGCTGACCGGCGAAATGTCGGGCATGACGCCGATCCTGCTGCTCGACGAGATCGCCGCGCATCTCGACAGCCGGCGCCGCACGGCGCTGTTTTCCATCCTGGAGGAACTGAACTGCCAGGCGTTCATGACAGGAACCGATGCTGCGCTGTTTTCCAGTCTCCAGGGACGCGCGCAATTCCTGACTGTCGACCATGGGACGGTTGGGCCAACCGAAGACCACTGACAAGGTTTTTCAGTCCCTGTATGATCAGGCAATGACCACTGCCGCCCTGACCGCAGACGAGATCGAACGCTATGCCCGCCACATCGTGCTGCCGGAGATCGGCGGAGCCGGCCAGCAAAGGCTGAAACAGGCCCGGGTGCTGGTCATCGGCGCTGGCGGGCTGGGCGCGCCGGTGCTTGAATATCTCGCCGCCGCCGGCGTCGGCACACTAGGCGTGGTCGATGACGACACCGTTTCGCTGTCCAATCTGCAGCGCCAGGTCATTCACGGTACCGACACTGTCGGCCTGCTGAAAACCGATAGCGCCAAGGCGGCAATCGTTCGCATCAATCCCAACACAATTGTTGAAGCGCACGCAATCCGGCTGACCACGGACAATGCGCCCGCCCTCGTCGCCCGCTATGACATCGTCGTCGACGGTTCCGACAATTTCGAAACGCGCTATGCCGTGGCCGATGCCTGCGCGAGCGAAGGCAAGCCGCTGGTGCATGCCGCCGTCGGACGCTTCGATGGTTCGGTAACGGTGCTGAAGCCATTCGAAGACGGCAAGGACGGCAAACCCAATCCAGGCTATCGCGATCTGTTTCCCGAGGCGCCGCCGCCGGGCCTGGTGCCGTCCTGCGCCGAAGCCGGCGTGCTTGGCGCGCTGACCGGCGTCGTCGGCACGCTGCAGGCCATGGAGGCGATCAAGCTGATCACCGGCGTCGGCGAACCGCTGGTCGGCCGGCTGCTGCTCTATGACGGGCTGGCGGCGCGCTTCGACACCATCCGCTACAAGAGAAGCTGAATTCTTGGACCGGATCGAAGCTGCCTCCATCACGCGGATCCCGACCGATTTCGACCGCTGGGACGATGTGCTCGCATTGATCATGCGCGCTTTCGCCTCGATGGACGGCGTCATCGACCCGCCCTCCTCGGCCCACCTTTTGACCACCGACACTCTGCGGGACAAGGCGCGGTGGGAGACCGGCTTCGTGGCGCTCAAGGGCGATCGGATCGTCGGCTGCGTCTTTGCCCTTGAAAAGGTGACAGAGTTCTATGTCGGCAAGCTCGCGGTCGCGCCGGACTGCCAGGGACAAGGCATTGGCCGGCGGCTGATGCAGGCGGTCGAAGACCTTGCCCGCAGCCGCGGCAAGGCGGCAATCGAGCTTCAGACGCGGATCGAGCTGACCGGGAATCATGCGGCCTTTGCTCGCCTCGGCTTTCGCGAAACTGAACGGACGGCGCACGAGGGCTATGCCAGGCCGACCTCGATCACCATGCGCAAAGCTATCCCGTAAGGTTTATCTTACGGTTTGTGGGCCGCGACAGCGTCAGGTCCTGAGCGGCAGCACGCGGTCTGGTGGGCGGTGGCCGTCAACGAAGGCGCGGATATTGATGATGACCTTTTCACCCATGTCGATGCGGCCCTCGAGCGTCGCCGAGCCCATATGCGGCAAAAGCACGACCTTGTTCTTGGCGGCGAGCTTCAGCAGCTTGCTGTTCAAGGCCGGCTCATGCTCGTAGACATCGAGCCCGGCGCCGGCGATCTTGCCGTCCTGGATCAGCTTGACCAGCGCTTCCTCGTCGATGATGTCGCCACGTGCGGTGTTGACGACATAGGCAGTCGGCTGCAGCAGCGCCAGCCGCCGCGCCGAAAGCAGATGGAAGGTTGCCGGCGTCGAGGGACAGTTGACCGAGATGATATCCATGCGGGCCAGCATCTGGTCGAGGCTTTCCCAATAGGTCGCCTCCAACCCGTCTTCCACGGCCGGCAGCACGCGGTGGCGATTGTGATAATGGATCGACAGTCCGAAGGCCTTGGCCCGCCTGGCGACGGCGGTGCCGATGCGGCCCATGCCGACAATGCCGAGCCGCTTGCCCCAGATGCGCCGGCCCAGCATCCAGGTCGGCGACCAGCCGGCCCATTTCTTGTCACCGGTGAGCACATTGGCGCCTTCCGCCAGCCGCCGCGGCACCGCCAGCATCAGCGCCATGGTCATGTCGGCGGTGTCCTCGGTCAGGACATTCGGCGTGTTGGTGACGGTGATGCCCCTCTTGGCCGCGGCCGCGACATCGATCTTGTCGACGCCATTGCCAAAATTCGCGATCAGTTTGAGGTTGTCGCCGGCCTGGGCGATCAGTGCGGCGTCGATCTGGTCGGTTACCGTCGGCACCAGCACGTCGGCCTCCTTGACCGCCGCGACCAGTTCCGGCTGCGTCATCGGCCGGTCCTCGACATTCAGCCTTGCGTCGAACAACTCGCGCATGCGGGTCTCGACGGGGTCGGGCAGCTTTCGCGTGATGACGACGAGAGGCTTCTTTTTGCCTGCCATTGTTTCCCTCTCGAGTACTTGCCGCAATTCCGAACGCAAAACCGCTTCACACTTTTGCTGGAATTGCTTCTAACCCGATCTCGTTGAGACCTCTTTAACCAAGACCGGCGAAACTGAAAGCCGGTCGCGGTGCCGATTACTCCCTGTAACAAGCGGTGCCGCCGAAGACAAAGAAAAAGGGGCGCCGAGGCCGATGGGCAAGCGCCGAAAGGAATGAAAGTGTCTGGTTTCGCGTCGCTTCGCCTGACCCTCAGCGCAGCATTTCTCGGCGCTCTGCTTTATTCTCCGCTTGCGGGCGCGCAGAGTGCCGCAGCACCTGCCCAGGGCGTCGTCACGCTTGGTCCGAGCGGCCTGCCGCTGCCGCGCTTCGTCAGCCTGAAATCCGGCCGCGTCAACTCGCGCGTCGGTCCCGGGGCCAACTACTCGGTCGACTGGATGTATATGAAGGCCGGCCTGCCGATGGAGATCATCCAGGAATTCGACACATGGCGCCGCGTGCGCGATGCCGATGGTTCGGAAGGCTGGATCAACCAGTCGCTGCTTTCCGGCCGACGCACGGCAATCGTCGCACCATGGCAGCGCGGCAAGGGCGCCCAGATCGACCTTCTCAACAGTCCCGACAAGGACGCAAGAGTGGTCGCGATGATTGAACCTGGCGTCATGGGTACGATCAAATCCTGCGACGGCCAGTGGTGCGAAATGACGTTCGACGGCCACACCGGCTGGCTTGCCCAGTCGGTTGTCTGGGGCGCCTATCCCGGCGAACGGGTCAAGGACTGACAACTTCATCGCGAGGCTCGGAAGAACTCGGGATCAGAAATAGGCCGGCAATCACGGATACGGCAACAAGGTGCTTGCGCCTCCGCTTCATCAAACTCAATTGCAGCATTGTCATTCACGCCGCCGATCGCTCGCGTCCGTTGCGAATGCGGCAGCGATTGCGCCTCTCAGCGGGTTGCTCAACCGTGTCAGGAGCGTAATCCGGCTGGCTGGCAAATCCGGCAATCCATGCGACCGGTTCAGTATCACGCAATCGGCCGGTACCTGGCTCTGCCCGATCGCCGCCACTCCCAAGCCCGCGCTGGCGGCCGATTGCAACGCAGTCACCGAACCGCCGGTGAAGGCGAGGCGCCAGGCGGTATTGCTGCCATCGAGCGCGCGTTCCGCTGCCAGTCGGACGGTGCAGGATCCGGGCAATGCCAACAGCGGCAACGCGGCAGACGACCGCCAGACGTCAGGCGACCTTGCACACCAGACAAGCTGGTCTCGGTAGAGCGGGATGCCCTGGCGCCGGCTGATATCCATGCGCACGACGGCAAAATCGGCCTTGCCTGCGTCGTAGCGGGCCTGCATCTCGGCTGAGAGACCCACCGACACTTCCAGCAGCAATTCCGGAAAGACTTGGCTCAGACGCCCAAACGCCGACTCCAGAAGCGCACCGGCGGCGTGATCGCCGATGGCCGCCCGGAGCGTGGTGGTTTGCGTGCCAGCATCGAATGTAGCCACGGCCCGGTCATGAGCCTCGAGGACCTGCCGCGCCGAAGCAAGGAACCGCGCGCCTTCGGGCGTCAGCGAAACCGCGCGCGGCGTCCGCGCCAGGAGACGCCGCTCCATCGCTTGCTCGAGCTTGCGGACCCGCAGGCTGATCGCCGACTGGGTGGTCCCGAGAAGATCGGCCGCGGTGGTGAAGCTCTCGCAGTCGGCAACAAGCACGAAGCTGCGAAGCTGTTCGATGGCAAGATGCTTCATTTCGTACTCATATCATAGAGACAGCTACTATGACATTTCCAAATGCTCCTCGTCGAGTCATATGGATTCCGACGAAGCACGGCGGTTGCCGGCTGACCCGGAAGGAGAATGATTAGATGTCTCGCCTATCGCCAATAAACGAAGATTCCGACACGGAAGCCGGCAAGCTTCTGGCGGAAACGCGACGCCAGCTCGGACGCGTCCCGAACCTCTATCGCGTCCTGGCCAACTCTCCGGTCGCTCTCAAAGGTTATCTGCAATTTCGCGAGTCGCTGCAGAGCGGCCGTCTCAGTTCGAAATTGCGCGAGCAGATCGCCCTGATAACTGCTGAGGTGAACCGCTGCGAATACTGCGTTTCGGCCCACGCATTTCGCGGATCCAAGATCGGCATCTCCGATACGGAATTGGAGCTAAATCGCAGGGGCGATTCAAGCGATGCCAGAGTGGCGGCCACGCTGGCGTTGGCTGCGGATGTGGCGCGTAGCCGCGGAGCCGTCACCGACCAGGCATTCGGCGCCGCCAGGGCCGCGGGGCTCGACGACGAGGAACTGGCAGAGGTGATCGCGCATGTCGCACTCAACTTCTATTCCAACATCCTCAATCACTTCGCCCAGCCAGAACTCGACTTTCCACGGACAGTGCTTCTCAATGACTGACCTCGTGACCCTCGATCCGAGTTCGATGGCGACCATTCCGCGTCACCAGATCGTCGTTTCCTCCAGCTATGGTTTCGATGAGACACTGCAACGGCTTCGCGACGCCATCGCTGCTGCCGAGCTATGGATCATCCATGAGATCGATCCGCAGGCCCTGCTCAGGAAAGGCGGGATCTCCACCATTCGGCTCCGTCAACTGCTTTGGTTCCACCCGCGATACATGGCGCGCCTGTTGCTGACCGATCCTGGCGCCGTGCCCGAAGCGCCGTTCAAGTTCGTGGTCAGCGAACAAGCAGCCGGCGTGACGGTCTGCGCCTTGAACCCGATTTTGGTGTTCTCGCCATATCCCCGGCTTTTTGGTCTCGCCCATGAACTGTTCGACGCGACGGAGCGAATGCTCGAGACGGTTTCCACGATGCCGGTGTCGGGAGGCGATATCTAGCGGAGCCATGAGCGGTCCGGCCGCCTGCATCAGGCGTGGTCATCTAGTCCCGATGCGGCCGAGATGGTGTCCGGAAAGCCGGTCGACAGCTTCAGGCCATAGCCCAGCGCACGGTCGATGGCGATGTGGGCGATCCAGATCAGCAACCGCCATCGCATTGCCCCACATGTGCCCGGCGAGCAGCAACAGCGCGGGCACGGTCAGGGGGCCTCGCCGGTCATTCGCGGCGTTTGGGGCGCAGCCTCACCACGATGTCGACATTGGCGATCTCCATCCCTTCCGGAGGCTCCGGCAGGTTGGCAACCGTCACCGGACCGCTGTCGATGTCGAATATGCGGTTTTCGCCTTCGATGTAGAAATGGTGGTGGTCGGAGGTATTGGTGTCGAAATAGGTTTTCGCGCCCTCGACGGCGAGGATGCGCAAAAGTCCCGCCTGGGTAAACTGGTGAAGGGCATTGTAGACGGTGGCCAGCGACACCGGCACGCCGGCGGCAACCGCCTCCTCGTGCAGTTCCTCGGCCGACAGATGCCGGTCGCCCTTGGCGAAAAGCAGATCGGCCAGCGCAATGCGCTGACGCGTCGGCCTCAGGCCGGCTTCACGGACCCGCTTGTCCACAGCGACATTTTCCTTCCGGCCGTCCAGGTCCATCTTCTCGTCGAACCCCACAGTTCCGCCCCAAGACACGCCCAGAATGGCAAAAAAATGAACGTCTGCCGAAACCGGACCTCTCAGGACATATATTCTGTCGTCCGAATGCGATCAATAGCGCGCATTGACCCAGGCAGACGAGCAGGCTAAGCGCAAACGCCGGTTTCCGGCCTGAAACAGATTGTGTTAGGAAACCAACTACAAGGGCACCCGATAGCCCGGAACGATATGGGATGAGATTGATGGCGGGTAAATCCAGCTACGAGTACGACGAATTGCTGGCCTGCGCCCGCGGCGAACTGTTCGGACCGGGCAACGCCCAGCTTCCTTATCCGCCGATGCTGATGTTCGACCGCATCACCGAGATCAGCGAGACGGGCGGCGCCTTCGAGAAGGGTTTCATCCGCGCGGAGTTCGACATCAAGCCGGACCTGTGGTTCTTTGCCTGCCATTTCATCGGCAATCCGATCATGCCGGGGTGCCTCGGCCTCGACGCCATGTGGCAATTGACGGGCTTCTATCTTGGCTGGCTGGGCGAACCCGGCAAGGGGATGGCGCTGTCGACCGGTGAAGTGAAATTCAAGGGCATGGTCACGCCCTCGGTGAAGAAGGTCGAATATGGCATCGACTTCAAGCGCGTGATGCGGGGCCGGCTGGTGCTCGGCATCGCCGATGGCTGGCTGAAGGCGGATGGCGAACCCATATACGCGGCAACGGATTTGAAAGTCGGTCTGTCCAAGCAGTCGGCGGTTGGCTGACCGGCATCCCTGGCCAGCTCTCTGGCCAGCATCCTTGGAAGGAGTTGCGAATGAGACGTGTCGTAGTCACAGGCATCGGCGTTGTGTCGTCGATCGGCAACAATGCCAACGAGGTGCAGACCTCTCTGCATGACGCCAAATCCGGCATCAGCTTCTCCGATTCCTTCGCCGAACACGGCTTCCGTTGCCAGGTCTGGGGAGCGCCGACGCTCGATCCATCGGCCATGATCGACCGCCGTGCGATGCGCTTCCTGAGCCAGGGGGCTGCCTGGAACCATGTCGCCATGGATCAGGCGATCGCGGATGCGGGCCTCGGCGAGAGCGACATCACCAATGAGCGCACCGGCATCGTCATGGGATCGGGCGGACCATCCACCCGCACCATCGTCGAAGCTGCCGAAACGACGCTGAAGAATGGCAGTCCCAAGCGCATCGGTCCGTTCGCGGTGCCGAAGGCAATGTCATCAACCGCATCGGCAACGCTTGCCACCTGGTTCAAGATCCACGGCGTCAACTACTCGATCTCGTCGGCCTGTTCGACCTCGGCGCACTGCATCGGCAATGGCTACGAATTGATCCAGTGGGGCAAGCAGGACATCATCTTTGCCGGCGGCCACGAGGATCTCGACTGGACGATGTCGGACCTGTTCGACGCCATGGGCGCGATGTCGTCGAAATTCAACGACAAGGCATCGACCGCTTCCCGCGCCTATGACGCCAATCGCGACGGCTTCGTCATCGCTGGCGGCGCCGGGGTGCTGGTGCTGGAAGAGCTTGAGCATGCCAAGGCGCGCGGCGCCAAGATCTATGCCGAGATCGTCGGCTATGGCGCGACGTCGGATGGCTACGACATGGTTGCTCCTTCAGGCGAGGGCGCGGTCCGCTGCATGCGCCAGGCGCTGGCCACGGTTTCCACACCGGTCGACTACATCAACACCCATGGCACCTCGACGCCGGTGGGAGATTCCAAGGAAATGGGAGCGATCCGCGAGGTGTTCGGCCCAGAGATGCCGTATATCACCTCGACGAAGTCGCTGACCGGCCATTCGCTGGGCGCGGCCGGCGTGCAGGAATCCATCTATTCGATCCTGATGATGCAGGGCGGCTTCATCGGCGAAAGCGCCCATATCGAGACCCTCGACCCCGAATTCGAGGGCATGCCGATCGTGCGAAAGCGCATCGACGACGCCAGGATCGATACTGTCTTGTCCAATTCGTTCGGCTTCGGCGGCACCAACGCCACGCTCGTTTTCCAGCGCTATTCCGCATAAGGATTTGCCGGCCATGGACGGATTGATGAAGGGCAAGCGCGGGCTTGTCATGGGTGTCGCCAACGATCATTCGATCGCTTGGGGAATTGCCCGGAAATTGTCCGAACATGGGGCGGAACTCGCCTTCACCTATCAGGGCGATGCCTTCGGACGCAGGGTCAAGCCGCTGGCCGACAAGCTCGGCGCCTCGCTGGTGGTGCCGTGCGACGTCGAGGACAGCGCTTCGGTCGCCGCCACATTCGAGACCCTGGGCAAGGAATGGGGCGGGCTGGATTTCATCGTCCACGCCATCGGCTTTTCCGACAAGAACGAGTTGAAAGGCCTCTACGCCGACACCAGCCGGGACAATTTCGTCCGTACCATGGTGATCTCTTGCTACTCCTTCACCGAGGTCGCCCGCCATGCAGCCACCTTGATGCAGGACGGCGGATCGATGATCACGCTGACCTATGCGGGCTCCGTCCGCGTCATGCCGAACTACAATGTCATGGGCGTCGCCAAGGCAGGGCTGGAGGCGAGTGTCCGCTACCTCGCCAACGATTACGGTCCGCGCGGCATCAGGGTGAACGGCATATCGGCTGGACCCGTGCGCACGCTCGCCGGCGCCGGTATTTCCGATGCGCGCCATATGTTCTCCTACCAGCAGCGAAACTCGCCGCTGCGCCGCACGGTGACCATCGACGAGGTCGGCGGCTCGGCACTTTATCTGTTGTCGGATCTGTCTTCCGGGGTTACCGGCGAGATCCACTATGTCGATTCCGGCTATCACATCGTTTCCATGCCGACACTCGACGAATTGAAGCAGACCGACGGCGGACGAGACTAACGCCTGTCGCCCAAAGGTGCGCGGCGGTTTTGGAATGGCGACATTGAAGACACGAAGCTTAAAGCGCGCCAACTGAATCCGTTTCAGCGCTAGGCGTATTGATCCGCTCAAGAAATACTTTCGGTCCAGTAAAATTGGATTCATTCGCGGAAACTCATTTTAAGGAGATATCCGCTAGAAAGCCCCGTACTCAGGGGAACTTTCAATGCTCGCCGTCAGCAACCCGAAGCGAACACCGGTGTTCCGACTGCTCACCATAGCGAGTTCGGGTCTCGGCAGTTTCGTCCTCGGGCTCTGGGGCTTGAAGCTCGGCCTCGGCGATGGTTTTGTCGGCATCTCCGCGGACATGATGGTCTCGGTGATGGCCGCTCTTTGCGCACTGGCGGCATCGGTCGCCGCGATGTCCTTCTTCGCCGGCGTCGATGAATCGGCGGATTTCGTCTTCACGGAAACCCATTTCGACAAGCTGACCGGCCTGGTGGCACGCCCGGCGATGGTCGGCAAGATTGCCGAGGCGGCATGCGCGACCAGCCGGACCGGCGAGCCGATGTTCCTCATCGATATCGACATCGACCGGTTCAAGCAGATCAATGACGCCATCGGCTACAGCCAGGGCGACGAGTTGATCCGCGCCTTCACCAAGCGCTTGAAGACGTGCGTGCCGCCGCGCGCGCTGATCGGACGCATCGGCGCCGGTGAATTCGCGATCCTGCTGCCCGACAATCAGGTGTCCGGATCGCTGGAAAGCACCGTCGAGAGGCTCATCGACGAGATGATGGAGCCCTATGATCTCGGTACGCACCTGCAATCGGTCAGCCTGTCGGTCGGCATCGTGGCGATGCCAAAGGACGGCGTCGATCCGGTCCTCATCCTGCGCCGCTCCAATCTGGCGCTGCAGAACGCGCGCGCCAGCGGCGTCGGCAACTGGTCGGTCTTCCATGCCGAAATGGGCAGGGTCGCCGACCATCGCCAATGGATCGAATCCGAACTGCATATAGCCTTCGAGCGTGGTGACTTCGACCTTCATTACCAGCCGCAGCTCGATCTCCCGACCGGCCGCATCGTCGGGTATGAAGCGCTTATCCGCTGGCGGCATCCGGAACGCGGCATGATCCCGCCGATGGAGTTCATTCCGATCGCCGAGGAAACCGGCATGATCGGCCCGATCGGCGAATGGGTGCTGCGCAAAGCCTGCAGCGACGCACAGCATCTGCCCGATGATTGCTTCGTCGCCGTCAACATCTCGCCCGTCCAGTTCATGACCAAGGACTTCGTCGGCATCGTGCGCGACACTATGACGAGCACCGGCATCAAGCCGTCGCGGCTGGAGCTGGAAGTGACCGAGACGGCGATGATGCAGGACCGCGACCGCGCCGCCGCCATCCTGAAGGAGCTTGCGGATATGGGCATCTCGGTCGCCGTCGACGATTTCGGTACCGGCTATTCCAATTTGAGCTACTTGATCGATTTCTCATTCGGCAAGCTGAAGATCGACCGGTCCTTCGTCAGCCGCCTCGACACCGACTCCAGCTCCGGCGCGGTCGTCTCGACGATCGTCGGGCTTTCGCGCGCGCTCGGGGTCAGCATCATTGCCGAAGGCGTCGAGACCGAAAGCCAGGCGACGCTGCTCAGGGCAGCCGGCTGCGAGGTGGTGCAAGGCTATCTTTACGGCAGGCCCGCCCCCCTCAAGATCAGGATCGGCGACGCGCATGTCACCGATGAGGTCCGGCGCGTCGCCAATCTGCATTGAGTGCGACGCGATGTCTGTTTTCGTCTGAGCATGACCTTTTCCGAAAACCGGTATCCACTTTTCGGGATCATGCTTCAACGACGAGCGACAAGCACCTTGAACATGCCGTCGCGAGCGAGTTCGGCATGGCTCGAAAAAGCGGCCGCCAGGATCGGCTCATAGGGAAGCTGGCGGTTGGCGACCATGAACAGCCGCCCACCTGGTTTCAAGGCCTTGGCCGCCGCGCGGATCATGCCGGCGCCGATCTCCGGCTCGGCCGCCCGGCTGCGGTGAAAGGGCGGGTTCATGGCGATCGCGTCGTAACGCTTCTCGACCGGTTCCTTCAGCAGATCGATCCAGAAGAAGTTTCTGGCGATCGACTGGGTGACCCCTGTCAGATTGAGCTTTGCGGCTTCGAGCGAGGCGAAATCGGCCTCATAGAGGTCGAGCGCCTGAACGCCGGGGGAGCAGGCGGCGATCTCGGCAGCCAGATACCCCCAGCCGGCGCAGAAATCGGCAACGCTGCCCCGCAGATCATTGGGCAGGTTCTCGACCAGCAATTTGGAGCCGGTATCGATCCGGTCGAAGGAAAACATGCCGGGCGCGGTGCGGAACCGGTTTTCAACCAGCAGAGCGGGATTGGCGGCGCGCAGTTCTTCCGCGACGGCGAGATCCGCGGGACGGCGTAACCAGAAGGCGATGCCGTGATATTTCGGCAGATGGCCCTCAAGGGGGACAAGTTCGTCAACGCGCTTGCGCAGGCTGGCAATGCCGTCATCCTTGCCGCCGGCAATGACGACCAAGGCGCCAGGCGCCACGCGCTCAAGCGCATCGGCGATGCGCACCTCGTTCAGGCCGCGATGCCGGCCGGCCAGCACAAGTGCCATATCGAAGCCGCCGCCTTCCGGTTGCGCGGTGACGCCGGAGGCCTGCAACGCACGAAAATCCGGCCGGAAGCCTTGCACGAGGTGAAGCGTCGCCTCGAAGCCTTCAGGCAGGCGAAATCCTGGCTCAGCGCCGAGAAACAGCACGCGCTCGCCCTTTACCGGCAAAGCAACAGCCTCGGCCTCAAAGGGATGGAAAAGCGTCTTCAACGGCTCGGCGGACATTGTTCGATCTCGACCTGTCTAGACGATCTGAAAGTGAAAACGGAGCTAAAATGAAAACGGGCGCGACATAAGCCGCGCCCGTTTCGATTCATGGTCTCAGACCAATCAGGCGGCGTTTTCTTCGCCTTCGGTCTTCTTGTCGCGGGCGAGTTCTTTGCCGGTGGCCTGGTCGACGACCTTCATCGACAGGCGGACCTTGCCGCGCTCGTCGAAGCCCATCAGCTTGACCCAGACCTTATCGCCTTCCTTGACCACGTCCGAGGTCTTGGCGACCCGGTCGTTGGCAAGCTGCGAGATGTGGACGAGGCCATCACGCGGACCGAAGAAGTTGACGAAAGCGCCGAAGTCCGCGGTCTTGACGACCGTACCTTCGTAAATCTCGCCGACTTCCGGCTCGGCGACGATGGTGTGGATCCACTTCTTCGCCGCCTCGATCTCCTTGGCGTTGGACGAAGCGATCTTGACCGTGCCGTCGTCCTCGATGTTGATCTTGGCGCCTGTCTTTTCGACGATCTCGCGGATGACCTTGCCGCCCGAGCCGATCACGTCACGGATCTTGTCGGTCGGGATGTGCATCACTTCGATGCGCGGTGCGAACTCACCCAGTTCCGAACGCGCGCCGGTCAGAGCATGCGCCATCTCGCCGAGGATGTGCTGGCGGCCATCCTTGGCCTGGTCCAGCGCGATCTTCATGATCTCCTCGGTGATGCCTTCGATCTTGATATCCATCTGCAGCGAGGTGATGCCGCTGGCGGTGCCGGCGACCTTGAAGTCCATATCGCCGAGGTGATCTTCGTCACCGAGGATGTCGGAGAGAACGGCGAAACGCTCGCCTTCCTTGATCAGGCCCATGGCGATACCGGCGACGGGCTTGGCCAGCGGCACGCCGGCATCCATCAGCGCCAGCGAGGTGCCGCAGACAGTGGCCATCGACGACGAACCGTTGGACTCGGTGATCTCCGAGACGACGCGCAGCGTGTAGGGGAACTGGTCAGCGCTCGGCAGCATCGGGCGAATGGCGCGCCAGGCGAGCTTGCCATGGCCGATTTCGCGACGACCCGGCGAACCCATGCGGCCGGTCTCACCGACGGAATAGGGAGGGAAGTTGTAGTGAAGGAGGAACTTCTCCTTGTACATGCCGGTCAGCGAATCGACATACTGCTCGTCCTCGCCGGTGCCGAGCGTGGCAACGACCAGCGCCTGGGTCTCGCCGCGGGTGAACAGCGCCGAACCATGGGTGCGCGGCAGAACGCCGACTTCGGAGACGATCTTGCGAACCGTGCTCAGGTCACGACCGTCGATGCGCGAACCGGTGTCCAGGATGTTCCAGCGCACGACCTTGGCCTGGAGTTCCTTGAACACGCTGCCGATCTGCTCGGAAGTGTATTTGGCGTCTTCACCTTCGGCCGGGGCAAACGCTGCCTTGACCTTCGCCTTGACGGCGTCGACGGCGGCGTAACGCTTCTGCTTGTCGACGTTCTTGTAGGCATTGCTGAGTTCGTCGCCGACGATCTTCAGCATCTCGGCTTCAAGCGCGGAATAGTCCGGCGCGGTGAAGTCGCGCGGCTCCTTGGCGGCAACTTCGGCCAGCTTGATGATGGCGTCGATAACCGGCTGGAAGCCCTTGTGGCCGAACATGACCGCGCCGAGCATCAGCTCTTCGCCGAGTTCCTTGGCTTCGGACTCGACCATCAGCACGGCATCTGTGGTGCCGGCGACGATCAGATCGAGCTTCGATTCCTGCATCTCGTCGACATGCGGGTTGAGCACATATTCGCCGTTGATATAGCCGACGCGAGCGCCGCCGATCGGGCCCATGAAGGGAACGCCGGAGAGCGTCAGGGCGGCCGAAGTGGCAACGATCGACAGGATGTCCGGATCGTTCTCGAGATCGTGCTGGACGACGGTGACGACGATCTGGGTGTCGTTCTTGTAGCCGGAGGCGAAGAGCGGGCGGATCGGGCGGTCGATGAGGCGGGAAACCAGCGTTTCCTTCTCGCTCGGACGGCCTTCACGCTTGAAATAGCCACCCGGGATCTTGCCGGCGGCGTAGGTCTTTTCCTGGTAGTTGACGGTCAGCGGGAAGAAATCGAGGCCGGGCTTCGGCTCCTTCATCGAAACGACGGTGGCGAGAACCTTGGTCTCGCCGTAGGTGGCGAGCACCGCGCCGTCAGCCTGGCGTGCGATCTTGCCGGTTTCGAGGATGAGCGGACGGCCGCCCCATTCGATTTCCACTTTGTGGTGATTGAACATGTCTTGTCCTTAATATGAGGAAAGGGCCGCGCCGTTTCACGGTGCGCGGATGCCCTTTCCCTGGCTTCCTTTCTCGGGCAGCCACGGGCAAGACAACGGGAAGCTCGGGTGATTTCGGCGCGGTGCGCGCGCGAGCGTCCTGCAATCCTGCCCCATGACCGTCCATGGGCGGTTTCGAGTGCCCTCTGCACGATCGAAACCGGGTCTGGCCAGTCGATGCGACTGGCAGAATGCGCGACCGGCGGGCTCTCCTTCGAAAGCCCGCCGGTCAATTCGTCAACGGCGCAGACCGAGCTTCTCGATCAGCGTCTGGTAGCGCGCGTCGTCCTTGCGCTTGAGATAATCAAGCAGGCTGCGGCGCTGGGAGACGAGAGCAAGCAGACCACGGCGGGAATGGTTATCCTTCTTGTGGTCCTTGAAATGGTCGGTCAGGTTCTTGATGCGCTCGGAAAGGATGGCCACCTGGACTTCCGGAGACCCGGTATCGCCCTTGGCGGTTGCGAATTCACCCATCAATTCCTGTTTGCGCTCGGCAGTAATCGACATCGTGTTTTTCCTTATCTGTTTGAGGAAACGGGTCGCCCTCAGCCGGGATGTCGTCCAGCAGGGGCCGGTGCAAGCAAAACGTCATAGCGCTATGCTGCGGCGCATATAGTGCAATTCCCCGGAAAACACCAGCCCAATTCACAAGCCGGCTTTTCAGCCCGAAATGGCGAGTTTTAGCCTTGTCAAAGCCATTTCTTCCATTTGAAGAAGGCGATCAGCCCGAACGCGACAAGCGCCATGAACAACAGCGACAAGGGATAGCCATAATAGGCCTTCAGTTCCGGCATGTTCCAGGGCGAAGACTCCGGATCGAAATTCATGCCCCAGATGCCGACCAGGAAGGTGAGCGGCATGAAGATGACCGAGACGATGGTGAGATAGCTGATGACGTCGTTGGTGCGCGCCTGGCTCAGCGACAGGTGCATCTCGATCAGGCCGGTCAGCATGTCGCGCTGGGTTTCGACCAGCTCGATCAACCGTAGCGCATGGTCGAGCGTGTCGTTGAGGAAGATCTTGGTCTCGGCCTTCACATAGGGCACATCGTTGCGGATCAGCGTCGCCAGCGCATCGCGCATCGGCCACAGCACGCCTTTCAGCACGTTGGCGTCGCGCCGCAATTCATGCAGCTGCCGCATCTGATGCTTGTGCGGCGAATGCAGCATCTGGTCCTCGATGCTGTCGACCGTATCGCCGGCGGCCTCGATCGGCGGAAAGTAGCTGTCGACGATGGCGTCGATCAGCGCATAGGCGAGGTAATCGGCACCGCGCGCGCGCAACCGGTTGGGCGCTGAGCTTTCGATGCGCTTGCGCACGGGATCGAACGGATCGCCTTCACGCTCCTGGAAGGTGACGACGAAATTATTGCCGAAGAAGACGGCGATCTGCTCATAGCGGTGCGAGGCGACGTCGTCGATCATCCTGACGACGACGAAGGCATGATCCTCGAAAAAGTCGACCTTCGGCCGCTGGCCGGTGTTGACGACGTCCTCCAGCGCCAGCGGATGCAGGCTGAAAATGCGGCCGATCTCCTCGATCAGCGGGATGTTGGCGAGGCCGGTACAATCGAGCCAGATAACCGGCCACTTGTCGCAATGGGTGTTGAGGTCGTCGATGCTGGCATTTTCGATAGTCTTGAATTTTTCGGGCGAGATCAGCGTCAGCCTGAGTTCGCTGCGCCGCGCCGAGGGATCGGCGATCAGCGTGCCGGGCGACGCACCGACCGGCGGCCGCCGCGTTTTCACTGGTGCCCGCGTCTTCACGGTCTCAGCCTTTGCCATATGCCCCTCGTGCGAGTCCTCGCCTCGACATTAGACGACAGGAGTCACCCGGCAAAGACCCGCTTGGGCTTGAACATGCCTTGCTCGATGGCACCGATGGCGACCAGCTTGCCGCGCGCCGTGGCGCAGGCTTCCTCGGCTACCACCGGTGCATCACGGCCGCGGATGATGACTGGATTGCCGAGGCGGACCTTGGTCGCCGCATCGTCGCTGATGGCGATCTGCGGCAGGCAGTCAAGGGCGGCCGATGTATCGACCAGAAGCGCATCGATGGCGTCGAAGTCGATTGGTACTTCCACCTTGTCGACAGCCTCTGTCGTGTCAGCGGCTTCCGTTGCGTCCGTGACGTCCGTCGTGCTGTCTTCGTCCTGGACACCGAAACGGGCGGCTTCCAGTTCGGCAATGGTGACGAAATCCTCCGCCGTGAACGGCTCGACCTCGACCCGGCGCAATTCGGAAATGTGGCCGAAACAGCCCATGTCGCGGCCCATGTCGCGGGCCAGCGCGCGCACATAGGTGCCCTTGCCGCATTCGACCTCGAAAACAGTATGGTCGGCGCCATGCTCGACAACGTCCAGACGGCCGATCTCGATCTCGCGCGCGGGTATGTCGACTGTCGCGCCGTCGCGGGCCAGATCATAGGCACGCTCGCCCGCGATCTTGATGGCCGAGAATTGCGGCGGCGTCTGCATGATGACGCCAGTGTATTTCGGCAGCAGGGCGAGCACTTGGGCTTGCGACGGGCGCAGGTCGGACTCTTTCGTCACCGGACCTTCGAGGTCATCGGTGGAGCGCTCCTGCCCCCAGGCAACGGTGAAGCGATAGATCTTTGCGCCGTCCTGCACGTAGGGAACGGTCTTGGTGGCCTCGCCAAGCGCGATCGGCAGCATACCGGACGCCAGCGGGTCGAGCGTGCCGGCATGGCCGGCCTTTTCGGCCTGGAACAGCCATTTGATCTTGGAGACGGCTTCGGTCGAGCCCATGCCGACCGGCTTGTCCAGGATCAGCCAGCCCGAGATCGGCCGGCCCTTCTTCTTGCCGCGGCGCGCCACTATTCGGTGTCCTTGTTGTCGTCTTTGCCCTGATCCGCGTTTTCCTGGTCCTCAGGACCCAGATCGCGCGCCACTTCAGGTGACTTCAACAGGTCATTGATCCTGGCAAAATTGTCGAAGGAGGTGTCGAGCTTGAAGCGGAACTCCGGCATGAACTTCATCTGCCGCAGCGCGCCGGAGACACGGCCACGGACGAATTTCGCATGCTTGTTCAGCGCCTCGACCACCGCATCGGTATCCTTGGCGCCGAGCGGCGAGACGAAAGCGGTAGCGACCTTCAAATCGGGCGACATGCGCACTTCCGAAACCGACACCACGGTGCTCTCGATCAGCGGATCGATGATCTCGCCGCGCTGCAGGGTTTCGGATAGCGCATGGCGCACCTGTTCGGCGACGCGCAGCATGCGCTGGGATGGGCTGGATGTGGTTGGACGGGGCATTTTCTCTATCCTGAAAGCGTGAGGCGCGGGATGGGACCGTGCCGCATGTCTCATATGGGTCGTTCTCAATAGACCTCGGGCGGCGGCCTCTCGGCCACCGCCCGGTATGGACAAGTCACTCGAACTCAGAGTGTCCGGGTCACCATCTCGACGCGGAAGCACTCGATGACGTCGCCGACGCGCATGTCCTCGTAGTTCTGGAAGGCCATGCCGCACTCCTGGCCGCCGGGGACTTCCGAAACTTCGTCCTTGAAGCGCTTCAGCGTCTTCAGCGTCCCTTCGTGGATGACGACGTTGTCGCGGATCAGGCGCACCCCCGCACCGCGTTCGACCTTGCCTTCGGTGACACGGCAGCCGGCGATCTTGCCGACCTTGGTGATGTCGAAGATCTCGAGGATCTGCGCGTTGCCAATGAAGGTCTCGCGACGCTCCGGCGACAGCAGGCCCGACAGAGCCGCCTTCACGTCATCCACGAGGTTGTAGATGATCGAGTAGTAGCGGATCTCGATGCCAGCCGCCGCTGCGGCGGCACGTGCCTGGACGTTGGCGCGGACGTTGAAGCCGATGATCGCGGCACCCGAAGTCTCCGCCAGCGACACATCGCTTTCGGTGATGGCGCCGGCACCGGCATGGACGATGCGCGCACGCACCTCGTCGGTGCCGAGCTTGTCGAGCGCGGCGTTGATCGCCTCGATCGAGCCCTGCACGTCGCCCTTGATGACCAGCGGGAATTCCTTCAGCCCGCTTGTCTGCAATTGCGACATCATCTGCTCGAGCGAACCGCGCTGGCCGGCATGCTTGGCAACCGCCTTCTCGCGCGCCAGACGCTGGCGGTATTCGGTGATCTCGCGGGCACGGGCCTCGTTGTTGACCACGGCGAAGCGGTCGCCGGCCTGCGGGGTGCCCTGCAAGCCAAGCACTTCCACCGGCATCGCCGGCGGCGCTTCCTTGATCTGCGTGCCACGATCGTTGACCAGCGCACGCACCCGGCCCCATTCGTTGCCGGCAACCAGGATGTCGCCCGGCATCAGCGTGCCGGTCTGCACCAGCACGGTGGCGACGGGGCCACGGCCCTTGTCGAGCTGGGCTTCGATGACGACGCCTTCGGCGGTACGATCCGGATTGGCCTTCAGGTCAAGAATTTCGGCCTGCAGCAGGATCGCCTCGAGCAGTTTGTCGAGATTGGTGCCCTTGGTCGCCGACACTTCGACGTCCAGAACTTCACCCCCCATGGATTCGACGAAAACCTCGTGGCGCAGCAGCTCCGAGCGCACTTTCTGCGGATCGGCATCATGCTTGTCGATCTTGTTGATCGCCACGATGATCGGAACGCCGGCCGCCTTGGCATGGCTGATCGATTCGATCGTCTGCGGCATGACGCTGTCGTCGGCCGCAACCACCAGGATGGCAATGTCGGTCGCCTGGGCGCCACGAGCACGCATCGCTGTGAAGGCGGCGTGGCCGGGCGTGTCGATGAAGGTGATCTTGTGACCGTTCTTCTCGACCTGGTAGGCGCCGATGTGCTGGGTGATGCCGCCGGCTTCGCCGGAGACGACATTGGCGTTGCGGATCGCGTCGAGCAGCGAGGTCTTGCCGTGATCGACGTGACCCATGATCGTCACGACCGGCGGACGCGAAACCAGGTCCTCGGCACTGTCGGCGATGTTGAACAGGCCTTCCTCGATGTCGGACTCGGCGACGCGGCGGACCGTGTGGCCGAATTCGGTGGCAACCAGCTCGGCCGTGTCGGCGTCGATGACGTCGCCCGGCTTCAGGATCTGGCCCTGCTTCATGAAGAACTTGACCAGGTCGACCGCGCGCTCGGACATGCGTTGCGCCAGTTCCTGGATGGTGATGGTCTCTGGCAGGATCACTTCGCGCATGACTTTCTCGCGCGGCTCATTGTGCATCGCGCGCTTGAATTTTTCCTGGCGGCGACGCATCGACGACAGCGACCGGGCTCGCGCGTCTTCGTCGGACAATGCTGAATTCAGCGTCAGCTTGCCGCGGCGGCGGTCTTCCTCGGCCTTGGTCGGCTTGGCCGGACGCGCCACTTCGGGCGTGACCGGACGGCGCACCGGTGCGCCGGCACCAACACGTTTCGGCTTGGCCACTTCCTCGTCATCGACTGTTGCCAGTTCGGCGGCCAATGGCGCGCGTCGACGGGCCTCTTCCTCAGCCCGACGGCGGGATTCTGCCTCGGTCTGCAACCGCGCCTCTTCCTCGGCCTGGCGGCGTGCGGATTCATCGCGTTCGCGCTTGCGGCGCTCTTCGTCCTCGGCGCGACGCTTGGCATCCTCGGCGGCGCGCTGGCGGTCCTCGACCTCGCGAACCTTCGAGCCCTCGAGCGCCCTGCGGCGTGCTTCCATTTCACTGCGCGACAGTTCGTTCAGCACCATACCGCTGCGTTCGACCGGGGCCGGCGGCGGTGGTGGCGCCTTCGGTGCTTCCGGCACGACGACGGGTGCGGCCACGACCGCCGGCTTCGGTGTGAAGACGGGGGCGGCAACAGGCTCCGGCTTGTCGCCGGGCATCGAGAACTTGCGCTTCTTGGTTTCGACGACGACCTGCTTGGTGCGGCCGTGCGAGAAGTTCTGGCGCACAGTGCCCTGTTCCATACCGGGGCGCTTCAGCGTCAAGGTCTTCTTCGGCGTCACACTCAGCGTATTGTCGTCACCCGATTTCGTATCGCTCATTCCATATCCTCTGCGGCATCATCTTCGTCAGCAACAGCCGCAAGCATTGCCAGATCGTCCGGGGAACCGCCCCGATACCGGTCGAGCGCAACCATGCGCTTCTGGACCGCCCTGCCCGCGTCTCCCGCGAGAACGGCAGCATGTATCACATTTGTACCCCCCAATGCCAAGCTCAACTCGGCCTCGGAGAAAAGTTTGTAGGCAAGGATAGCGGGCCCGCCGAGATGGACTGTCGCCCGTCGCGCCTGGCTGATCTTGCGCACGCCGTCGTCGGACGCCTCGGTCGCGTGGAGCACGAAAAGCGCCAATCCACCGCGGACAGCACTTTCGACCTTGGTGGCACCCAGCGAAATTGCGCCTGCCTTGCGGGCAAGACCAAGCATGCCCAGAGCGTGCCTGGAAAGTAGCCCGTCGATCATGCCGCCAAGATCGGGCGGCACGACCACCTGTGCCTTGAAGGCGCGGGCAAAGAGGTTCTTCGCCGCAGCCTTGTCGATATGTAGGCGGTCGGCGCTCACCCAGCAACCGCGGCCGGGCAGATTTCTCTTAATGTCGGGAACGACGGCCGAATCCGGGCCGACGACAAACCGGATCAGATCATCCGGTTCGGCTTGTTTGCGCGTAACGATGCAGGTGCGATCGTTCATCTCGTCCAAGGGCGGGTTCGGTGCGATGCGGTTTCACCTCACGCACCAACGGCTTCGTCAGCCGAGACTTCTTCGGCTGCAAGCTCGTCTTCGGTGATCCAGCCGGCCTTGAGGCGGGCGGCCAGAACCATTTGTTCGGCGTCTGCGCGGGTCACGCCATGATTGGCCAGCACGCCCGGATAGACCTTGGTCTCACCGTCCTTGCGTTCCTTCCAGCCGGTCAGGTCGTCGGCGGCATAGCCGGCGAAATCCTCGATCGTCTTCACGCCGTCCTCGCCAAGCGTCACCATCATGGCGGTGGTGACGCCGGGGATTTCGCGCAATTCGTCCGAAACACCAAGCGCCTTGCGCTTGTCATCGTGCTCGGCCTCGATCTTCTCCAGATATTCGCGAGCGCGGGTCTGGATTTCCGAAGCGGTGTCCTCGTCGAAACCGTCGATCGAGGCGATCTCGCCGGAATCGACATAAGCGACTTCCTCAACGCTGGTGAAACCTTCGGAGGCCAGCACCTGGCCGACCATCTCGTCGACGTCGAGGGCTTCCATGAACAGCGACGAACGCTCGACGAATTCCTTCTGGCGGCGCTCGGATTCTTCGGCCTCGGTGAGGATGTCGATATCCCAACCGGTCAGCTGCGAAGCGAGACGCACGTTCTGGCCGCGGCGGCCGATGGCCAGCGACAGCTGGTCGTCGGGAACCACGACTTCGATGCGTTCGGCATCCTCGTCGAGCACGACCTTGGCGACTTCCGCCGGCTGCAGCGCGTTGACGATGAAGGACGCCGCCGAAGGCGACCACGGAATGATGTCGATCTTCTCGCCCTGCAATTCGCCGACGACGGCCTGGACGCGGCTACCGCGCATGCCGACGCAGGCACCGACCGGATCGATCGAGCTGTCGCGCGAGATGACGGCGATCTTGGCGCGCGAACCTGGGTCGCGGGCGACCGATTTGATCTCGATGATGCCGTCATAGATTTCCGGCACTTCCATGGTGAACAACTTGGCCATGAACTGCGGATGGGTACGCGACAGGAAAATCTGCGGGCCGCGCTGCTCGCGGCGCACATCGTAGACATAGGCGCGGACGCGGTCGCCATATTTGTAGTTCTCGCGCGGGATCAGCTCATCGCGGCGGATGATCGCTTCGCCGCGGCCGAGATCGACGATGACGTTGCCGTATTCGACGCGCTTGACGGTACCGTTGACGATCTCGCCGATGCGGTCCTTGTACTCGTCATACTGGCGGTCGCGTTCGGCCTCGCGGACCTTCTGCACGATGACCTGCTTGGCCGACTGGGCGGCGATGCGGCCGAAATCCATGGGCGGCAGCTGTTCAGCGATGAAGTCGCCGAGCTGAGCGTCGGGATTGCGCTCGCGCGCCGAGGAAATGGCGATCTGCGTGGCGTAGTCATCGACCTTCTCGACGACTTCCATCAGCCGCTGCAGCTTCATCTCACCGGTGTTCGGGTTGATGTCGGCGCGGATGTTGGTCTCCTGACCGTAACGCGAGCGCGCCGCCTTCTGGATCGCATCGGCCATGGCGGCGATGACGATCGACTTGTCGATCGACTTTTCACGCGCGACCGCGTCGGCGATCTGCAGCAATTCAAGTCTGTTGGCGCTTACAACCATCGTTTTTCTCCCGAGCCTGTTTGCCGGACCTTTGCGCCCGGCAGCTCAATCATAGTTCCTGTTCGTGTTCTTCCGTGGCGTCCGCTTCCGCACCCGACTCGTCGTCGTCCGGTTCGCCGCGGCGTTTCTTGGCTTCCTTGCGCGCCCTGTTGTCCTTCGACAGGGCATCGCGGATAAGATCGTCTGTCAGGATCAAGCGCACATCGGCAATCGCATCATAGGGGACGCGCACCGTCGGCTCCTCGCCATAGGCGGCCTTGTCGCGCTCGATCAGCACATCGTCTTCGCCGGCTTCGGCGATCTTGCCCTTGAAGCGCTTGCGGTCGGCAACGACGATCGATGTTTCCATCTTCACCAGATGACCCGTCCAGGTCGTGAAATCCGATTTGCGGACCAGCGGCCGGTCGATGCCGGGCGACGAGACTTCAAGATGATAGGCCTTTTCGATCGGATCGTCGACGTCGAGCGCCGGCGACACCGCGCGGCTGACCTCTTCGCAATCCTCGACGGTCATGGTGCCGTCCTCGCGTTCGGCCATGATCTGCAGCGTCAGCCCGTTCTGGCCCGACAGATGCACCCGCACGAGGCGGAAGCCGATGCCACGCAGGACCGGCTGGACGATCAGCGCGATGCGCGCATCGATGCCGCTTTCGCGGATGATGCGATCGTCGCCCTCGCTTGCCGTTGCAGTCATTGAAGCCCTGTCGTTCTACTAGGTTATCGGCAGGTAATAAAAAAGAGCGGGACCGGGTGGACCCACTCTTCGTCATACCGACCAAGAATTTGAGGCTGATATAAACGATCATGGCCTGTGTTTCAAGCCCGCTATGCTGGTCGGGCAACGCCGCCATCGAGGCGGCCCGCGCCAGCGTTGCATGGGGTGCATGGCGCCTATGCGGCGACCCCCATGGGATTGGCGCCGAAACGCACCTACCTATGTTGCGCTGCACAAATGTGGCCGTGGGTCACACGTGCGCGAAAGGACATGATCATGAGCAATCGCAAGATATTTTCTGCAATAGGCGACTTCTTCACCGTATTCGGCAGCGCCGTGGCCGCTTCACGGGCCGTGGAAGCCGGTCGCAGGCCGCGCGCCGACGACCTGCGCAACCTCGGCGTCGAGCCTGCCGCCTTCGATCGCATCGGCCGCCGCTTCTAGCTTTGACGCAATTCCGGACGGAAAACCGTTTCACACTTTTCCTGGAATTGCTCTAAGACCGCGAGCCTATTTCCGAATGAAGGTAAGATAGGCCGGCCGCCGGCCCTCACGAATGGCCTTGACCTCGTAACGGGTGCCCGGCCAGCCTTCATAGGGCCGGTGCCAGTCCGCCGCCTCGCAAGCCTGCCATGCGAACGCGCCATGCGCGCGGCAATGCAGCAGGGTCCAGTTGACATAGGTGTCGATGTCGGACGCAAAGCGGAATTTTGAACCAGGCTTCAGCACACGCGCGAACCGCTCGAGATTGACCGGGCTGACGAAGCGCCGCTTCCAGTGTTTCTTCTTCGGCCAGGGATCGGGATAGAGCAGATCGATGCCGTCGAGCGAGGCTTGCGGCAGCCAGTCGAGCAGCCTTGTGGCGTCGTCGTCATAAACCCGCAAATTGCCGAGCGGTTTCTCGCGCACCGCCATCATCATCTTGGCCATGCCGTTGACGAAGGGCTCGACGCCGATAAAGCCGATCGCTGGGGCCTCGGTCGCACGATGCAGGAGATGCTCGCCACCGCCGAAGCCAATCTCGAGGCGAACCGCGCGGACATCCGTCTCAAACAAAGCGCTGAGATCAGCCGGCGGCTCGGCCGCCAGATCGAGCCGATATGTGCCGAAGCCGCTTTCCAGCGCGGCCGCCTGCTGCGGGCGCATGGTCTTGCCGCGCCGGCGACCGAAAAAGGCTTCGGTCGCGCGGCTTGGTCTGTCCTTCGGATCCATGGCGGGACTTTGCGGTGCCGCTGTCAGGCGGCGACCGCGTCCTTGAGTGCCTTGGCGAGATCGGTCTTTTCCCAGGAGAAAGACCCATCACGGCCGGCCTTGCGGCCGAAATGGCCGTAGGACGACGTCTTGGCGTAGATCGGTTTGTTGAGATCGAGGTGACGGCGGATGCCCGACGGCGACAGATCCATCACCGTGCGCAACGCGTCCTCGAGCTTTGCCTCGTCGACCTTGCCGGTACCGTGCAAGTCGACATAGACCGACAGCGGCTGAGCAACGCCGATGGCGTAGGAAAGCTGGATGGTGCAGCGGTCGGCGAGTTTCGCCGCCACGACGTTCTTGGCCAGGTAGCGCGCCGCATAGGCCGCCGAACGATCCACCTTGGTGGTGTCCTTGCCGGAGAAGGCGCCGCCGCCATGGGGTGCGGCACCACCATAGGTGTCGACGATGATCTTGCGGCCGGTCAGTCCGGCATCGCCGTCCGGCCCGCCAATGACGAACTTGCCGGTCGGATTGATGTACCACATGCAATCGTCGGCGATCTTGAGGTCGCCCAGCGCCTCTCGGATATAGGGTTCGACGACCTTGCGGACCTTCTTCGAATCCCAGCTCGCATCGAGATGCTGTGTGGACAGCACGATCTGCGTCGCCTCGGCGGCCTTGCCGTCGACATAGCGAACGGTGACTTGGCTCTTGGCATCCGGCCCGAGCTTGCCGGCTTCACCGCTGCCTTCGTGACGGGCGGCAGCCAGCAGTTCGAGGATCTTGTGGCTGTAGTAGATCGGCGCCGGCATCAGATCCGGCGTCTCGCGACAGGCGTAACCGAACATGATGCCCTGGTCGCCGGCACCCTCTTCGCCCTGACGGTCGGAGGCATTGTCGACGCCCTGGCCGATGTCAGGCGACTGGCCGTGCAGCAGAACCTCGATCTTCGCCGTTTTCCAATGAAAGCCGGCCTGCTCGTAGCCGATTTCGCGGATCGCCTTGCGGGCGACCGATTTGAACTTGGCCGGATTGACGACCGAATGCCCGGCGGCATCCTTGAGAATATTGCCGGCCTTGTCCCGCTTGAGCAACGTGTCGGGAACACGCACTTCGCCGGCGATCACGACACGGTTGGTGGTGGCCAGCGTCTCGCAGGCGACACGGACTTTCCACGGGTCCATGCCGGTCTTCTTGGCTTCGCGATACACCAGATCGACGATCTCGTCGGAAATCCGGTCACAGACTTTGTCGGGATGGCCCTCGGCAACGGATTCCGAGGTAAAGAAGTAGTTCTGCCGCGTCACGGGTGTCCCCTCTTGAAAAACGATCGGCAGGCTGCCGATTTTGGCGCGCCACGTGTTAGCGGGGCGAAGCGCCGCTCGTCAAGCGGTGCTTCGGTTCTGGCATGATGTCGATGCAGTTATCTTGTGCCACCGGCGGCAAGACGCCGCCAGTCCTGGCGTGATTGCCGATCAGTCGGGATCGTCGGTGGAGAGGGACTTGACCAGGTCTATGATCCTGCGGCGCACCTTGGCGTCCGCGATCTTGACAAAGGCCCGGTTGAGCTGGAGTCCTTCGGGACTGCCGCAGAATTCGACGGCGAAAGCCATCGACGCGTCCTCGGCAAATCCGCGGCCCGCCACGGGCTCCTGGCCGGGCGCATCCTCGAAAAAGAAGGCGACAGGCACGCCGAGTATGGACGCTATCGCCTGCAATCGGCTGGCGCCGACGCGGTTGGTGCCTTTTTCATATTTCTGAATCTGTTGAAATGTGATGCCGAGGTTTTCTCCCAGCTTTTCCTGGCTCATTCCCAGCATGTTGCGGCGAAGCCGGATGCGACTGCCAACATGGATGTCGATCGGATTCGGTTTCTTCTTGTTGTCTTCTGTCATTTTTTCCTCGCCGAATTTTTTCGGCTTTCTCTATTTTTTTCCTGCCCAAACAAAGCCGGAGGCAACTGCCCCAACAGAACGATCCACCGGCTTCGAGAAATTTTCAGGCACTTACAGTATGAGTTTCTAATGTGTGGGCTGTCAATTCACCCGTAGCCTTTGCCTTACGTTCAACAGCGCTGCCCCAACGGCAAACAGCAACATGATCAGCATTCCGTTAATGCGCCGTTGGCCGGGAGATATGAGCGCCTGTCCGGAAATCGGTATGTGGGCGTCGATGGCGCCGCGTGCGTCGATCGCAAGCGCATCGACGATGCGCCCACGCGGATCGACGACGGCCGAGATGCCGTTGTTGGCAGCACGCACCAATGGCAATCCATTTTCCACCGCACGGATCTGGGCCTGCCTGAAATGCTGATACGGACCCGGCGTGTCGCCGAACCACGCATCGTTGGTAACGTTCACAATAAGCTGCGCTGACGCAGCGTCAACTGCCACAAGATCGGGAAAGATCACCTCATAACAGATAAATGGCAGCGCACGGATGCCATCGGGCAGCGTGATGGCGTGGCGCTCATTGCCGGCCGCGAAACTCATCGGCCCGGCAACCAGTTGCTCGATGCCGAAACGCTGGAGCAGATCGGCGAAAGGCAGGTATTCGCCGAACGGCACCAGGTGAACCTTGTCGACGGCGTCAGCGATTTCACCCTTGTCGTCGATCGCCACCACGGAGTTGTAGTAACGGCTGTCGGCATTCGCGGCCGAACCGCCTTCCTCGCGAACGACGCCGGCAATCAGCATCTGGCCGGGTCCGAGCATGTCCCCCAGCGCCGTCAATGCGTCCGGACGCTCGGTGAAGAGGAACGGCACCGAGGTTTCGGGCCACAAGATCAGTTGCGGCTTTTGATGGCCTGGGTCCGGCGCCTTGGCCGAGAGCCCCATCAGGACCGCGAAGATGCGGTCGCGCACCGAGGCATCCCATTTTTCCGACAGGTCAACGGCCGGCTGGACGATGCGGACATCCAGGCTGCGTGAAGCTGGCGGTTCGGGAGCGGCAAGCCTGACATAGCCGAAGCCGACATGGGCGGCGGCGAGCACGACAAACAGTGCCGCGCCGAGGCGCAGATGCCGACGTGCCGCCAGCAGTGCCGGCAATGCGAAGACGAACACCGCGAGCGCGTTCATGCCGATCATGCCCGTCACCGAGACGCTCTGCATCAGCAGCGGCACGGGCATGGCCGCGTAGCCGACGGCATTCCAGGGAAAACCGGTGAACAGGAAATCGCGCAGCCATTCCGCCAGGCCGAAGCCGAAGGCAAGGGCGGCGATGCGGCCAATGTCGTTGCTCCACAGCAGCCGGGCAACGATTGCCGCAAAGCCGTAGAAAAAGGCGAGCATGAAAGGAATGCCGACCACCGCGAAGGGAAGCGCCCAGGCAAAACTGTCGGCCTCGACCAGCAGCGCCGAGCCGATCCACCAGAGGCCGGCGAGGAAATAGCCGAAACCGAACCACCAACCGACGGCGAAAGCCGGCCGCAGGCGCTGGAACAGGCTGCCGGAAGCTTCGCCGGTGGCGCCGTCGAGCAGCCAGACCAGCAGCGGAAACGAGACGAAACAGGCGGCGAAGAAATCGTAAGGCGCCTGCCCAAGCACGGCAAAAGCGCCTGCGAGAAACGCCACGAGCGCACGCCGCCAACCCCAAAGCAGAATTATCCGGCCGGTGAGGCGCTCCATGCATACTTCCGAGTCGCGAATCAGGACACAAGATTTAACAGGCTGCGCTCCGCGCTCCAAACGGCGGATGGGCTGGCTGAGATGCACAGCTTCGGCCCTGCCCTACCGGTGCCAACCCTCGATTTGGACGCCGCCCAGCCGCTCGGCCTCCTCGCGCGGAACCGAACGGATGGTCTGCGTGAAGGTCCAGACATGGCCTTCGGGGTCGCGTGCACGATACTGGCGCTCGCCGTAGAACTGATCCGCCGGCTCCTGGATTATATCAGCGTCGACCGCCCGCGCCTGCTCGCAATGCGCATCCAGGCCGCGCTTCAGCCTGACATAGATCGACTGCGTGTTCTTGCCCAAGACCGAAGCCGGGCTGGCAACATAATCGCTCCATTCGGAATCTACGATGATGTAGCTGTCGCCGAATCGCATCTCTGCATGGACGAGTTTCCCTCGGCATCGCTGACCACCATGCTGCGCGCGAAGCCTAAGGCTGCTTCCAGCCAGTCCAGCGCGGCACGAGGGTCCTTATAGAAAACACCGGACCCCAGACTTGGATGCTTGAAGGGGTCCTCGACCGCCATCCCTAAGCGCCTGGATTCTGGTTTTGCCGCATGATGTTCATTCGAAAAGTCTGCAACTTTTCGGCATCATGCTTAAGCCCTGGTTTTGCCGCATGATGTTCATCCAAAAAGTCTGCAACTTTTCGGCATCATGCTTACGCCTGTTCGGTGCGCGCGGTGGCGCGCCGGCGGCGCTCACCCTTCTGGCTCTGCACGATGCGCACGCGCTTGACGCGGCGCGGATCGGCGTCGAGGACGTGGAACTCGAAGCCGGGTATGGCCTGCACCACCTCGCCGCGGGCCGGAACACGGCCAAGCGTGTTGAAAATCATGCCGCCGATCGTGTCGACATATTCGCCATGTTCACCGGCGGCGAAATCCCCGCCGATCATCTTGGCGACGTCGTCGATCTCGGCCTTGCCGTCGACGATGAACACGCCGTCGCCGCTCTGGGTGATCATCGGCTCGTCGTCGTCATGCTCGTCCTCGATGTCGCCGACCACCATCTCGACGATGTCTTCCAGCGAGGCGAGGCCGTCGGTGCCGCCATATTCGTCGATGACCAGCGCCATCTGGGTGCGCGTCGTCTGCATGCGGCCCATCAGGTCGGAGGCAAGCATCGACGGCGGCACGAACAGCACCGGGCGGATCAGATTGAGGTCGCCAATGGTGCGTGCGAGGTCGACCTGGGCAAGATCGAGAACCGTGGCAGCGGGGGTTTTCCTGGTCGTGCGGCCCTTCTTGACGCGCGCGATCTTGGTGATGTGGGCCAGCACGTCACGGATATGGACCATGCCGCGCGGATCATCGAGCGTCTCGGAATAGACCGGCATGCGCGAATGGCCGGATTGTTCGAAAGTGCCCAGGAGATCGCCGAGCGTCGTCGTGATTTCGACCCCCTGAATGTCGGCGCGCGGTACCATGACGTCCTCGACGCGCACTTCGCGCAGCCGCAGGATGTTGTTGAGCATGGCGCGTTCGCCGGGCGAGAAGGCGCCGGCATCGCTCGTCGTCTCGGCTAGCGCGCCGGCAATTTCCTCACGCAGGCTGGTTCCGTTGCGTTGCCTGAACAGGCCCAGAACGCGGTCGAACAGTGAGGGACCGGCAGGCAACGTCTCGCTGGCAGCGCTGCCAGCACCGGCAGCAGCAGAGGTACTGCTAGCGCCAGACGTAACGGTACTCGGACTTGATCCCTCTTCCGACGTGTCGGAAGCCTTGTTCGCACTGCCGGCGTCGGGGCGGGCGGCAGTCTCTGGTTTGTCGTTCATCGTCGTCCGGTCAATTGATCAGATGTAGTTACGCGTAGGGGTCGGGAATGGCAAGCCTTGCAAGCGCCGCGCGTTCGACGGCTTCCATCGCCTCGGCCTCGGCCTCGGTCTCGTGATCGTAGCCCAGCAAATGCAGCAGGCCGTGGATGACGAGATGGGTGATATGGTTCTCGACCGGCTTGTCTTCCAGTGCCGCTTCATGGGCGACCGTTTCGGCGGCCAGCACGATGTCGCCCAGCATCGGCGGCAACGGACCGCCTTGCGCAAACGGAAAAGCCGGGAAAGACAAGACGTTGGTCGGCTTGTCCTTGCCGCGCCAGCCGGCATTGAGGAGCTGGACATGGGCGTCGTCGGTAAAAACGAGGCTGAGTTCGGAACGGCCCGCCACGCCGGTTTCGGCAAAAGCCGCCTTGACCGCGCCATCGACCAGCCGCGTCAGGCTTACCTCGTCGGGCCAGTTGCCCGCCTCAACCGATATGTCGATGTCGACGGGAACATTCCCGTCGCCGGATATTATGTCCTCAGGCATGAAGCCGCATCGTCAACATCAATTCTCGGCGCCGAGGCCGCGCGCCAGCTTGGCGTCCCGGTCGTAGGCCCTGACGATTTCCGCCACCAGTGGATGGCGGACCACATCGCCGTCGTTGAAGCGCACGGTGACCGCGCCCGCCACACCGTCCAGCACGCGCAAGGCTTCGACCAGGCCCGATTTGGTGTTGGAGGGAAGGTCGATCTGGGTCGGGTCGCCGGTGACGATCATGCGCGAATTTTCGCCCAGACGCGTCAGGAACATCTTCATCTGCATCGGAGTGGTGTTCTGCGCCTCGTCGAGGATGACGGCGGCATGCGCCAGCGTGCGGCCGCGCATGAAGGCGAGCGGCGCGATCTCGATCACTTCGGCGGCAATGGCGCGCTCAACCTTGTCGGCGGGCATCATGTCGTAGAGCGCATCATAGAGCGGCCGCAGATAGGGATCGACCTTCTCCTTCATGTCGCCGGGCAGGAAGCCCAGCCGTTCGCCGGCCTCGACCGCAGGCCGCGAGAGAATGATGCGCTCGACCATGCCGCGCTCGAGCAGCATCGCCGCATGCGCCACCGCCAGATAGGTCTTGCCGGTGCCGGCCGGGCCGATGCCGAACACCAGTTCCGACCGTTCCAGCGCCCGCATATAGGCGTCCTGGTTGAGTGAACGGGCATAGATCGTCTTCTTGCGGGTGGCGATCTGGGCGGCGGAAACCTTGCCCTTACGCTCCAGCGTCGGCAGGGTCAGCTGATCGTCGGCGGCAATCGCCATGCGCACGGCGCCATCGACGTCGGACTGGCCGATATCGACGCCCTTCTGGAGAATGCCGTAGAGATTGTCGAGCGCGCGGCGCGCCTGCTCGGCGGCCGACGCCGAACCCTTGATGGTCAGCTGGTTGCCGCGTGAGCGGATGTCGACGCCAAGCTTCTGCTCCAGCCTGGCGAGGTTTTCGTCGAACTGACCATAAAGGGCGCTGGCAAGCTTGTTGTTGTCGAAAGTCAGAACGATGTGCGCCATGTCAGAAGCCCCAGATGCCGGTACCGGGGGCAGGTTCTTCAGCTCTGCTGCGCTCAACCGTCTCTCCTCATCTGCCGAGACCCTCAGGCCAATTCGGCGAACAGGCTATTGTAGCCCGTCTTCGTGATTCGCACCTGGATAATGTCACCGATTTCGCCGGCCTTTTCATCAACAATAACCGGCTGCAGCCAAGGTGAGCGGCCAACCTTCTGGCCGGCCTGACGGCCGGGCTTCTCGATCAGCGTGTCGATGGTGCTTCCAACGAGGCTCAAGCCGAAATCCTGCTGCTGCTTCACAAGCAGAGCCTGCAGCCGCTGCAAGCGCTCGTCCTTGACCGTTTCGGGCACATGATCGGACATTTCGGCGCCCGGCGTGCCGGGGCGCGGCGAATATTTGAACGAGAAGGCCGAGGCGTAATTCACCTGACGCACCAACTCCATCGTCGCCTCGAAATCCGCTTCTGTCTCGCCGGGGAAGCCAACGATGAAGTCGCCGGAGAGCGCGATGTCAGGCCGCGCGGCACGGATACGGTCGAGCAGCGCCAGATAATCCCTCGCCGTGTGCCGGCGATTCATCGCCTTGAGGATGCGGTCGGAGCCGGATTGCACCGGAAGATGCAGATAGGGCATCAACGCCGGCAGATCGCGATGGGCCGCTATCAGTTCGTCATCCATGTCGCGCGGGTGGCTGGTGGTGTAGCGCAGACGCGCCAGCCCGGGGATTTCGGCCAGCCTGAAGAGCAGGCGGCCAAGGCCCCACTCCTCGGTCTTGCCCCCTTTGGCCTCGCCCCGGCCATGCCAGGCATTGACGTTCTGGCCAAGCAGCGTCACTTCGCGCACGCCGGCTTCGGCCAGGCGCTCAGCCTCCGCGACAATCTGCGCCACCGGCCGGGAGACTTCGGAGCCCCTTGTGTAGGGCACAACGCAGAAGGTGCAGAACTTGTCGCAGCCTTCCTGCACGGTGAGGAAGGCGGTGACGCCGCGCTTGATGACCTCGGCGCGCTTGGGCTGCGGCAGATGCTCGAACTTGTCCTCGATGGCGTAGTCGGTCTCGACGATCTTTTCGCCGCCGCGCACCCGCGCCAGCACGTCCGGGAGCCGGTGATAGGTCTGCGGACCGATGACCAGGTCGACGGCAGGCGAACGGCGGATGATCTCGGCGCCTTCGGCCTGCGCCACGCAGCCGGCGACGCCGACCAGCATCTCACGGCCGGCCAGGGCACGCTCGGCTTTCATGTCGCGGATACGGCCGAGCTCGGAATAGACCTTTTCGGCCGCCTTCTCCCTGATATGACAGGTGTTCAGCAACACCAGGTCGGCCTCGCCAATGGCATCGGTCGCGGAATAGCCGTCGGCAGCCAGCGCATCGGCCATACGCTGTGAATCATAGACATTCATCTGGCAGCCATAGGTCTTGATGAAGACTTTTCTCGCTGCCGCGGGAAGCACCGCCGGCTGTCCAGCCGTAGTGCCGATGTCGTCGCTTTCTATCGTGTTCAAGTCCATAAGGCGGCTTCTAACGCCTTTCCGTGACAAAAAACAGACGATTCTCGGCGCGCCAGCAAGGGCATGCCGGAGCTACCGGCTCGGCCGCGGGTCGGCAAGCGCCGCCTGCATCATCTCACGCACCTGGCTTTCCATCAGTTTCGACGTCTCCTTGCGGTTCGAACCCTTGGAAAAGTCGATTGCCTCGCCGAAATGCACCTCGACGTCGAGCGCGCCCTCAGCGAGCAATACCTTGAGATGCGGCATCAGATCCTCATCGCCGATCCAGGCGGCAAGCGGGCGATGCCGGCGGCCGAGCGGCACGCCGTGCAGACGCGTATAGGCGATCGCCACCGGCTGGATGAACACCTGTTCCGCCGCGCCTTCGGAAATCGCCATCGAGGCGGCGCCGAACAGCGTGCTCTTGAACGGCAGGACCATATTGCCGTCGCCGGTCGAGCCCTCGGCAAACAGCACCATCGCATCGCCCTTGGCCATGCGGCTGGCAATCTCGCTTGCCTGGTCGCCCGACGATCGCTTGCGCTCGCGCTCGATGAACACGGTGCGCTGCAGCTTCGACAGCATGCCGATCAGCGGCCAGCCTTCCATATCCGCCCTGGCGATGAACTTTACGTCGGCAAAAGAGCCGAGCACCATGATGTCGGTCCAGGAGATGTGATTGGACGCAACCAGCAGCGGGCGCTTGTCGGACAGCGTTCCCTTGACATGGATGCGCATGCCGAGCGCCCTGACGATCAGCCTGTGCCAGATCTTGAGGATGAAGGTTTCCGGCCACCAGCCGGTCTTCATCGACAGGATCTGTAACGGCACGAGGACCAGCGAACCGGCGACAACGAGGCCCAGCGCCAGGAAAATCCTGATTTTCTTGATCATCGCCTCATCCCGGCCGTGTCGCTAGCGAAGATCGCGGCGCATGACAAGCGCGCCGGTCGGTCCGTGTTCGGCCGATCTGTAGTAATTCGGCCGCTTGCCGACCTCATGGAAGCCCAGCCGACGATAAAGCGCGATCGCCGCGACATTGGTCTCATCGACCTCGAGGAACAGCGCTTCGGCGCGCTGCGCGTGCAGTTCGCGCAACACCGCGTCCATCAATTGCCAGCCCAACCCCTGGCGACGATGCGATCGCGCCACCGCGACGGTCAGGATCTCGCCCTCGCCTGCCGCAAGCCTCGCCAGCACGAAGCCGACGGGCGGCTTGGAGCCCTGCCCGGTTTCGCGCGCGGCATAGCCGAACACGGTGTCCTGTTCGAGCAGGGCGGCGAATTCGCCATCGGTCCAGGGGCGGACAAAGTCCTCGCGATGCAGCAGCGAGACCGCCGGACTGTCGGCGATCCTCAGCGGCTCGAGCGCGTAGTCCCGGCGGCGTGGTTGGAGAAAAGGTATGCGCATTTATCTTTCTTGCCTTGATAGAATAAAGCCAGCCTGCGGCTTGGCGTCGGCGCCGCGCATATAGAGTGGTTTCGGCCGTTCGCCTGCGCCCTTGGCGGCAGCCAGGCGGGCGTAGGTGACAATGTCGGCGGTGGCTGTCCGAGGGCCGACATCAAATTCGCGCCCGGCCGATGCGCTGATGAGCGCTGCCGCGGTGCCGGCAAGCACCGGAGACGTTTCCATCGCCATGGCCACCACGTCAGCCAGCGTGGCCACGGCCGGACCGTAAGCCAAGGCTGACGTTTCGTCGTAAAAGGCGGCGTGGATCTCCTCACGGCCGGCATCGAGCGCCGCCAGCACGGCGCGACCGGGAAATGCGGCTGCTGCTTCGGCGGCCAGCGCCTCCAGGGTCGTCACCCCGATCGCCGGTATCTTCAGCGCCAGCGCCAGGCCACGCGCGGTCGAGACGCCGACCCGCAGACCGGTGAAGGAACCGGGGCCGACAGAGACGGCAATGGCGCCAAGACCGGCATAGTCGGTTGCGCTTGCCTCCAGCGCTTCGGCTGTGACCGCCATCAGGTGCTCGGCATGGCCCTTGCCGAGATCGAGCACCGAGCGGCCAAGCTCCCGCTTCGCCACAGCATCATAGACGCAAGCGGCGCAAAGGTTGGCGGCACAGTCGATGGCAAGCAATTTCATGAGGCAACCGGTTCGAAAAACAATTCCCTGTGCCCGCCACGGCCCGCCACCGCAAGGGGATAGTGCATAATTCGTTAAACGGCTTCGCTGGTAGACTATGCGGCCTGTTCGATGCGCAGCATGTGGTTGTCCCAGACATAGTCCGGTTCGGAGCGTGTCGCGCCGCTGCCCTCGACGATCTCGCCGGCGCCGGTGGTGGCCATGAAGCCGGTTCCATCGGGGGCCACGCCGCAGACCTCGACCAACGCGCTGTTCGCAACGACCCGGCCGCTGGCCGCATCGATCACGACAAGCGAGTTGCCTTCCGGCGAGGAAACGGCGACGGTTCCGGCAGCCGGATTGGCGGCGACCGAGCCTATGTAGTTGCGGAAGCCGGACAAAACGTCCTGCGGCATGTCGAGCAACTGCAGATCCTTGCCGCGCGCGGCGCGACCGACCAGCAATGGACGATCGCTGCCCGGTCCCCGGTACTGGCAGCCGAACCAGACGGTTCCGGCCGGATCGGTGTCCATGTGGCGGATCGACAGCTGATGCAGTGCGGCCGGCAATTCGTGTTTCTCGATGACATAGCCGGTGACGCGGTCGATCAGCACATAGGACGGCTTCATGGTGGCGATGTTGAGCTCGGCGCGGCCGTAGTCCGGATGAGTCTCGATGCCGCCATTTGCAACCGCAATCGTCCTGCCGTCGCCCAGGAGCAGAAGCTCGTGCGGACCCATGCCATAGGTCGGGAACTCACTGATGCGGCTGAATTTCGCCCGCGCATCATAGACGCCGACGACGCCGGCGGCGTTGTCGAAGTCGTTTTCGGTGGCATAGAGCAGCGCACCGTCGGCCGAAAACACGCCATGGCCGAAGAAATGCCGGCCGGCGATGCTGGCGATCGTCAGCGGCGCGTCACGGCCCGAGTGATCGAAAACCACGGCGAAGGTGCCGGGCTGACGCGCGAAGACCACCGAGCGTTTCGATATGGGATCGAAGGTGACATCGTGGCCGCGATCGGGCAGGTCGATCGCATGCAGGACCTTGCCGGCCTCGGACAGGACGGCAGCGCCAAAGCTGCCGTCGCGTTTGACGAAAGCCGTGGCGAAGACGGCGTCGGCCGCAAGCGTCTTTGCCCAGGCCGACGGCGCCATCGCCGCGGCAAAGCCGATCCCCGCAGCCCTCAGGAAATCGCGGCGATCGATGAGGGAGGTTTTCAAGAGACTATCCTCCCCTGCACTGGCTCGCTCCAGGACACGGTGATTATTACGGATCGGAGCTGACGCTTGGCACCTACCGATTCTTGGAATGATCCATCGCAGACATTGGAAGTTAGCCGAAGCCTCCGGAACTTCGTCATCCACGGGCGGAGCAGGAGCGAAGCTCCGTCGCGGAGACCCGAGGATCCATGCCGTGACCTTGACCGTCGGGTGCAACGGAGCAAAATTCTGGACCGCGGCAGCGCTTTGAAGTCGCGGCATGGATCCCGGGGTCTGCGCTGCGTCGCTTCGCTCCTTGCTTCGCCCCAGGATGACGAAGCTATGGGCGTTTCGGCCAATCTCAAGGTCATGCTCAGTCCCCATCCAGCGACGAGAAGCCTGCGGTCAGGCCGAATTCGGCGGTCAACCTGGTGCCGATCAAGGTCGACAGGCTGGAGGTGATCAGCGCGAAATGATCGAGCTTGTCGCGCAGCGCCGGATCGGCAAGCGTCTTGTCGATTGGACCACTGACCGCCTTGGCGGTGGCGACACCGTTGACCAGCTGGATATGGATCGATTCGGCCATCCAGCGCGCATCGGCCGGCAGAGCGTCACCAAGTTTCGAGGCCTGGAACAGCGTATCGATGCCGGAGAGATTGCCGGCCAGTGACGCGGTGGTGTTTTGCGAGCGCCAGTAGATTGCCTGTTTCGGCTTGTCCGCATCCGGCTTGCCACCGAAAAACCCTTTCAGGCGCACGTCGCGGACCATTTCCAGCTCATTGATGAAGACGCCGACCAGTTCGGTCACCGCTTCATTGCCGTCGCGGTAGAGCGGGTTCTGCGGCCCCGGATTGGCCCAAAGGGCGGCAAAGCCGCCCGGCTTGTTCCAGGCGGCGCTGACCTCGCCGGCCATGGTTTCGATGTTGCCGGCAACAGCAGTGCCATAAGCGCAGCGGTAGGGATCATCCTTGCCGGCAAGTGCATCGGCGCCGTCGCCGTAAAGAACGAATTCGAGCGCGCCCAGCCCCTGCATGGCAACGCTCTTGCCGGCCAGTTGTGCCGGATCGGTCGCGGTCGGATCCTTGGCGGACAGCGCCGCCTGTACCTGTTTCAGGCCGATGCTCTTGCGATCCGGCCAGAACAGCATGCGTTCCAGCCGGTTGTTCTCCTTGATCGGTCCGAAGCCGATGATTTCGGCTGACGACCAGGCATAGACGGTGGCGGAGAATTCGGCGCGTGCGGCATCGAGTTCTCCTTGCGAGGGCGCTTCGCAGAGCTTGTGCATCGCTTTCGTCAAGGCTTCCGCATGCTGATGCAGGCCGGCATAGGCCGGGCGGACGAAGCCATCGATCGCGCGCTGGATGATATCGGAGGCTTTGACCGCCGCCGACGCAGGGACAACGCCCAGCAGAGCCAGCGGAAGAACGAGAAACAATGCAGAACGCTTGAACATCACAGTGACTCCAGGAATTTGAGCAGCGCATTGCGGTCGGCCGCATTGGCTGCGGCAAAGCGGTCGCGCGCTTTCTGTGCCTCGCCGCCATGCCACAGGATCGCCTCGGTCAGGCTGCGCGCGCGCCCGTCATGCAGGAAGAAGGAATTGCCGTTGACCGTCTCGGTCAGGCCGATGCCCCACAGTGGCGGCGTGCGCCATTCATTGCCCGTCGCATCTCCCACGGCCTGGCCATCGGCCAGATCTGGCCCCATGTCGTGCAGCAGGAAGTCGGAATAGGGCCAGATCAGCTGGAAGGCCTGCGCTTTGTTGGGCGTGTCGCGGCGCGTGACAAATTTCGATGTGTGGCAGGCAATGCAGCCCATCTCATAGAAGACCTTCTTGCCTTTGAGAACTTGTGGGGCGTCGAGATCCCGGCGCGCCGGCACGGCCAGGTTCTGCGAATAGAAGGTGACGAGATCCATCACCGGCGGCGGCGCCTCGACCGGGCCAAGACGCTGCTGCACGCCGTTCGGCATGGCGAGGCATTTTGCCTCCGCAGCAGTGCAATCGCCCCAATGCTTCGGCTCTTCGGGCGTCGAGATGCCGATGTCGCCGGCAAAGGCATCCGCTGCCTGCTGGCGGATCGACGCGGTCTGCGCCTTCCAGCCGAAGCGGCCGAGCGTCAGTTCCCCGCTCAAGCCATCGCGCACGATGTTCGGCCTGCCGGAAATGCCGTCGCCGTCCCTGTCGTCCGGATCGGCGTGGGCGAGAATATCAGCCGGCGCGATCTGTTCGATCAGGCCCAGGCCGATCATCGGCGGCGTCAGGCGCGGCGACAGCGTGGTGCGTGGGTCAAGCGGCCCGTAGCCAAGGCCGTCAACCGAATAGCTCGGTTTGCGCAAGGAGATCACTGTGCCGTCCGTCAGCTCCACCTTACGTTCCTGATAGTCGATGTGCATCCTGCCTTCACCGGGCAGGCCGGGCACGGCGAGCTCCTGCAATTGCCTGCCATAGACCGGGTCGGGGAAGTTAGGCACCTCGTGGTCGGCAAGCGCCTCCCTCTCTTGCGCGCTGCTGGCGTCGCGGGCCAGCCGAAGGAACATCGACGTGGTGCCGGCGTCGCCTTGCGGCGGGCGGCCGCGGCCATCCTTCAGATGGCAGTTCTGGCAGGCGCGTTCGTTGAACAGCGGGCCGAGCCCGTCCGAAGCCTGCGTCGAGGATGGCGACGAGACCCAATTCTTGCGGAAAAGGGCATTGCCGAGCTTGAAGTCGCCCTCTTCCTCGAAGGTGATGTTGGCCGAGGATTGCGAGAAGGAATCGCGGCTGACGTCCTTTCGGGACGTGCCGGCGCCACCTTGCATCAGTTCGAACTGCTCTGGCCTGGAAAAATCCATGGTCGGCCTGGTGACGGCGATGACGCGCGCCTGATCCTTCGCATTGAGGTCGGTGCGCGTGGTGGCGAGCCCGGCCGGCTGAAGATCACCGGCCATCGCCGAAGAGGCAAGCGCAAACACGAGCACGACACAGCGCCGACGCGCCAATCCGGCCGGCGTCTTCTCAGGGAGCGGCGAGCCGTCGGCCCGCCGCGAGCGGCGCACGAATTCTAGCAGGCGCCGCATTCCCGCATGCCCTTACTCCGCCTCGTCCGCCGATGCGGCGTTGAGCTGGCCGTATTTCTCCTCGCCGATCGAGGCAAGCAGGTCGAGCTGCGTCTCGAGAAAGTCGATGTGACCCTCCTCATCGGCCAGCAATTCCTCGAACAGCTTCATCGTCACGTAGTCGCCGGCGTCGTTGCAGATTTCGCGCGAGCGCTTGTAGGCGGTACGTGCGTCATATTCGCCGGCAAGGTCGGATTCGAGCACTTCCTTGACGTTCTGCCCGATGCGCAGCGGCGCCACGGACTGCAGGTTCGGATGGCCTTCGAGGAAGATGATGCGGGCGACGAGCTTGTCGGCATGGTGCATCTCCTCGATCGATTCCGCCCGCTCCTTCCTTGCCAGCTTGGCGTATCCCCAGTCCTCGAGCAGGCGGAAATGCACCCAGTACTGATTGACAGCCCCAAGTTCCAGAAAAAGGGCCTCGTTAAGCCGCTCGATGATCTGCGGATCGCCTTTCATGAATTCTGCTCCCGTATTGGACGCGCAGGCCTCTGACGCGATCCAGGTGTGAAACGACATCCACGCCGCTCGCCTCCGAGCGGGCGTGGTAATTTTCGGTGACCCGAATGATCGTTTCCACCACATTTGGGAAGCAGCCGCAACAGCGACCGCGCTTTTGCATGGCATGATAGATCTTCGCCGGCACGATCAGCTGCCAGGGATCCTGGTCCAGCAGCCCGACGATCGTCTGCTCGATCTCCTTCTCGGTGATGATATTGCAATGACAAATCAGCATTGGCTTGCTCGGCTGGCTGACGGCGTCTCCCGCGCCGTGTGGCTTGATTTTCTAGCGGAGGCCGTTCCAGAGCCGGTTTTCCGGCTCCCGGATCAGTCACCTGTCTTTCGACCCTTACTTGAACACCTTGTCCGGCGCGTCGAGGCTATCGGACCCTTCGAAGGCGATGGTGCTGAGCTTCAAGGAGCCGACGGCGCGCTCAATCGACTTGGTCTGATCGATCAGCGCATCGATCGCCGCCTGCACGGTGGCGTTGCCCTCAATGTTGCCCTCGGCGATCTGCTGGTCATAGGCCTCGCCGGCCAGTGCACGCGCCTTGATCGCCTCCATCTTGGCGACCGAAACATCGAGCTTGTCAGACAGTTCCTTGTCGATCGCCGGATCGGCCGCCTTCACCATATCGGCCACCGAGGGACCCGAAACGACGGTGCCGTCGAGACGCGTGTAGCTCGCATGATAGGCCGCGCGAATGCCGATGGCGTCGTAGAGATGCGAATTGTACGTGTTGTCGGAGAAGCAATCGTGCTCCTCTTCCGGATCATGCAGCAGCAGGCCGAGCTTCATGCGCTCGCCGGCCAGTTCGCCGTAGGACAGCGAGCCCATGCCGGTGAAGATGGTCGAGATCGCCGTGTTCGGCTCGCCATCGACGAGAGCCTTGCGGGCGGCGCCGTCTTCCTTCCAGTTGCCGACCATCTCCTGAAGATCCGAAACCAGAAGGTCGCTGGCCGATTTCAGATACTCGGCGCGGCGATCGCAATTGCCGCCGGTGCAGTTCTGGAGGTCGTAGTTGGTATAGGGGCGCTCGCCGGCACCCGGCCCGGTGCCATGCAGGTCCTGGCCCCAGAGCAGGAATTCGATGGCGTGGTAGCCGGTGGCGACATTGGCCTCGATGCCGCCGGCTCCCTGCAGCGTGCCGGAGAGGAATTCCGGCGAAAGCTTCGATGCATCGACCTTCTTGCCGTTGATCTCGATCTCCTTGTTGGCGATCACATTGGCCGTGTAGAGCGCATTCGCGTCCGATTCGGTGCCGTAGCTCTTGGCGACGTAGTCGATCAAACCTTCATCCAGCGGCCAGGAATTCACCTTGCCTTCCCAGTCGTCGACGATCTTGTTGCCGAAGCGGTAGACCTCGGTCTGCTGGTAGGGAACGCGCGATGCCTTCCAGGCGTCACGGGCAGCGTTGAGGGTTTCCGCCGATGGCGTGGCGAGCAGCGCGTCGACCGCCTTGTCGAGCGCCTGCGCGGTGGTCAGCGAATCCTCATATTTGGCGAGCGCGATGTCGGAATAGGTCTTGATGACGGCCTTTGCATCGGTTTCCGCCTTTGCCGGCAACACGAATACCGCCGCCGTCAGCAGGGCAGTGGCGCCGATCGCCGCAAGCCTGCTGCCATATCGTGCTGTCATAATCACTCTCCAGTTTCTCGGAAATTCTGTAAACGGCGCGCACAGCAACCGGCGCCAGGCCATCTGCGGGCCATTGGGCGCAAGAGATGCCGCGCTAGCGCGCGGTTCGCGGAAGAAAGACACCAAAATGCCTCCAATCGAAAGGGTTCAAGGCCCAGACATTAAAGGGATGCGCTGACGCGCGAGCTTCCATAAAGCTGCGACATCGTCGGATGTCAATGACAATCCGTAGGAAAAGTCAATTGAAACAACAGTTTAGAATTATTCTAAACTACGACTGTCAACTTATGCGTCTTTCTGCACCGGTCTTGCCGTTGAACTGTACGATTGACAGCTGCCATTCCGGGTGCGACCCGCAAAAGCTCTCTTGCGGCGGCACCAGACAATTGCCACTTGGCGAGACATCCTAGGATAGAAGCGGGATTGGAATGCGATGAAGAACGGTGTGGTCATTGTCGGCGCGGGTCATGCGGGCGTGCAAGCGGCCGCCAGTCTGCGCGAAGACGGCTATGACGGGCCGGTGATCCTCGTCGGGGATGAGGACGAACTTCCCTATCACAAGCCGCCGCTGTCGAAGACTTTCATCAAGGATGCCGAGGCCAAGCCGCAACCCTTGCGCGGCGAGGCCTTTTACACCGGCAGCGCCATCGATTACCGGCCTGGCGTCAGGATCGATCGCATCGATGCCGAGCGCCGCAGCCTGGAGATATCAGGCGGTGGCGCGCTTGCTTTTGATCACCTGATCCTGGCGACCGGCTCGCGCCCGCGCACCCTGCCGTTGCCCGGCTCGGACCTGTCCGGCGTGCTGTCGCTGCGCTCGCTGGCCGATGCGCGGCTGATCCGCGACCTCAGCGCGCAAAGCGACGAAATCGTCATCCTCGGCGGCGGTTTCATCGGGCTGGAGATAGCAGCCACACTGCGGGCCACCGGCCGCACGGTGACAGTGGTGGAGGCCGTGGACCGGCTACTCGGCCGCGCCGTGGCGCCGGTGGTGGCGAGCCACGTCCGGCAACGGCTGGAAGCGACAGGCGTGCGCATTCTCACCGGCACCTCGATCGCCAGGCTCGATGGCGAAAACGGTCATGTCACGGCCGCCATCACCTCGTCAGGCGAAAGGCTGCCGGCGCGCATGGTCATCGTCGGCATTGGTGCCATGCCGAATGTCGAACTGGCGCAGTCTGCAGGCCTCGGCATCGCCAACGGCATCCGCGTCGATCATCAGATGCGCACGTCGATGCCGGAGATTCTTGCCATTGGCGATGCTGCCTCCTACCGTCACTGGTTCACCGGCGGCGACGTGCGGCTGGAATCGGTGCAGAACGCCACCGATCAGGCGCGGCTTGCCGCGCGCACGATATCAGGCCACACCGACGCCTATTCGGCGGTGCCATGGTTCTGGTCGGACATCGGCGACATGAAATTGCAGATGGTCGGCCTGACCGCCGGCGGCGACAGCCATGTCGTGCTGGGCGACCTGCCCGAAAACAAATTCTCGATCTACCACTATGCCGGCGACCGGCTGCTCGGCATCGAATCGGTCAACCGCCCCGGCGACCACATGCTTGGCCGCAAGATGCTCGGCGCCGGCTTTTCGCCGACGCCGGAAACGGTTGCTGAGGGACCTGACGGTTTGAAGGCGGCGCTGGCCGCGTTTCAGCAGGATGAGCCTGCCAGGGCTGCGGGCTAGCCCCCGCTTACCCTCCCTTGTGGGGAGGGTCGCTGTGAAGCAGCGGGGTGGGGTCTGCGCGAGGCGCCCCACCCGGACCTTCGGTCCGACCTCCCCACAAGGGGGAGGTAGAAGTTCAGGCGGCGCAGACTTCGCGGATCGAGCTTTCCAGGATGTCGAGTGCTTCGTTCATGACTTCGTCCTGGATGGTGATCGGCGCCAGGAAGCGGATGACGTTGCCGTAGACACCGCAGGTCAGCAGGATCAGGCCCTTGTCGAGCGCCTTCAACCGGATCGCATTGGCGATCTCGGCCGACGGCAGGCCCTTCTTGACGTCGTTGAACTCGACCGCGTTCATGAAGCCGAGGCCTCTGATGTCGACGATCTCGGGCACGTCGTCGCGGATCGACTGCAACCGCTGCTTCAGCCTTGCGCCCAGCGTGTTGGCGCGGTCGCACAGGTTTTCGTCCTCGATCACGTCGAGCACGGCGTGCGCGGCGGCAACGCCGATCGGGCTGCCGCCATAGGTGCCGCCTAGCCCGCCGGGGCCGGGCGCATCCATGATTTCGGCGCGGCCGGTGACCGCCGCCAGCGGAAAACCGCCGGCCAGGCTCTTGGCCATGGTGGTGATGTCGGCCGCCACCTCATGGTGATCCATCGCAAACATCTTGCCGGTGCGGGCAAAGCCGGTCTGCACTTCGTCGGCAATCAGCAGCATGCCGTGCTGGTCGCAAAGCTTGCGCAGCGCAACCAGGAAGTCACGCGGCGCCTCGTAGAAGCCGCCCTCGCCCTGAACCGGCTCGATGATGATGGCGGCGACGCGGGCCGGATCGACATCGGCCTTGAACAGCCGGTCGAGCGCCGCCAGCGAGTCGGCGACCGAGACACCGTGCAGCGGCACCGGGAACGGCGCATGATAGACATCGCCCGGCATGGCGCCGAAGCCGACCTTGTAGGGCACGACCTTGCCGGTCAGTGCCATGCCCATGAAGGTGCGGCCATGGAAACCGCCGGCGAAGGCGATGACCGCCTGACGGCCGGTGGCATTGCGGGCGATCTTGATGGCGTTCTCTACCGCCTCCGCCCCGGTGGTGACGAAGATCGTCTTCTTCTCGAACTTGCCGGGCAGCATGCCGTTCAGCCGTTCGGCCAGGCGCACATAGCTCTCATAGGGCACCACCTGGTGGCAGGTGTGGGTGAAGCGGTCGAGTTGTGCCTTGACCGCTTCGATCACCCTGGGATGGCGATGCCCGGTGTTGACGACGGCGATGCCCGACGAGAAATCGATATAGCGACGCCCCTCGACATCCCAGATTTCCGAATTTTCAGCCCGGTCGGCATAGATCTGCGTGGTCATGCCGACACCGCGGGAAATCGATTGGTTCTTGCGTTCGGAAATGGCTGAATTCTTCATCGTATCCCTCACCGGGCCGGCGCCCGTCCTGTTTGATGCCGTTGAGACATCTTCTGACCTTATTTCACGTTTTCCTCAAGTCGGCACCACCGGCAGGCGATTGGGCCTGCGGTGGGCAGATCCCGGCGCTTAACCAGTCAGGCGATACACGTACGAGACCGGTTTCCTTTTCCCGGGGATCGACTATCCTCTGGATGTCCACGAGGCATCGCGACCAGCGAGCCGCCGCGGCCGGGGGAGCCCATGAGCAGGAACGTGACTTCGCCCGTCTCGCAGCCGTCGGTCCAAGCTCCCGGTCTTTTGTCTTTTCCAGCCGCCCCGGCGCTTTTCGCCTGCACGGCTGCGCTGCTTTTGGTCGGCTGCCAGAAGCAGGAAGCGGTGGACAAGAAACTGCAGATCATGGTGCGCACCGAAACGGTGGCGATGGCCGACTATGCGCCAAGGACCTCGCTGACCGGGGTGATCGCGGCGCGTACGCTGAACAATCTGTCGTTCCGGGTCGGCGGTCGCGTCGCCGAACGGTTTGTCGATGTCGGCCAGCATGTCGATCAAGGCACGGTGCTTGCCCGGATCGATCCGCAGGAGCAGGAATCCGATTTGCGCTCGGCGCAGGCCGATCTCGACGCGGCACAGGCGCAATTGACCCAGTCCGCCGCCGCCTTCGAACGGCAGAAGACGCTGCTCGCCCAGGGTTTCACCACCAGGCGCGATTATGACGCCGCGGACCAGGCCCTGAAGGTGGCACAAGGCAGCGTCGATGCCGCGCAGAGCGCTTTCTCCAACGCCCAGCAAAACCTGTCCTTCACCGAGCTCAAGGCCGGTGCCGCCGGCGTGATTACCGCCCGCCAAGTCGAAGCCGGCCAAGTGGTGCAAGCCGCGCAAACCGTCTTCACCGTCGCCGAGGACGGTGACCGCGACGCGGTATTCAACGTGCAGGAGACGCTGATCGCCAAGACACCGGCATCGCCTGCGGTGACGATCACGCTGTTGTCCGATCCGCAGGTCAGGGCGACGGGCAAGGTCCGCGAAATCTCGCCCGCGGTCGACCCGGCTTCGGGCTCGATCCGGGTCAAGGTCGCCATTCCCGACACGCCCGCCGACATGCCGCTGGGGGCAGCCGTCATCGGCTCGGTAAGCGCCAAGCCGGCGAAGGCGATCCTGCTGCCTTGGCAGGCGCTGACGTCCAGCGGCGGCAAGCCGGCGGTCTGGATCGTCGATCCCTCGACCAAGGCGGTGACGATGGCGCCGGTCGAAGTGCTGGCGTTCAATTCGGGCACGGTCGTGATCACCAAGGGGCTGGACGCGGGCCAGAGCGTCGTCACCGCTGGAGGACAGCTGCTCAGCCCTGGACAGACGATCGAGATATCGGGAGCGGGCCAATGAGCCGGACGCCACGCATCCTGCTCGGCGTGCTCATGCTCGGCGCGCTGGCATCCTGCTCCAAGTCGGAGGAAAAGCCGCCCGAGATCATCCGACCGGTGCTGTCGATGGTGATCGAGCCGCGCACCACGCAAATCTTCGGTTTTGCCGGATCCGTCGAACCGCAGGTCAGCGCCGACCTGGCCTTCCGCCTGCTTGGCCGGGTCGTCTCGCGCGACGTCCAGGTCGGCGACATCGTCAGCAAGGGCACGACGATAGCGGCACTCGATCCGACCGCGCTGGAGTTGGGCCTCCAGGCGGCCAAGGCGGAACTGTCCAATGCCGAGGCGCAGCTCGCCAACTCCGCCGCCAGCGAGGAACGGCAGCGCCAGTTGCTCGCCTCGGCCAACGCCACACAAGCTGTCTTCGATGCCGCGCAGCAGGCGCGCAAAGCTGCGGAGGCAGGTGTCGAGCGGGCCAAGGCTTCGCTTGCCAAATCGCAGGAGCAGCTCGGCTACGCCAGGCTGTTCTCTGATTTCGACGGTGTCGTCACCGCGGTCGGCGCCGAAGTTGGCCAGACGGTCTCGCCCGGCCAGACCGTCGTCACCGTGGCGCGTTCGGACCTGCGCGAGGCGGTGGTCGACATTCCCGATCAATTGACCGGTGATCTTGAGGCCGGCACGCCCTTCCAGGTGATCCTGCAGTCGCTGCCGACGATCCAGACCGGGGCCAAGCTGCGCGAGATCGCACCGCAATCCGAGGGCTCGACCCGCACGCGGCGCGTCAAGCTGACGCTCACGGATCCGCCACAGGCCTTCCGGCTCGGCTCGACGGTAACGGCGACCCGCGTGACCAAGGTGGCACCGACGATCGAACTGCCGATGTCGGCGCTGTTCGAAAAGAACGGTTCCGCGAAAGTGTGGATCGTCGACCCGCAGACATCCAGCGTGAACGCACGCGACATCAAGATCGCGTCGAAGAATGGCGTTATCTTCACCGTGGCCGAAGGGCTTGACGCGGGCATGCGTGTCGTCACGGCGGGCGTCCACAGCCTGAGCGAAGGCCAGAAGGTGAAAGTGCTCGAGGGAGGCGCCTCATGAAAGGCTTCAATCTCTCCGACTGGGCGCTCAACCACCGCTCCATGGTCTGGTATTTCATGCTGGTCTTCGTCGTGGCTGGCGTGTTCTCCTACCTCAATCTCGGCCGTGAAGAAGACCCCAACTTCACCATCAAGACGATGATCATCCAGGCCAACTGGCCGGGCGCCTCGGTCAAGGAAACCGTGCAGCAGGTGACCGACCGTATCGAGAAGAAACTCGAGGAACTCGACAGCCTCGACTACACCAAGTCCGTCACCACGGCCGGCCAGACCGTCATCTTCGTCAACCTGAAGGACACCACCAAGGCACGCGATGTCGTGCCGAACTGGATTCAGGTGCGCAACATGGTCAACGACATCGGGGCGCAGTTTCCGCAGGGGGTGCAGGGACCGTTCTTCAACGACCGCTTCGGCGACGTCTATGGCAACATCTACGCCTTCACATCGGACGGGCTGACGCCGCGCCAGTTGCGCGACTATGTCGAGGACGCCAGAACAAAAATCCTGACCGTGCCCAACGCCGGCAAGGTCGACCTAGTCGGCGCCCAGGACGAGGCGATCTATCTCGAATTCTCGACCCGCCAGATCGCCGCCCTCGGCCTCAACCAGCAAGCGATCGTGGCGAGCCTGCAGGCGCAGAACGCGATCACGCCGTCCGGCGTCATTCAGTCCGGGCCGGAGCGCATCAGCGTGCGTGTCGGCGGGCAGTTCACCTCCGAGGACAGCCTGCGCGCCATCAATCTGCGCGTCAATGACCGCTTCTTCCGCCTCAGCGACGTGGCGACGATCACGCGCGGCTATGTCGATCCGCCTACGGCGCTATTCCGCTTCAACGGCCAGGACGCGATCGGGCTCGCCATCGGCATGAAACCCAACGCCAACCTGCTCGAATTCGGCGAGGCGCTGCACAAGGAGATGGACAAGGTGCTGGCCGACCTGCCGGTCGGTGTCGGCGTGCATCTGGTGGCCGACCAGCCGGTCATTGTCGAGGAGGCCGTCTCGGGCTTTACGCGCGCGCTGTTCGAGGCGGTCGCCATCGTGCTCGCGGTGTCGTTCATCAGCCTCGGCATGCGCGCCGGCTTCGTCGTGGCGCTGTCGATCCCGCTGGTGCTGGCCATCACCTTCACGGTCATGGCCTATCTCGGCATTTCGCTGCAGCGGATTTCCCTGGGTGCGCTGATCATCGCGCTCGGGCTTCTGGTCGACGACGCGATGATCGCGGTCGAGATGATGGTGGCGCGGCTGGAGGTCGGCGACAATCTGCGCAAGGCGGCGACCTATGTCTACACATCGACCGCCTTTCCGATGCTGACCGGTACGCTGGTGACGGTCGCCGGCTTCATCCCGATCGGCCTCAACAACAGCGCCGCCGGCGAATATACCTTCACCCTGTTCGTGGTCATCGCCGTTTCGCTGCTGGTGTCATGGGTCGTGGCGGTGCTGTTTGCGCCACTGCTCGGCGTCACCATCCTGCCGGCGACGATGAAAACCAAGCATCACGACCAGCCCGGCCGCTTCACCTCGCTTTTCCGGCGCGTGCTTGTCGGCTCGGTGCGCCATCACTGGCTGACCATCATCGTCACCGTGCTTTTGTTTGCCGGCTCGATCGCCGGCTTCGGGCTGGTGCAGCAGCAGTTCTTTCCGCCATCGGACCGGCCGGAGCTGATCGTCGACTGGAACCTGCCGCAGAATGCCTCGATCGCCGATACGCGCGACCAGATGGAGCGGTTCGAGCAGCGGGCGCTGGTCGGCAATCCCGACATCGACCATTTTTCGTCCTATATCGGCCAGGGCGCGGTGCGTTTCGTGCTCGCCTATGACGTGCAGCCGGCCAACCCCTATTTCGGCCAGACCGTCATCGTCACCAAGAGCATCGCGGCCCGCAACCGGGTCAAGCCGGCGCTTGAAAAACTGCTGCGCGAGGAGTTCGTCGGCACCGACGCCTTCGTCAAGCCGCTCGAACTCGGGCCCCCGGTCGGCCGCCCGGTGCAGTATCGCGTCGGCGGTCCCGACATCCAGACGGTGCGCGGGCTGGCGCAGCAATTCGCCGGTATCATTTCCGCCAACCCCAAGCTTGCCGCGCCGACCTTCGACTGGAACGAGCCGCAACGCGTGCTGAGGGTCGACGTGCTGCAGGACAAGGCACGCCAGCTTGGCATCACCTCTTCCGACATCGCCAGCGCGCTCAACAGCACCGTCGGCGGCGCTACCATCACGCAGGTGCGTGACGCCACCTACCTGATCAATGTCGTGGCGCGCTCGCGTGGGTCCGAACGCGGCTCGATCGAAACCTTGCAGAACATGCAGCTGCCGACCAGTACCGGCGAGGCGATCCCGCTCGCGGCCGTCGCCAACTTCCGCTACGATCTGGAGCAGCCAACGGTGTGGCGACGCGACCGCATCCCGACCATCACCGTGCGCGCCGGACTGGTCGGCGACGTGCTGCCGGCCACCGTCGTCAACGAATTGAAGCCTTCGGTCGATGCCTTCACCGCCAAGCTGCCGCCGGGCTATTCGATCGCCACCGCCGGCTCGGTCGAGGAGAGTGCCAAAAGCCAAGGACCGATCGCCGCCGTCGTGCCGTTGATGCTGTTCGTCATGGCGACGATCCTGATGGTGCAATTGCAGAGTTTCCAGCGCCTGTTCCTGGTGGTGGCGGTGGCGCCGCTCGGCCTGATCGGCGTTGTGGCGGCCCTTGTGCCGAGCGGCGCGCCGCTCGGCTTCGTCGCCATCCTCGGCGTGCTGGCGCTGATCGGCATCCTGATCCGCAACTCGGTCATCCTGATCGTGCAGATCGAGGATCTCGTCCGGGAAGGCAAGGACCGCTGGGCGGCCGTCATCGAGGCGACGGAACACCGCATGCGGCCAATCGCGCTGACGGCGGCGGCCGCAAGTCTCGCCCTGATCCCGATCGCGCGCGAAGTGTTCTGGGGCCCGATGGCCTATGCCATGATGGGCGGCATCATCGCCGGCACGGCGATCACGCTGCTGTTCCTGCCAGCGCTTTATGTGACGTGGTTCAGGATCAAGGAGCCGAAAGCCCAGGAAGAGCTACCCGTGGAGAGCGGCGAACCGGTGCAAGCTCAGACTTAAGGCTTTGCCGGGTCATTCGTTGTCGTTGGAGGGTACGGGGCGTGACTTGGCGCGTTGCCACGGCGACGATTTTGAGGTGCGCCAGGCATGCCAACCTTTCGGCAAATCGGCCAACTCCACGATGGTTTCATCCAGTTGAACCACCTCTTGCAGGCCTACGAGCATTACCTCGCGTTCATCCCAATCTCGAGTGTCGCTGCTGTAGAATTGCCAACTGCCACCTTCGTCGTTGTAGCTGTCGTCGTCGTCATCTTCATGCACAACGTATGCGATCCAGTCGCCACGTTTAAATAGGCTCTTGTCCGACAACACCGCGAGGTTGGGCGGATCCGCAAACTTCCATTCCTCCATCGGAATCCCTGAAGACGGTTGGTTCTGCACACAGGAAGACGAATTCAGGCGGTTCTCACAAACCCGTCGCTCGCTCTCAGCAGGTTGCGAGTATAGTCCTTCGTCACGCGACGTTCGACGAGATCCGCCGCCGCCAGGTTCTCAACCGCCTCGCCGCTTTGCATCACCATCAGCCGCTCGCACATATGGGTGATGATGGCGAGGTCGTGGCTGACCATCAGGAAGGTCAGCTTGCGCCGCTTGCGTACCTCTTCCAACAGGTTGAGCACTTCCGCCTGCACCGAGGCATCGAGCGCCGAGGTCGGCTCGTCGAGCAGCAGGATCGAAGGTTCGAGGATCAGGGCACGGGCAATCGCCACGCGCTGGCGCTGGCCGCCCGATAGTTGGTGCGAATAGCGGAAGCGAAAGCCGTTTCCCAGCCCGACCTCGTCGAGCGCCCGCTGGATGCGCTTTTCGCCATCGGCGAAGCCGTGGATGGCAAGCGGCTCCTGCAGCAGGCGGTCGACGGTCTGGCGCGGGTGCAGCGAGCCGTACGGATCCTGAAAGACCATCTGCACTTCGCGGTAGAAGGCCTTGTCGCGGCGTGGCCCGAGCGTCTTGCCGTTGACGGCGATGCTGCCCGATGCGACCGGCGCAAGGCCGGCGATGGCCCGAAGCAGCGTCGATTTGCCGGAGCCGGATTCACCGACCAGGCCAAAGGATTCACCCGGCTGCACGTCGAGGCTGACGCCCTTCAGTGCGCGAAAACGGTCGAAGATCACTTCCAGCCTGTCGACGGCAATCGCAGAAGTCATGCCGCCCACTCCGGCTTGCGGTCGAGCACCGGCAGCGGGTGGCGGTCGGCACCGATCTTGGGCATGCAATTGAGCAAGCCGCGCGTGTAGGGATGCTGGGCATGGCCGAGTTCGGACGCCTTGAGCTGCTCGACCACCTTGCCGGCATACATGACGATGACGCGGTCGCAGAAGGATGAGACCAGGCGCAGATCGTGCGAGATGAAGATCAGCCCCATGCCGCGCTCACTGACCAGCCGGTCGAGAATGCCGAGCACATCAAGCTGCACGGTGACGTCGAGCGCCGAGGTCGGCTCGTCGGCGATCATCATTTCCGGACCGGCGATCAGCATCATGGCGATCATGGCGCGCTGGCCCATGCCGCCGGACACTTCATGCGGATGCAGGTTGAAGACGCGAGAGGGATCACGGATCTGCACCGCCTCCAGCATGGCCAATGCGCGGTCGCGCGCCTCGGCCTTGCCGACCTTTTCATGCGTGCGCAGCGTTTCGACGATCTGGCGGCCGATGCTCATCACCGGGTCGAGCGAGTATTTCGGATCCTGCAGGATCATGGCGATGCGCTTGCCGCGCAGCGCCCGGCGTTCGCGCGGCGAGACGCTGAGCAGGTCGATGCCGTCGAAGGCGAGCTTGTTGGCCGATATCCGCGCCTGCGGCGGCGTCAGGCCCATGATGGCGCGGCCGGTCTGCGATTTGCCGGAGCCGGATTCTCCGACGATGCCGAGCCGTTCGCGGCCGAGCGAGAAGGAGACGCCGCGAACCGCCTCGATCAGCCCGGTGCGGGTCGGGAAGGTGACGCGCAAATCGTCGACCTCGAGCAGCGTCTTCGTTTCCCTGCTCATTGGTCACCACTGCGGGGATCGAGCGCGTCGCGCAGGCCGTCGCCGAGCAGGTTGAAGCCGAGGCTGACGATGAGGATGGCGAAGCCCGGCGCACCGGCCACCCACCACTGGTCGAGCACGAAGCGGCGCCCCGACGCGATCATCGTGCCCCATTCCGGCAGCGGCGGTTGCGCGCCGAGGCCGAGGAAACCGAGCCCGGCGGCGGTCAGGATGATGCCGGCCATGTCGAGCGTCACCCTGACGATCAGGGACGAAATGCAAAGCGGCATGATATGGCGCAGCACGATGCGGAAGGGCGAGGCGCCCATCAGCTGCACCGCCTTGATGTAATCGGAATTGCGCACCGTCAGCGTCTCTGCCCGCGCGATGCGGGCGTAGGGCGGCCATGAGGTGATGGCGATGGCCAGCACCGCATTCTCGATGCCGGGGCCAAGTGCTGCAACAAACGCCAGCGCCAGGATCAGCTTGGGAAAGGCGAGAAAGATGTCGGTGATGCGCATCAGGATGGCATCGGTCCAGCCGCCGGCATAGCCGGCCACCGTGCCGACCAGAAGGCCGATCGGTGCCGCGATGATGGCGACCAGGATGACCACATAAAGGGTCCAGCGCGAGCCGTAGAGGATGCGCGACAGGATATCGCGGCCGAGATCGTCGGTGCCAAACCAGTGCTCGGTGCTCGGCGCCAGCAGGCGCGCGTTCTTCAGGTCGCCGAACGTCGGAGAATAAGGCGCCAGCACACCGGCAAGGGCGGCAACGATCAGCAAGGCAATGATAATGAGCAGGCCGAGAAAGGCCAGCCGGTTGGCGGAAAAGCGCCGCCACGCCACATAGGCGCGGCCGAGCCTCGCCTGGGTGCGCGAGGCCGGCCGCTCGCTGAGCAGCCAGTCGCGACGAGAGAGAGGACGGGCGTCGGAGGCGGTCATGATGATGCCTCTTGGAGCTGTCGACCCCCACTCCGGCCTGCTTCGCAGACCACCTCTCCCCCGCACGACGGGGGAGAGGAAAGGCGCGAAGCGTGCGACCGGCTTTTCCTCTCCCCCGGGCAGGGGGAGAGGTGACCCGAAGGGCCGGAGTGGGGGTGATTGGCCGCAGCTGGAGCAATTCCAGGAAAAGTGTGAAACGGTTTTCCGTCCGGAATTGCGTAAAAACAAGGAGTTAGAGCGGGTAGCCGTTTCCGTGAAACGGTGAACTGCTCTAGGCCCGAAAGTGGAATACCTCTGCTCATTGAACCTTCGTCCTCGGATCGAGGACCCGATACAGAAGGTCGGACAGAAGGTTGATGGCGATGAAGACCGAACCGATGACGATGGTGCCGCCGAGCACCGCATTCATGTCGGCGTTCTGCAGCGAGTTGGTGATGTAGAGGCCGATGCCCGGCCATGAGAAGACGGTCTCGGTCAGCACCGAACCTTCGAGCAGCCCGGCATAGGAGAGCGCGATCACCGTCACCATCGGCACCGCCGCATTGCGCAGCGCGTGGCCCCAGATGATGCGGGTTTCCGACAGGCCCTTGGCGCGCGCCGCGACGATATATTCCTGCGACAATTCGTTGAGCATGAACGAGCGCGTCATGCGGCTGATATAGGCGAGCGAGAAATAGCCGAGCAGCGAGGCCGGCAGGATGATGTGGCGGAAGGCGTCGTAAAAAACGTCCCACTGCCCCTGCATCGCAGAGTCGAGGAGATAGAAGCCAGTGATCGGCGTAAAGGTGTATTCGTAGACGATGTCGAGCCGCGCGGGGAAGGCAACCCATTGCAGCTTGGCGTAAAACAGCACCAGCGCCAGCAGTCCCAGCCAGAAGATCGGCACGGAATAGCCGATCAGGCCGATGATACGCACGATCTGATCGATGAAACTGCCGCGCCTGACCGCGGCCAGCACGCCAAGCGGTACGCCGAACAGCGCGCCGATCAGCGTCCCCAGCGTCGCCAGTTCCGTCGTGGCCGGAAGCGCCCGGCGAATGTCGGTCATGACAGGATTGGTGGTCAGCACAGAGACACCGAAATTGCCGTTCAGGGCATTTTTCACATAGATGTAGAACTGCTCGACCAGCGGCAAATCGAGGCCCATCTCGCGGCGCGTGCGCTCGACGACATTGGCCGGCGCCCGGTCGCCGAGCACCGCCAGCACCGGGTCGATCGGGATGACGCGACCGATGAAGAAGGTGACCGCGAGCAGACCAAGATAGGTCGTGATCGCGATGACCAGGAAACGGCCAAGCGATGATGCAATAGCGACGGCACGGGCGCTGCCGCGCCCCGCCGCCACTTCCTTTTCAACCGTGCTCATGCGGCGTGTCCGCGAGCACTATTCCTTGGACACCGGCCCGACGAAATTGCTGTCGAAGCTCGGGCCGAGGGCAAAGCCCTTGAGGTTCTTGCGCAGGCCGGCCACTTCCAGCTGCTGGTGGATGACGACGAAGGGGCTGGTGTCCAGGATCTTCTTCTCGAGATCCTTGTACATGTCAGCGCGCTTGCCGGCGTCCTTCTCGAGCAGCGCTGCTTCCGTCTCCTTGGTCAGGTCCGGAATGTCCCAGGCGTTGCGCCAGGCCAGCGTCTTGGACTTACCCGCATCCGAGTTGTCCGGATTCGAGGCAAAGGTCTGGGCGTTGGAATTCGGGTCGAAATAATCCTGGCCCCACTGGCCGATATAGATGTCGTGGTTGCGGGCGCGGTACTTGGTCAGCGTCTGCTTGCCGTCGCCCGGGATGATCTCGAGCTTGATGCCGGCCTGTCCGAGCGTCTGCTGGATCGATTCCGCCATGCCGGTCGTCGGCTGACCGGTGCGTACGTCCATGGTTACGCTGAAGCCGTCGGGCAGACCGGCCTTGGCCAGCAATTCCTTGGCCTTGGCGACATCGAACTTGAACGGATTCTCATCCAATTCGCCGAGCACACCCTTCGGCAGGAAGGTCTGGTGGATTTCGCCGATGCCCTTGAGGATCGTCGAGCTCAGCGCATCGTAGTCGACCAGGTATTTGAAGGCTTGGCGGACCTCGGGCTTGGCGAGGTTGGCATTCTTCTGGTTGAGGCTGATGTAATAGACCGTGCCCTTCGGCGCGCTGGTCGAGATGAGATCGGCGTTCTTGGCGATGGCGTCGAGGTCGTTCGGCTCGAGATTGCGGGCAACGTCGATGTCGCCGGCCTCGAGCGCCAGGCGCTGGCCCGAGCTTTCCTTCATGTTGCGGTAGATGACGCGGGCAAGCTTGGCCTTCTCGCCGTAGTAATTATCGTTGCGCTCGAGAACGACCACCTCATTGGCCCGCCATTCGCGCAGCTTGAAGACGCCGGAGCCGGCATAGCCGGTCTTCAGCCAGGCATTGCCGAAATCATTGTCCCATTTGTAGTCGGCGCTCGGCGTCACCGCAGCGACATGTTCCTTGACCAGCTTGGCGTCGACCACCGATGCAACCGTTGCCGACAGGCAGTTCAGCACGAAGCTCGGCGCATAGGCCTTGTCGACGGTGAACTGGAAGGTGGTCTCGTCGACCGCCTTGGCCTTCTCGGCGACGTTGTCGCCGCTGATGCCGAATTGGCCGATGATGAAGGCCGGGCTCTTGTCGAGCTTGACGGCGCGTTCGAACGACCAGGCGACGTCGGCCGCGGTGATCGGATTGCCGGAAGCGAATTTCAGGCCGGGCTTGAGCTTGAATGTGTAGGTCAGGCCGTCATCGGAGACGGTCCAGCTTTCGGCAAGGTCTCCCTTGACCTTGGAGGTGTCGCTGAGGTCGAGACGGACAAGCAGATCATACGTGTTGCCGGTGACCTCGGCGGTCGACAGCTCGAACGCCTCGCCCGGATCCATGGAGATGATGTCGTCGATCGCGAAACCTTCGACCAGCGTGTCGGCGGGCGTGACCGCACCGGCGGGCGCGCCGGCCAGAAGCAGCGCGGACATGGCTGCACCCGCCAGCAGGAAGCGAGAGCGTAGAGCAAACTTTTCCATCATCATCGTGATTGTTCCCTGTTTTGTTGTTTGTTGACCTGAGTTCCCGGCTCAGGATTGTGCAATTCTTTTCGGGCCTGGAGAAGGCCCCAGTGATCTCTTACCGTTGCGGTTTTTGTCCAGTTGGTCAACACCATATCCGGCAGCCTCGTGGCGGGCAACGAGCATTTATACGATGGCTCAATGGGCCCGAAAGGCCGGTGGGATGTCGACGCATCGGCCAGCCAATCGAGGCTGCCGATCGAGGATAATCTGGCGAATGTCGCGGCTATCTCAGCGCCGCGACCAGGCTGGTGTCAGGGAAGCAGGTGGCGGCGCGGCCGTTCTTGGCTTGCCAAATGCCGATCGAACGGCGGGTCTTGAAGCCGGGCAGGCCATCGGCGCTGCCGACGTCATAGCCCTTGGCTTCCAGCGCGCGTTGCAGAGCGGCTATGTCCGAACGGTGGAGCCCGCCGACCGCGCCCCAGCTGCCGGCAAAATTCGAATCGCCATGGGCGATGCGATCGGCGCCATGGCCGATGAACAGCGCGTAGAGGTCGCTGGTGTTGTACTGCTTCAGCACGTAGAAATTGGGCGTGGCGATAAAGGCCGGACCGCTGCGCCCTGCCGGCATCAGCAGGAAGCCTTCGGCCTTCATCTCACTCGCTGGAAACGGCTTGCCGCCGACGCGCCTAACGCCCATTGCCGCCCATTCGGAGATTTTCTTGCCCTGGTCCGGGCCTTCCAACGAACAGGAAACGCTTTCCGGCACCATCACCTCGAAACCCCAGCCACGGCCCTTTACCCAGCCATAGTGGACGAGATAATTGGCGATCGAGGCCAGCACGTCCGGCGTCGAGTTCCAGATGTCGGCGCGGCCGTCGCCGTCGAAATCGACGGCATGTTTCAGGAACGAGGTCGGCATGAATTGCGGCTGGCCGAGCGCTCCGGCCCAGGACGATTTCATCGCGCCGACCGGAGCCAGCCCGCGCTCGACGATCTCGAGTGCAGCAAGCAGTTCGGTGCGGAAGAAGTCCTTCCTGGTCGACATGAACGCTTTGGTGCCCAGCACTTCGAAGGCGTCGTAGGGCATCTTCGCCGCGCCGAATCCGGTCTCGCGGCCCCAGATCGCCAGCAGCACTTCGCCCGGCACGCCGTAGCGCTTTTCGATAGATGCAAGTGTCCTGGCATTGGTGGCTTCGCGCGCCCGGCCGCCCGCCGTCACCGCGCGAACCGTCTTCTCGGCGAAATAGGCGCCGGGTGAGCCGAATTCGGCCTGGTGCTGCTTCTGCGGCGTGGTCGCCTTATCGCCCGGCTTGACCAGGTCGGGCAGCTTCAGATTGGGATTGATGCCGTCGAAGGCGGCATCGAGGGTGGCTTTGGAAATGCCTTTCGCCCTGGCTTGCGGCCAAAGGTCGTTCTGCAGCCAGGCGCGAAACTGGTCGTCGATCTTTGCGGCGGAGGCGGGGGTGGAAAGGAGGACCGCGAGAAGAACTGCAAAAAAGGAAAACAGAGCCAATCTGAGAGGTTTGCGTTCCTTCACACCCCCCTCTGTCCTGCCGGACATCTCCCCCGCAAGGGGGGAGATTGGCCGCTTCATCGGCGGCGCTCTTGTTGCAATGTCGGCGATTTGCGAAAACAAAGATGACATCCGATCTCCCCCCTTGCGGGGGAGATGTCCGGCAGGACAGAGGGGGGTGCTTGGCACCAGCCTCGACGGATGCGCAACAATCATGATCCGCATCCTCTGCCGCAACTTTGTCAAAACGCCGTCCGCGAGCGCAGCGCCGCGGCCAGCGTGCCCTCGTCGAGATAGTCGAGTTCGCCGCCGACAGGCACGCCATGCGCCAGTCGTGTCACCTTGATATCGAAGCCGGACAGCTGATCGGTGAGGTAATGCGCGGTCGTCTGGCCCTCCACCGTAGCATTGACGGCGAGGATGATCTCCTTGACCTCGCCACCGGCGACGCGGTCGATCAGCGAGCGCATGTTGAGCTGCTCGGGGCCGATGCCGTCGAGCGGGGACAGCGTGCCGCCGAGAACGTGGTAACGCACATTCATCGCCGCCGCGCGCTCCAGCGCCCACAGGTCGGAGACGTCCTCGACGACAATGATGGTGCCGGCATCTCGGCGCGGATCGGTGCAGATCATGCAAGGGTCCGATGTATCGACATTGCCGCAGGTCGAGCAGATGCGCACCTTGTCGGCCGCCTCGGCCATGGCGGCGGCCAGCGGCGACAGAAGCTGCTCCTTCTTCTTGATCAGATGAAGGGCGGCACGCCTGGCCGAACGGGGACCCAGCCCCGGCACCTTGGCCAGGAGCTGGATCAGACGTTCGATCTCGGGACCGGCGATTCGCTTCGACATCGCTCTGATCTAGGATTTTTCAGAGCGCTTTGGAACATCCGCATACGCATGACCGCCATATTGGCCTTGGCGGACCAAAATGGGCGGGGCCCATGGGATCATGGAGAGCAGATCAGTTGGTTTCGAGCGGCCGGCCCTGGCTGACGATCATCGCGCCGACAGCGTCGGTGTTCTCAGGCGTCGACTGGAAACCCATAGACGCCTCTTGCGGCGCTTCCTCGACCGAGGAGATGACCCTCGTCCTTGTGTTCAAGGTTCCGCCAAAACGGGCGGCATCCGGTTCCTCCATCGGCTCCTGCATCGCCACCACCGTCGGCTCCGCCGAGACACGCGCAGATTTCGCGGCCGGCGCGGCGGCCGCGGTCATATAGGTCTGTTGGGCAGGAGCGGACCGGACGGTGGCCGGCTTGGCCGGACGCACCGGCTCGGCGGACGCGACCATCGTCACCGGCTCCGCTGGCTTCTGCGGCGCCGCCGAGGCAATGGCGACCTGCGGCTCGTCCGGCAGCGGCTGCCAGTTGCGGCCGCGCTTCTCGTAAAAGGCATTGCCGCCGGCAACCATGGTGTAGTGCATGTTCTTGTAGGGGAAGCGTAGGCCGGCGGTGTGGAAGAACATGGTGTTCTTGAGCTTGGACTTGCGCTCCCCCTTCAGCACCGCGTCGGCGGCTTCCTCGACATCGGGCATTGCGCGTGAATTCATCGGCCTTGTCATGACGCCGGGGGCAAACTGCCCGCGCTCGCCCACCACCGCGCAGATGGTGCTGCCGTGCTTGCCGGAGCGCAGCCGGTTCATCACCACCGTGCCGACCGCGATCATGCCGTCGCGGCTCGAGCGGTTGGATTCAAAGAACATCGCCCGTTCCAGGCATTCCTTGTCCTTCGGCGTGTGGCTGTACGCCCGGGAGCTCAGGAAACCCGGCGTGATGGCGTCGGTCAGGCTGGCGACGGACATGCCGTGTGAAGTGGTCTGGCTACAGGCAGCCAAAAACAGGGGTGAAATGACGGCGCCGAGCAACAGCGGCGTCTTCCATCGCGTAGAAATCAACAGGTAACCCTCTCACTTCGTGCCCGCCCCCAGGCTGCGGCAAGAATGAGACACTTTCGGGCAAAATGATGGCCAAAACGTTATTAACAACGCGCTGTTGCCAAATTGGCACAATTTCCTGGTTTTCCAGATAGATCGCACCCATCATTTCACAAAGGCGATGACCTCTCTCTCTTTGTTTCGCCGCAATTGCCCCAAGGGAAAGCACTACGCGCTTTTCCCGGGCAAACGCTGTTAATTTCTCCTGGAACCGGTCTGCAGCCCGGCCGCAATCACGGCCGCTGGCCAGGCTCAAGCTCCTCGACCTTCTCCGAAAACAGGCCGCGCCGGAGGAACAGCGTCCGCGCCTCCCTGGCCGTCGGGGCGATCTTTCCCGGCCAGTCGCTGTCAATGAACTCAGCCTTGGTGAAGTCCGGATTTGTCTCGCTTGCCGCCTCCAGGAATTCGGCGATCTCCAGCACGATCGCGCGCTCGTCCTTCGAAAGCGCCGATGTGCCGGCTTCGATCGAAGGGCGATGGACGAAATCCTCGAACAGATAGAAATAACCCTTGATGCCGACGAGATCGACGCCGTCGTCACAATCGGCCAGGATTTCCAGGATCTCGTAGATCCTGTTGCGGATACGCTGCTCGATCAGTCTTTCGGAGGGCTCTTCGGTCATGTCGATGATGGGCGCGCACGCCGAATGCTAGAAGGGCAGTTTCATTCCCGGCGGGATCGGCAGACCTGCGGTCAGCGCCTTGGTCTTTTCCTGCATGATCTGCTCGACCTTGGTCTTGGCGTCGTTGTGAGCGGCCAGCACCAGGTCTTCCAGGATCTCGACATCGTCTTCCTTGAACAGAGACGGATCGATCTTCAGCGACTTCATCTCGAATTTTCCGGTCAGCGTCACATTGACCAGGCCGCCGCCGGCCTGGCCGGACGCTTCCAGCGTGGCGATCTCGTCCTGCATGGCCTGGAACTTGGCCTGCATTTCCTTCGCCTTGCCCATCAGGCCGAGAAGATCTTTCATGGTCGGGTCCTTTGCGGATTCGTGGCTGGATTAGGGTTCATCGTCGTCAGCCGGCGGCTCGACCGGCACTTCAGCCTCTGTCGTTTCGGCTTCCGGCGCGTCTGGAATGCGCACGTCGATGATCTTGGCGCCGGGAAAGCGCGCCAGGATAGCGGCCACGGTCGGGTCGCTCTTGGCATCGAGAAAAGCCGTCTCGCGCTTGGCCGATTCCATTTCGGCGAGCGTCTGGCCGCCCTCTTCCTTCGACAGCGAGACCAGCCAGCTGCGGCCGGTCCAGGCGCGCAATTTCGTCGTCAGGTCGTTGAGCAGCATCTTGGGCGCATCGCCGGTCAGGCCGACGTCGATGCGGCCGGGCTCGATGCGCACAAACCGGATGCAGCTCTTGACCAGCACCTTGAAGGCGATGTCACGCTGCGCATCGGCGAGCGCAATGATGTCGGCCAGCGATTTCAGCGGCGCCGATTCCATGGCCGGCTCCGGAGGAGCGACGTAGGCAACGGCAGCAGGCGAGGCTTCGACCAGCCGCATGGTCTGCGCACCGCCAGGACCGGCGGGCATGCGCGTCTGCGCCACCGCGCCGGCGCCACCGCCGTTGCCGGAACTTGCAGGCGCGCCATTCGGGCGCGGCGCGCCGCTTTGGACCGACGCTCCGCCCTCGAGCGATCTCAACGCCTCATCCAGCGTCGGCAGGTCGGCGGCATGCGCCAGCCGGATCAGCACCATTTCGGCGGCACTGACCGGCCGGTTGGAGGACTGCACTTCGGGAATGCCCTTGAGCAGCATCTGCCATGTCCGCGACAGCACCCTGACCGACAGCGTCCTTGCGAAATCGGCGCCGCGCTGCCGCTCGTCCTCGGACAGCGAGGCATCCTCGATGGCCGTCGGCACGAAACGCAGCCGGGTGACGAGGTGGTTGAACTCGGCAAGATCGGTCAGCACGGCTGCCGGATCGGCGCCGGTGTCGTATTGCGCGCGGAATTCGCCGAGCGCTGCCGCCACATCGCCCTTCATCACATGTTCGAACAGGTCGACGATGCGGGCGCGGTCGGCAAGTCCCAACATCGCCCGCACAGCCGCGGCACCGACAGTGCCGGCGCCATGGGCAATCGCCTGGTCGAGGATGGAGAGCGAATCACGGGCCGAGCCTTCGGCGGCGCGCGCGATCATCGCCAGCGCGTCGTCGTCGACCGCAATGCCTTCCTGGGCCGAAATCGAGCCGAGATGCGCGACCAGCGCGCCGGCGTCGATGCGCCTCAGGTCGAAGCGCTGGCAGCGCGACAGGACAGTGATCGGGACCTTGCGGATTTCGGTGGTGGCGAAGATGAATTTGACGTGCGGCGGCGGCTCTTCCAGCGTCTTCAGCAGGCCGTTGAAGGCCTGCGTCGACAGCATGTGCACTTCGTCGATGATATAGACCTTGTAACGGGCCGACACCGGCGCATAGCGCACGCGCTCGATGATATCCCTGATGTCGTCGATGCCGGTATGCGAGGCGGCGTCCATCTCGATGACGTCGACATGGCGGCCCTCCATGATCGCCTGGCAATGCTCGCCGAGCACCGCGAGGTCGACCGAAGGCTGGTCGATATCAGCGGTTTTATAATTCAGGGCCCGCGCGAGGATGCGCGCCGTCGTGGTCTTGCCGACGCCGCGCACCCCGGTCAGCATCCAGGCCTGGGCGATGCGGCCGGTGGCAAAGGCATTGGTGAGGGTGCGCACCATCGGCTCCTGGCCGACCAGCTCGGAGAAGTTCGAAGGACGGTACTTGCGCGCCAGCACGCGATAGGCGGCGGCCTTGCCTATCTCCAGGCTTTTTGGTCCCGAATTTCCGGCTTCGCTCATACGCCCGTAAAGCTCCAAATGGCCGCGCCCGAAGGCGGCCGATTCCTGCGCGTAGTCTCGCCCGCGCTGCAATGCGTCGTCAATGTCGCGAGAGGGGCCGATGAGGTGGGAGGCTGGAACAATGACCCGTTCCGGGCTCGTTAGGGCTGCTTCCTTCCGGACCTGACCCGGTTGGCGAGTGGATCGTCCACCACCAACCTCCCGCTTTCCATATCGGCAATTGCGCGACGAAATGCAAGTCCGCCGAAGAAATCGCAAAAATATGGAATTGGCGCACCAATGGGTGAGGGGCGCAATGATTCGCTTGCAGCCCCCTTGCCGCCGCTCTAGCCTTCATGTGTTGAGCAAACCAAGAAAAGCAAGGGAAACGCCGATGCTGCCGGGCCTGGAGGCCGGATTTACGCTGGACGCACGGCTGGAGGCGGACAGCGAACAGTTGATGTGGCTTGGGCTGTGCGAATTGCGGGTGATGAACGACCGCCGCTGGCCATGGCTGCTGCTGGTGCCGCAGCGGCCCGGCGCGGAGGAAATCCATGACATGACGCCGCTCGACCAGACGATGCTGACCTTCGAGACCAATATGGTGGCGCAGGCGCTGAAGAAGGCGACCGGCTGCACCAAGATCAACACCGGCGCGCTCGGCAACATCGTGCGCCAGTTGCACATCCATGTCATCGCGCGTTCGGAAGGCGATCCCGGCTGGCCAGGCCCTGTGTGGGGACATGGTCTGCGAGAGCCCTATCAACGTTCCGACTTGCGACGGTTTGCCGAAACGATCAAGGCGGCGCTATAAGCGTTCCCAGTGTCCATCCCTCAACATATTCCAGAGTCCCCATGAGCTTCCGCCTGTTTGACGCGCCTTTGCGCGAGCCGAGCCAGTTCGTCGGCTTCGCCGGCAACACGATCGACCGGCAGTCCGAGAACCGCGCCGACGATTCGGTCGACAAGGCGCTGGCCGACCCGGCGACGCGGCTGCTTCTGATGCATGGCGGCCGGCTCTATCTGAAGCTCGGCGCTGGCGGCGGCCTCGACCCCTGGTTCGGCGCGACCGAGAGCGAGCCCTTCAAGGTTTTCCTGGCGCAAGGCATCCTGCTCGGCTTTTCCGAACGAGGACCGGTGCTGGCCGTGCCCGCCGGCGTCGAACCCGAACAGCTTCCGGAAACAGTCAAGGCCATCGACTACCGCTCGGTCTACATGCAAGGGCTGATCGACGAGGCGGCGGCTGGCGCGATGGCGCAAGGGGCGGCCCTGCTTGCCTGGCATGCCAGCCATCGCTTCTGCAGCAAATGCGGCACCGAATCGCAGATGCGGGCCGGCGGCTACAAGCGCCATTGCCCGAATTGCGGCACCGAGCATTTTCCGCGCACCGACCCGGTGGCGATCATGCTGACGGCGACGCGGGAAAAATGCCTGCTCGGGCGCGGCCGGCATTTCGCGCCGGGCATGTACTCCGCCCTTGCCGGCTTCATCGAGCCGGGCGAGACGATCGAGGCGGCGGTGCGCCGCGAGACGCTGGAGGAAGCCGGCATCCGGCTTGGCCGCGTCGTCTACCACGCCAGCCAGCCCTGGCCGTTTCCCTATTCACTGATGATCGGCTGCTTCGGCGAACCGCTCAACGACGATATCCAGGCCGACCTCAACGAGCTTGAGGACTGCCGCTGGTTTTTTCGCGACGAGGTGCGCCTGATGCTGGAAAGGACGCACAAGGACAATCTGGTCACGCCGCCGAAAGGCGCCATTGCGCATCACCTCATCCGCGCCTGGGTCGATTCAGAATGATGGCAGCGAACACCGAAAGACATTGCAGGAGCAGAACATGATCCGTCACACCGTCGTTTTCACGCTGAAGCATCCGCCGCATTCGCTGGAGGAAAAGCGGTTCCTGGTCGACGCCAAGAAAATCCTAACCGCGATCAGAGGCGTCACGCATTTCGAGCAATTGCGGCAGATCAGCCCCAAGAATGACTATCATTTCGGCTTCTCGATGGAGTTCGCCGACCAGGCCGCCTACAACAGGTACAACGACCATCCCGACCATGTCGCCTTCGTGCGCGACCGCTGGGTGCCGGAGGTCGAGACCTTCATGGAGATCGACTATGTGCCGCTGGGCGCGGTGATCTAGTCCGCAACCTTCCACTGCTCACGCGACTCACTGGCCGGATAGACGCCGAGAATCCGCACTTCGCGTGAGAAGAAGCGGAGCTCGTCCAGCGCCAGCTTGACCAGCGGATCGTCGGGATGGCCCTCGATGTCGGCGTAGAACAGCGTCGCCGTAAACGCCCCCAACTGGTAGCTCTCCAGCTTGGTCATGTTGATGCCGTTGGTAGCGAAGCCGCCCATCGCCTTGTAGAGCGCGGCCGGCACGTTGCGGACGCGGAAGATGAAGGTCGTCATCATCTTGACGTCAGGTGACGGGCGCTCGGCCCATTGCTTGTTCTTGGTCAGGACGACAAAGCGGGTGACGTTGCTGTCGGTGTCCTCGACATTTTGCTCGATGATATCGAGCCCATAGAGGGTCGCGGCCAGCGCCGGCGACAGCGCCGCCATGGTGCGGTCCTTGACCTCGGAGACCATCTTGGCGGCACCAGCCGTGTCGCCGGCGACGATCGCCTTCCAGCCGTTCTTGCGGATGTACTTGCGGCACTGGCCAAGCGCGTGGATGTGGCTGTGCACCGTCTTGATCTCGTCGCGCCTGACGCCCGGCAGCACCATCAGCTGGAAATGGATCGGCAGGAAATATTCGCCGATGATGTGCAGCTTCGATTCCGGCAGGAGATGATGGATATCGGCGACGCGCCCGGCAATGGTGTTCTCGATCGGGATCATGGCGAGGTCGGCCTTCCCCGTCTCGACCGCGTTGAACGCATCCTCGAAGGTCGGGCACGGCAAGGGCTCCATCGATGGATAGACGTTGCGGGAGGCGGTGTCGGAATTGGCGCCCGGCTCGCCCTGGAAGGATATTCTGTTGGTCTTTTCAGGCATGCCGATATCTCAGGTTGAAAGGATCTGTCTGGCGCGTTCGAGGTCTTCCGGCGTGTCGACGCCGAGCGGCAGCGACTGGACGATCTCGGCGTCGATGCGCATGCCGGCTTCCAGCGCCCGCAACTGTTCCAGCCGCTCGCGCCGTTCGAGCGGCGACGGCTTCAGCGCGACGAAGCGCTCGAGTGCCTCGCGGCGGTAAGCGTAGAGGCCGACATGATGGTAAAGCGGCCCCTCGCCCCAAGGCGCCGTGGCACGGGTGAAATAGAGCGCCCTCAGCCTGCTGCCGAAAAGCGGCGAACCGACGATCTTGACGACATTGGGATTGGTCTTTTCCTCGTCGCGGACGATCTCGACGCCGAGCGTGGCGATGTCCACCGCCCTGTCCTCGAACGGCCTGAGCGACGCGGCGATGATCTGCGGATCGATGGTCGGCAGGTCGCCTTGCACATTGACGATGGTTTCGACCTTGCGCCCGGGGTCGAGCGCGATCAGCGCTTCGTGGATGCGGTCGGAGCCGGATTCGTGATCCGTGCGCGTCATCACGGCCTCGAAACCATGCGCGCGCACCGCTTGCGCCACGCTTTGCGTGTCGGTCGCCACCACCACCCGGCCGAGGCCGGCTTCGGCGGCACGGCGGGCGACATGGACGATCATCGGGGCGCCTGCGATGTCGGCCAGCGGCTTGCCCGGCAGGCGGGTCGAAGCCATGCGGGCCGGGATCAGGATCAGCGTGGACATTTCGGGTGCAAGGCGTCTCGAAAGAGGACAGGGAAAGTGGCAAAAGGTCTCACTGGAAGCGCCCTTATAGGTGTTGCAACGCCGCAGCAAAAGACCTAGTTTCCGCCCGATTTGACCGCCCTGGCAGGACGGGTCACGATACCGACGGACGGAGTGGACGGTTCTGTCCGCCGGAAAAGGGAGCAAGGGGCGTATGGATTCCAACGAAGTCAACAAACTGCTCGCCGGATTGCTCGGAACCGTTTTCGTGGTCTTTTCGGTCGGCATTGTGTCCGATGCGCTGTTTGCCTCGCCGGCGCCGGAAAAGCCCGGCTTCGCCATCGAGGCCGCGGAGCCCGCCGAAGGCGGCCCGGCCGCTCCTGCCGCAGCCGAAAAGCCGATCGCAGATCTTCTGGCCAATGCAAATGCCGAACAGGGCGCTGCCATCTTCAAGAAGTGCCAAGCCTGCCATTCCGGCGAAAAGGGCGGTCCTAACAAGGTCGGCCCCGATCTGTGGGATATCGTCGACCGTCCGGTCGCCTCTCACGAGGGCTTCGCCTATTCGGCGGGCATGAAGGAATATTCCAAGGGCGGCACAGAGAAGTGGACCTACGATAACCTCAACCACTTCATCACGTCGCCCAAGAAGGACGTTAAAGGCACGGCGATGGGCTTTGCCGGCCTGCCGAAGGAAGAAGACCGCGCCAACGTCATCGCCTATCTGCGCACGCTGTCCGACAATCCCAAGCCGCTGCCGGCACCGGGTGCCGCCGCCGATGCAGGCGCGCCCGCCAAGCCTGCCGATGCAGCCGCTCCGGCAAAGCCGGCTGATGGTGCCGCGCCCGCGAAACCTGCCGCCCCGGCTCCGGCCGCACCCGCACCGGCGCCTGCCCAATAACCAGATATCATCTCGACGACCTTGAAAAAGCCGGGTTCAGCCCGGCTTTTTTGTTGGGAAAACCGCATAGGTGGCGACAAAGCCGCGCATGGCGGTTTTCACGGGCGCCAAATCATCTAGATTGCCGGAACGGGCATTGCGAAGAGGATAGTGCATGACGGTTGGCCGAACGCTTCTCAAATCGTTGCTGGCGGCAGCCCTTCTGGCGGCGGGATTGCAGGCTGCCCGCGCCGACGAATGGCGCACCACCTCATCGCTGATCGGTGAGTCCAAATACGGCGCCAATTTCCAGCACTACGACTACGTCAACCCCGACGCGCCCAAGGGCGGCACGCTGAACTCGGTGGTGCCAGGTACATTCGACAGCTTCAATCCCTACGTCGTCCAGGGGTCGCCGGCTGCCGGCCTCGTCGGGTTCGGTGGCGGTCTGCTCTACGACACTCTGATGGAGCAGGCGACCGATGAAGGCAGCACCAGCCATCCGCTGATCGCCGATGCTTACAAATATCCGGCCGACTATTCCTCCGCGACCTATCGCCTCGATCCGCGCGCCAAATGGCATGACGGCCAGCCGATCACCGTCGATGACGTGATCTGGTCGTTCCAGGTGCTCAAGGCCAACAGCCCGCAATACAGCCGCTATTTCGAGAATGTCATCGATGCGGTGGCGATTTCGGATCGCGAGGTGGAGTTCCATTTCAACCAGAAGGGCAATCGCGAACTGCCCAAGATAATCGGCGACCTCGCCGTACTGCCGAAACATTGGTGGGAAGGCACCGATGCCAACGGCAAGAAACGCGACGTGACCAAGCCGACCCTGGAAATCCCGCTCGGTTCGGCGGCCTACAAGATCGCCAGCTTCAAGCCGGGCTCGGAGATCATCTGGCAGCGTGTGCCGGATTACTGGGCGGCCAAGCTGCCGGTGAAGATCGGCCGCGAGAACTTCGACACGCGGCGCTACACCTATATCCTCGACGACAACGCCGCCTGGCTCGCCTTCACCAAGGGCGGGCTGGAAGACATCAACCGCGAATACAGTTCGCGCAAATGGGCGACGGCTTACAATTTCCCGGCATTCCAAGCCGGCGATGTCATCAAGAAGGATTTCCAGACCCAGGCGCCGGAACCGATGCAGGGCTTCGTCCTCAACCAGCGGCGCCCGCTGTTCCAGGACCGGCTGGTGCGCGAGGCGCTGACCATCCCATTCGATTTCGAGAGCATGAACCGCACGCTGTTCTTCGGCTTCAACACCCGAACGTCGAGCTATTTCCAGGGCACCGAACTGGCGTCGAGCGGATTGCCGCAAGGCAAGGAACTGGAGATCCTGGAAAAATACCGCGACAAGCTGCCGCCCGAACTTTTCACCCAGGAGTTCAAGCTGCCGGTCTACGATTCGCCGCAGGCGGAACGGAAGTACCTGAAACAGGCGGTCGATCTCTTCGCCAAGGCGGGCTGGGTGATCAAGGCCGGCAAGATGGTCAATGCAAAGACCGGCGCGCCGTTCAAGTTCGAAATCCTCGGCTGGAACGACACAGACCAGGTGATCGCCAGCCCCTACATCGCCAATCTGCGCAAGATCGGTGTCGACGCCACTTTGCGCATCATCGACCAGACGCAGTACATCAACCGCGTCAATAATTTCGATTTCGATGTCGTGACCGGGATTCTGCAGCAGTCGGATTCGCCGGGCAACGAGCAGCGCGACTTCTGGAGCTCTAGAGCTGCCGATTCGCCCGGTTCGCGCAATCTGATGGGCATCAAGGACCCGACCGTCGACGCGCTGGTCGATCGCATTATCTTCGCGACCGATCGAGACGATCTCGTCGCCGCCACACATGCGCTCGACCGCATCCTGCTGTGGAACTTCTATGTCTTGCCGCAATATTACCGGTCGGCGGTGTGGCTGGCCTATTGGGACAAGTTCAAATTCCCCGACAAGCAGCCTGCCTATATCGGAGCCGACATCGATTCCTGGTGGATCGACCCGGACAAGGAGAAGGCGCTGGCGGCCAAATACAAGGGTGGCAATTGATGGCGGCCCTTGCCCGCCGCGACTTTCTCGCCCTGTGCAGTGCCGCGGCAGCCGCCGCCTTGCTGCCCGGCAAGGCCTTCGCCGACACTGCGACCGGCACCAAGCTGCACGGCCTGTCGGCCTTCGGCGACCTCAAATACAAGCCCAATTTCGCGCATTTCGACTACGTCAATCCGGACGCCCCAAAGGGCGGCCAGATGAATTTCGCGCCGCCGAACTCGACCCTCAATCAGAGCTTCCTGACTTTCAACACGCTGAATTCACTGGTGTTGAAGGGGGAGGCGCCGCCGCGTACCGAACTCTGTTTCGATTCCCTGATGACAAGCGCGCTCGATGAGCCGGATGCGGTCTATGGCCTGCTTGCAGAAACCGTTTCCCTGTCGCCGGACCGCAACGGCTTCCGCTTCGTGCTGCGACCGCAAGCGCGTTTCCACGACGGCTCGCCGCTGACCGCGCAGGACGTTGTCTTTTCGCTGAAGCTCTATCAAGACAAAGGCCATCCGAACCTTTCCCAAGCGTTGCGGTACATGACCGACGCGGTTGCGGTCGATCCCGCTACCGTCGATCTAACCCTCAACGGCAAGCAGTCGGCGCAAAACATCCTGGCGATCGTGGGGATGCCGATCGTCTCCAAGGCCTTTTATACGGCCAATGATTTCGATGCTTCGACCATGACACCGCCGCTTGGCTCGGGTCCCTACAAGATTGGACGCGTGGCGGCCGGACAGACGGTCGAATATGACCGCGTGGCCGACTATTGGGGCCGCGATCTGCCAGTGAACCGCGGCCTCTACAATTTCGACCGCATCCGCATCGACTTCTATCTTGACCGGCAAGCGGCATTCGAGGCCTTCAAGAAAGGCGACACGCATTTTCGCGAGGAATTCACCTCACGGGTATGGGCTACCGGCTACGACTTTCCGGCGCTGAAGGACGGCAAGGTCGTCAAACGGGAATTTCCCGGCGAGAAGACGCCGGACATGCAGGCTGTCGCGCTGAACCAGCGTCGTCCGCAATTCCGCGATGAGCGGGTGCGGCGGGCGATCGCCAGGTGCTTCGATTTCGAATGGATGAAGCGGGCGCTGTTTTACGGCTCCTACGAGCGCTCTCAATCGAATTTCGAACGGTCGGACTACAAGGCCGAAGGCCTGCCCTCGCCTGAGGAATTGGCCCTGCTGGAGCCGTTCCGGGCCGAGTTGCCGCCAGAGGTTTTCGGTGAAGCGGTAACACAGCCCCTGTCCGACGGTTCGGGCCATGACCGCAAGCTGCTGGGCGAGGCTTCGAGATTGCTTGCGCAAGCCGGCTGGAAGCGCGATGGCAGTTTCGTCGTCAACGACAAGGGTGAGCGGCTGCGGGTCGAAATGCTGGCGGAGGACGACGGCATCGTTCGCATCTACACCCCTTGGTCCGAGAATATGAAGGCGATCGGGATCGACGCATCGATCCGGCAAATCGATTCGGCGCAGTATGAGCAGCGGCACAGCAATTACGACTTCGATCTCGCCTTGCTGCATTGGTCAATCGGGGCGACGCCGACCGACGACAGCCTGCAGATGCTCTATGATTCCCGGATGGCGAAAATCCCGGGGCAGCGCAACTATCCGGGCACCGAAAGCAAGGCCATCGACGCCCTGATCGCGGCAGCCGGCAAGGCGAAAGACCGTATAGAACTCGTCACGGCGCTCAGAGCGCTCGACCGGGTCTTGCGCGCGCGGCTCGACTGGATTCCAACATACTATCTGGCGAATCACCGCGTCGCCTATTGGGACATGTTCGGCTTTGTCGAACAGAAGCCCGATTTCGGCTTTCCGGTCGAGACGCTGTGGTGGTTCGATAAGGGCAAGGCGGCAAGAATTGGCAAAGGCTGAGATGTTCGCTCAACGAGGGCAGAAGGCCTGATGGGCGCCTATATCCTGCGCCGCATCCTTTTGATGATCCCGACGCTGTTCGGCATCATGGCGATATCCTTCGCCGTCATCCAGTTCGCCCCCGGCGGTCCGGTCGAACAGGTCATCGCCCGGCTGACCAATCAGGGCGGCAGCGACCGCCTCGGCGGCGGTGGTGGCGACGCGGGCGCTGGCGGCAATTTCGATGCCGCCGGTGACGTCAGTTCCAAATATCGCGGTGCGCAGGGACTCGATCCGGAATTCATCAAGAAGCTGGAGAAGCAGTTCGGCTTCGACAAGCCGCCGCTCGAGCGCTTCGGCATGATGCTTTGGAATTACGCCCGCTTTGATTTCGGCGACAGCTATTTCCGCGACATTTCGGTGCTCGACCTGATCCTGGAGAAAATGCCGGTGTCGATCTCGATCGGGCTGTGGATCACGCTGTTGTCCTACCTGATCTCGATCCCGCTCGGCATCCGCAAGGCGGTCAAGGACGGCACTCCCTTCGACGTCTGGACCAGCGGCGTCGTCATTGTCGGCTATGCCATTCCGGGCTTCCTGTTCGGCATCATGCTGATGGTGCTGTTTGCCGGCGGGTCTTTCTGGGACTGGTTTCCGTTGCGCGGCCTCACCTCGGACAATTGGGATCAATTGTCCTGGTGGGGAAAGATCGTCGACTATTTCTGGCACATGACCTTGCCGCTGACCGCGCTGGTGCTGTCGGCCTTCGCCACCACGACGCTGTTGACCAAGAACTCCTTCCTCGAAGAAATCCGCAAGCAGTATGTGGTGACGGCGCGGGCCAAGGGCCTGTCGGAACGGCAGGTGCTCTACGGCCACGTGTTCCGCAATGCCATGCTGATCGTCATCGCCGGCTTTCCCGGTGCCTTCATCTCGGCCTTCTTCACCGGCTCGCTGCTGATCGAGAACATCTTCTCCCTCGACGGCCTCGGCCTGCTCGGCTTCCGGTCGGTGGTCGAGCGCGACTATCCCGTGGTGTTCGCCAATCTTTACATCTTCTCGCTGCTGGGGCTGTTCGTCGGTCTCTTGTCCGACCTGCTCTACACCTGGGTCGATCCGCGCATCGATTTCGAGCGGAGAGACGTCTGATGTCGGAGGCTACAGTCCCCGTGGACGCGGCACCCGCGCGGATAAAGCGGCCGTTTCTGTCGCCGCTCAACAAGCGGCGCCTGCAGAACTTCAAAGCCAACCGCCGCGGCTACTGGTCGCTGTGGATCTTCCTCTTCCTGTTCGTGCTGTCGCTGTTTTCCGAGTTCATCGCCAACGACAAGCCGATCATCGCCTCCTACAAGGGCGAGATCCTGTTTCCGGTGCTGGTCGCCTACCCCGAGGAAAAATTCGGCGGTTTCTATGCCGTCACCGATTATCGCGACCCGGTCATCCAGGACGAGATCAACGCCAATGGCTGGATGATCTGGCCACCGGTGCGCTACTCCTATCAGACCGTCAACAACGCCATTCCGGAAGCAGCGCCGGCCAAGCCGTCGTGGCAGTATGACGCCACGAAGCGCTGCAACCAGTATCCGCAGGGTGCCGCCGACCCGGCCTGCATGGTCGGCAACTGGAATTGGCTCGGCACCGACGACCAGGCGCGCGACGTGCTGGCGCGCGTCATCTACGGTTTCCGCATTTCGGTGCTGTTCGGCCTGATCCTGACCGCCGGCTCGGCCTTGATCGGCGTCGCGGCCGGCGCCGTGCAAGGCTATTTCGGCGGCTGGACGGATCTCTTGTTCCAGCGTTTCATCGAAATCTGGTCCGCCATCCCGGTGCTCTATCTCCTGCTCATCGTCGCCGCCATCCTGCCGCCGGGCTTCTTCATCCTGCTCGGCCTGATGCTGCTGTTCTCCTGGGTGGCGCTGGTCGGCGTGGTGCGGGCCGAGTTCCTGCGCGCCCGCAATTTCGAATATGTCAACGCGGCCCGGGCACTCGGCGTGCCCAACCGCACCATCATGTTCCGGCACCTGCTGCCCAACGCCATGGTGGCGACATTGACCTTCATGCCCTTCCTGCTCTCAGGCTCGATCTCGACGCTGACCTCACTCGACTACCTCGGCTTTGGCCTGCCGCCCGGCTCCGCCTCGCTCGGCGAACTGCTCAAGCAGGCGCAGCGGAACCTCAATGCGCCGTGGCTCGGCATCTCCGGCTTCGTCGTCATCTCGCTGATGCTGTCGCTGCTGGTCTTCGTCGGCGAGGCGACGCGCGATGCCTTCGATCCGCGCAAGACCTTCAGATGAGCGAAGCCCCCTTGCTCAGCGTACAGGACCTCAGCGTCGCCTTCAGCCAGGGCGGTAGCCAGTCGACGGCCGTCGACCACATCTCGTTCGACATCGCCAAGGGCGAGACGGTGGCGCTGGTCGGCGAATCCGGCTCCGGCAAATCGGTCTCGGCGCTTTCGGTGCTGAAGCTGCTGCCCTATCCAAGCGCCAGCCACCCCTCGGGAAAGATCCTGTTCCAGGGCGCCGACCTGCTGGCGATGAGCGAGAAGCAGTTGCGGCAGGTGCGCGGCAACAAGATCACCATGATCTTTCAGGAGCCGATGACCTCGCTCAATCCGCTGCACACGATCGAGCAGCAGATCGTCGAGATCCTGAAGCTGCATCAGGGCATGGCCGACCGCCCGGCCAAGGAACGCACACTGGCCTTGCTCAACGAGGTCGGCATCCGCGATCCGCACAAGCGCCTCGATGCCTATCCACACCAGTTGTCCGGCGGCCAGCGTCAGCGCGTGATGATCGCCATGGCGCTGGCCAACGAGCCCGAACTTCTGATCGCCGACGAGCCGACGACGGCACTCGACGTCACCGTGCAGGCGCAGATCCTCGAACTGCTGGCCGGCTTGAAGAGCCGCAAGGGCATGTCGATGCTGTTCATCACCCATGATCTCGGCATCGTGCGCAAGATTGCCGACCGCGTCTGCGTGATGACCAAGGGCAAGATCGTCGAGACCGGGCCGACCAAGGAGATCTTCGCCAATCCGCAGCATGCCTATACGCGGCATCTGCTGGCGGCCGAGCCGAAGGGCAAGCCGCCGGCCGCCAATGCCGGTGCCAAGCCTGTCATGACCGGCAAGGACATAAAGGTCTGGTTCCCGATCAAGCAGGGCTTCTTCCGCCGCACTGTCGACAATGTGAAGGCGGTCGACGGCATCGATGTCACCGTGCGCGCCGGCCAGACGCTTGGCGTGGTCGGCGAATCCGGCTCCGGCAAGACGACGCTCGGCCTGGCGCTGGCACGCATGATCTCGTCGACCGGGACCATCCAGTTCAACGGCCGCGATATCAACCAGCTGACCTTCAACGCCATGCGGCCGCTCAGGCGCGAATTGCAGATCGTCTTCCAGGATCCGTTCGGCTCGCTCAGCCCGCGCATGTCGATCGCAGAGATCATCGAAGAAGGCCTCAAGATCCACGAGCCGAAGCTGTCGCCCGACGAGCGCGACGACAAGGTGGCCGCCGTGCTGAAGGAGGTCGGGCTAGACCCTGCGACACGCAACCGCTATCCGCACGAGTTTTCCGGCGGCCAGCGCCAGCGCGTCGCCATCGCACGCGCCATGGTGCTCAACCCGCGCTTCGTCATGCTGGACGAGCCGACATCGGCACTCGACATGAGCGTGCAGGCGCAGGTCGTCGACCTGCTGCGCAGCCTGCAGGCCAAGCACGATCTCGCCTATCTCTTCATCAGCCATGATTTGAAAGTCATCCGCGCGCTCGCCAACGACGTCATCGTCATGCGCAATGGCAGGATCGTCGAAGCTGGTCCTTCCCAGCAGATTTTTGAAAATCCGCAAACCGACTATACTCGGGCGCTGATCTCGGCCGCCTTCAAGATCGAGACGGCACCGGTCGGCATCGTCAGCGAGTGATTTGCGTAGAGAGGGACTAAAAGACCGCAATGGAAAAAGGCCGTATCCTGCTTGCCGTCACCGGCTTTCATCCGCAGCGCTGGCGCGAGCTCCTGTCGGCCGAGCGCGAGGTGGTGCTGGAGCCCGGCGGCGCCAGCGACCCCTCGATCACCTATGCCGTGGTGTGGAAGCAGAAGCCGAACCTGTTGTCGTCGCTGCCCAATCTGCGCGCCATCTTTTCGATCGGCGCCGGCGTCGATCATATCTTCGCCGATCCCGGCCTGCCCGATGTGCCGATCGTCAAGGTCGTCGCCGACAACCTCACCCAGTACATGACCGAATATGTCGTCTGGCGGGTGCTCGACCATCACCGCCAGGGCCTGCTCTACAGGTCTCAGCAGCCGAAGAAGATCTGGCACGAGCCACAGCAGAGGCCGGCCGGTGACATTTCGGTCGGCATCATGGGCCTCGGCAGTCTCGGCCGCGCCGCGGCCTCGGTGCTTTTGTCGCTCGGCTTTGCCGTCAATGGCTGGTCGCGCACCGACAAGGCCATGGAAGGCGTCGCGACCTATTCCGGCGAGGCTGGACTGATCCCCTTCCTCAAGGCGACCGACATCCTGGTGGTGCTTTTGCCACTGACGCCGGAGACCAAGGGCATTATCAACTACGGCGTGCTGAAGGAGCTGCGGAAACGCAACGGCCTCGGCGGCTCGGTGCTGATCAATGCCGGGCGCGGCCGGCTGCAGAAGGACGCCGACATTTTACGGGCACTGGATGACGGCACGCTGAAGGAGGCAAGCCTCGACGTGTTCGAGGTCGAACCGTTGCCGAAGACCAGTCCGCTGTGGGGGCATCCAAAAGTGTTCGTGACGCCGCACGCGGCAGCGACCTCCGACCCGGTGCATCTGGCGCCGATCATGCTGCGCCAGATGGACGCCTTCGAACGCGGTGAAAAGCTCGACAATCTGGTGGACCGCAAGGCGGGATACTAGCCAGGACAGCCTCATCGGGCCAGGTCCCACTCCCGGAAGCATTTCTTGATTGCCCGCAGTGACGACAACTGGACCTTTGGCAGATCGAGTTGTTCGAACATTGCCCGGTACCGGTTGCGATTTTTCGGTGTGGCCACGGTGATATGGTGGATCATATCCCATTTGATGCTGTCGTGCCCGCCCTCCAAGGCACCGCGCCGTTCAATCTCAAACAGCGTTCGCCTAATATAGCGCAGCAGGCTTGTCGGCGTCGATATATCCAACAAGATCAATCCCGTCGCTCGCAGAAAGCGTTGGGGCATGCAAACCGAATAATTTCCATCCATCACCCAACGCTCGCCGGCGATAGCGGCGTCATGCAAGGCAATGAATTCGTCCCTTGGGCGCGCTTCCCAATCCGTGTTCGGGAGATGGAAGAGTTGATCTAGATGGATAGTCGCCAGATCACGTTTGCGGGCAATCGCGTTGGCGAGGGTCGACTTGCCACTGTTGGACGGCCCCAAGATACATATCCGGTCCCCGAGCTCCGAGAGATGCATCCGATCCTGCCCTGGTTTGTTGCCTGCGCTTCTCAACCCGTGGCGGCCTCGGATCTTTAGCCAGGCAGGGCGAGTTTCTTCTGCTTGTCCGGCTGGCCGCATTCGCGGCGATCGATCGACCGGTTCATGGCATCGATCTCGCCGCTCGCCTTGTCGGTATCGCGTTTGGCCTTGGAGCGCATGTCAGGCGTGAACGGGCCGAAGCCCATCGCCGGGTTGGAGAAGGTCGGCTTGGCCTTCGTCGGAAGGTTGTATTGCTGCGCCAAGCCGTTGCGCTGCGCCAGCAACTGGTCGCAGGGCACGTTGTCATATTGCAGGGAGGACTGGACGTTCGCATCCTGCTGTTCCGACATCGAAGTGCCGCCGACACAGCCGGCGGTCAGCAAGCAAGATGCCAAGATCATCATGTTCCAGCGCATCGGCTATGCTCCTCCTGATATCCCACCCTGATGCGAGCAGATCGCAAATATCAGTCGCGCATGCAAATCGGACTTTTTCACAGCAAGAATGTTTGCGAGGCGGCGCCGGACCCCTTCGCCGGCAGCTTGCCTGCCACAACAGGGCTGCGAGCTCGGGGCAACGGGTTCCTTCGGAGCCTTGGCCGGCGCGTGGCTGACGGAGCATCAAACGAAAAACCCGCCTGTGCGGCGAGTCACTGGCACAAATCAGCACCATGGGCAAAAATGTACCATAGCTGAGGGCATGGTGTCAAGAAAAAATTCCTATCGGGCTGCCCGGCAAAAAGCTGCGGACACCGCGGAACTGGCTGTCGTCAGGTCTTTGCTAGGCTGAGTTCGGAGCCCCGGCCACAACGACCAGCCCGTTGACGTGTTCCCCGCGATCCTGCCGGATCACGGTTGGTTCCAGTGACAAGACCGAAAGCCCGTTGGCGGCCAGGACCTCGCGCACATAGTGTTGCGCATGCGCATAGCGGCGCGACGGCAACAGCACGAAATCGCCATCGCCAGCCAGCGTCTCCACGGAAAATGCGAACAGGCCATCCGTGGCCAGCAGCCCGGCAATCGTCTTCACCACGCCGTCCAGCGCGCCGACATAGATGAAAACATCGGCCACCGTCACCAGATCGGCTTTCGGACCGGCATAGGGAAAATCCCGCAGATCGGCCTTATCAAGGAAATCGTAGACGCCCTTGGCCCGAGCCTTTCTCAGCATCCTGGCCGAAATGTCATAACCCTCCAGCCGGTCGGCGATCGGACGCAGCCTCTGTCCCGTCAGGCCGGTGCCGCAGCCAAGATCGAGCGCCAGCGCGAAGCGGCCTGGCCTTGCCGCTCGAATGGCCTGGTCGAGCATCTCAGGCAGCCGGTATCCCAACCTGCCGACCAGGGACTCGTCGAAGCTCTCGGCATAATGGTCGAACAGTGTCTCGACGAAGGCGCTGGGGAGCGCGTCGAGCGCCGGCGCCTTGCCCATCAATTGCAAGTTGAGTGCAGCGCCTTGACGATCCGATGGATCGAGTTGCAACGACATCGTCCAGGCCTGTGCAGCCAGATCCGCCGCGCCCGCCGCCTGCTGCATCTCGCCGAGGCGAAACCAGCCCATCGCCCATTGCGGCGTCATTTCCAGCGCACCGAGCAGCAATTCCGCCGCTGCCGCATGATCGCCATCCGCGTGAAGCATCTCGGCATAATCGGCACGGCGATCGGCGTTCAAGTCGCCAGACGAGGCCTGAAGCGGTTTCATGGCGATGGGTCCTGCCGGCGGATCGAGCCGACGGTGCTCTATGCGGGAGTCAGCAGTGAGTTACAACAGGCTTCCCGCCGCGGAATTATATCCTATCTTGGGGATCATGCGCCCCAGCGACCTTCTTCATCCCCGGCCCGAGGGCCTCTATTGCCCGCCGGGCGATTTCTTCATCGACCCGGTGCGGCCGGTCGATCGCGCGTTGATCACGCATGGCCATTCCGACCATGCGCGTTCCGGCCACCGCTCTGTGCTGGCGACGCGGCAGACACTCGACATTATGGGCCTGCGCTACGGCGAGGATTTCGCGGGAACAATGCAAGCGGCACAGCTCGGCGAGACGATTGCACTCAATGGCATCAGCGTCAGCTTCCATCCAGCCGGCCATGTGCTGGGCTCGGCGCAGATAGCGGTCGAGCATCAGGGCACGCGCATCGTCGCTTCCGGCGACTACAAGCGGCGGAGGGACGCGACCTGCGCGCCATTCGAGCCGATCCCGTGCGATGTGTTCATCACCGAAGCGACCTTCGGCCTGCCGGTGTTTCGCCATCCCCCCGACACAGAAGAAATCGCCCGCCTGCTGAAATCGGCAGCGCAGTTCCCCGAGCGCTCGCATCTGGTCGGCGCCTATGCGCTGGGCAAGGCGCAAAGGGTGATGCGGCTGTTGCGCGACGCCGGCTACGACAGGCCGCTCTACATCCATGGCGCGCTGGCCAAGCTCAGTGAATATTACCAGAGCCAAGGCATAGACCTTGGGCAACTGGAGCCGGCGACCGTCGAAAGCGGCGGCAAGGATGATTTTACAGGCGCCATCGTCGTCGGCCCGCCATCGGCCTTCGCCGACCGCTGGGCGCGGCGTTTTCCCGATCCGATCTCGTGCTTCGCGTCAGGCTGGATGCGCATTCGCCAGCGCGCCAAGCAAGGCGGCGTCGAACTGCCGCTGATCATCTCGGACCATGCCGACTGGGATGAGTTGACCGCCACCATCAAGGAGACCGGAGCCGAGGAGATCTGGGTGACGCATGGCCGCGAGGAAGCGCTGGTGCGCTGGTGCGAACTCGAAGGCATCGCCGCCCGGCCGCTGCATCTGGTGGGATACGAGGACGAGGGCGATTGATGCTAGTTGCTGATCCACCAATCACCGGCGCCGCGATCCTTCACACCCCCCTCTGGCCTGCCGGCCATCTCCCCCGCAAGGGGGGAGATCAGATGTCACCGCCGCTTTCGCTAATCACCAACCGCGCAAGGAGAGTGCTGGCATCGAAGCTGCCAATCTCCCCCCTTGCGGGGGAGATGTCCGGCAGGACAGAGGGGGGTGTGCCGAAGTGCCAAGCCCATCCAGTAGTGTCACCATGAACCGCTTCGCCGAACTACTCGACCGCCTGGTGCTGACGCCGTCGCGCAACGGCAAGCTGACCTTGCTGACCGACTATTTCCGCACGGTAGAGGATCCCGACCGCGGGCTGGCGCTGGCTGCCATCACCGGCGATCTCCACATTGCCGCGGTCAAGCCGGCGATGCTGCGCATGCTGGTCACCGAACGCATGGATCCGGTGCTGTTCGGCTATTCCTACGACTATGTCGGCGATCTCGCCGAAACGGTGTCGCTGGTCTGGCCGCAAACGCCCGGAAACATCGCGAACCGCGAGCCGACGCTTGGCGAGGTCGTCGCCAGACTGCAGGCGGCGAGCCGCTCCGACGGACCGAAGGTGCTGGCAGGGCTGCTCGACAGCGCCGGCATCTCGGCCCGCTTTGCCATCATCAAGCTGGTCACCGGCGGCTTGCGCATCGGCGTGTCGGCGCGGCTGGCCAAACAGGCGCTGGCGGATTTCGGCAAGGTCGACATCGCCGAGATCGAAGAGCTCTGGCACGGGCTGTCGCCGCCTTACACAGCGCTGTTCGCGTGGCTGGAAGGCAAGGCCGAAAAACCCAGGAACACGGCGTTGGCATTGTTTCGACCGGTGATGCTGTCGAACCCGGTTGGCGACGGCGATCTCGAAAAGCTCGATCCGGCGGATTATGCCGCCGAATGGAAATGGGACGGCATCCGTGTCCAGGCGGTGGCCGAGGGCGGTATCCGCCGGCTCTATTCGCGCACCGGCGATGACGTTTCGGGTGCCTTTCCGGACCTCGCCGATGCCATGCATTTTTCCGCAACGCTGGACGGCGAACTGCTTGTCGGCGATCCCCGGCAGGCGACGGGAACGTTCTCGGATCTGCAGCAGCGGCTGAACCGCAAGACGGTGACACCGAAGATGCAGCAGCAATACCCGGCCTTCATGCGCTGCTACGATCTGCTCCAGGTCGGCGGCGAGGATCTGCGCGCGCTGTCGTTTCGCGAGCGGCGCGGCCGGCTGGAAGCGTTTGTCGGGACGCTCGACCCGAGCCGTTTCGATATTTCGCCATTCGTCGACTTCACGGATTGGCAAACGCTGGAGGAACTGCGCCGGGTGCCACCGCATCCGATTATCGAAGGCGTCATGCTCAAGCGCTGGGACTCAGCCTATGTCGCCGGCCGGCCGAAAGGTCCATGGTTCAAATGGAAACGCGATCCGCACACGGTGGACGCCGTGCTGATGTATGCCCAGCGCGGCCACGGCAAACGCTCGAGCTTCTATTCCGACTATACGTTCGGTGTCTGGACAGGTGCAGAAGGCGAGGAGGAACTGGTGCCGGTCGGCAAGGCCTATTTCGGCTTCACCGACGAGGAGTTGAAGCAGATCGACAAATATGTCCGCGACAACACGATCGAGCGTTTCGGGCCGGTGCGCTCGGTGCGGGCCGACCGCGACAACGGCCTGGTGCTGGAAGTCGCCTTCGAAGGGCTCAACCGCTCGACCCGGCACAAATCCGGCGTCGCCATGCGCTTTCCCCGCATTTCGCGGCTGCGCTGGGACAAGCCGGCCAACGAGGCCGACCGCATCGAGACGCTGCAGGCGCTGCTCGACCGCTAGACCGTTCGGCGCTCTTACGGCTCGATCGAAACGCGGATTTCGTAGATGTCCGCGGCCTTGCCCTGCTTGTCGAAGTCGGAATTGATGGCAATGGTGCCGGCCGAGCCCGGGCGCTTATCCGGAAACTGAACGTCGAACAGATATTCGTTCTGCTGCTGGCCGACCGCATAGCGCTTGCGGCCGCAGTCGCCGAGTTCTCCGAAATTGCAGTCGACCGAAATCTGCGTCTCCTTGCCTTCTTCGGAGCGGGCAATGATGTCGAACACGGCATGTTTGCCGGCCAGCTTCTCCAGCACGCCTTGTCCGACGTCGAAACTGATCGCCGAACCGGACGCGCCGGAACGGATGCGCAGGAACGAACCGGTATCGTCCTTCATCACCTCGGCCCTGGCGTCAGACGGCGCGCTGACATGGGATGCATCGGCCGGCGAAAACACATTGATCCAGTCGCGCGCCTGGTCCGCGGCGCCGGGTTTTGCCGGACCGCCGTCGGCCGGTGTGAAATCGTCGTCCTCGACGGTCGGCGGTGCCTGCGGCGGGGCGGTGTCGAGTTGCGCGGATGTCTTGAACACGCCGGTCTGCACGGCGAAGAACAGGCCGATGCCAACCGCGGCGAGCAGTGTCACGGTCAGGAAGATGGCGGTCAGCGGCAGGCGACGCCCCCTTATGCGCCGTTCATCGCGGTCGGGCGCCACTTCCGTCGTCGCGCCGGCCGAGGCCGGAACCGACATGTCGATGGCCGGAGCATCGGGAAGCGTGGCGTCCGGCATGATGTCGGGAACGACGGGCAGAACGCGCGAGCGCGGCGCATCGGCAGCGGATTGCACGGGTCCGTCGACGACGACATCCGGGGACGATGCCTCTCGGCCGGTTTCGACCGCGGGCGCCGAGTCCGCTCCGAGTTCGACCGCCGGTGCATCGCCCTGCGGGCCGACATCCGGCACCGCCGGCAGGAACTCGGATTCGATTTCGGTGATTTTCGCCTGGATTGCCTTGCGGCGCTTGATGGCGACCTCAACGGTCACACCGGGATTGGCCTGGAGCGCGCGATCGAGCGCGGCAAAAGCCGAGCGATAGACCCTCTCGCGGAACGCGCGGTCCTCGGCATTGCCTTTCTCCAAGGCGTTCCGGATCGCTTTTTCGATCGCGTCCAAGCAGGTCCCTCTGTCTTTGCCAACCTTGCCGTGATCGTTAGCCGCAGGCGACCAATCAATCAACGGGCGAGCGGCGTATTCTGCCTCGCAGAGGTGTGCAAAGTCCATTCCGGCGCTGTTCCGGCAACAAAATCAGCATGTTTGGCCGATTTTCACGCGCAGGGAGCGCATGCACCGTGTGCAGCATCCCTTGGCGATTGATCGGCGGACAAGGCGGCGGTCGGCTTTCGAGGTGCCATGACGCCGTCGCAGGAATTGCCACGTCGCATCTTGAATTCGCGCCCGGTTGCGTCTATCACCGCCGCATCCTGGAGGCCTTGGCTTCCCGGGCCGCTTTAGCTCAGTTGGTAGAGCACCGCATTCGTAATGCGGGGGTCAGGTGTTCGAGTCACCTAAGCGGCACCATTCCTCCTCCATTTTGTCGTCTGCCCCTGGTGCAAAGGATTGCGACGCCGGCCTGGCAGATCTGCCATTGTCGAGACCCCGGTTTGGTGTGAAACTCATGGCCTCAGCATGGGAGGTCAAAAAATGCCCAACAATTTCAAGACCGGAGACGTCGTCAGGCTGAAATCCGGAGGCCCCAGGATGACGATCAGCGATGGCGCAGCCTCGGGCATGTATCTGTGCCACTGGTTCAATCGCGAGGGCGAGGTGTGGACCCCGCAACATGCCGGGTTCAAGCCCGAACAACTGATTGCGGCCGACCAGTCGGACTAGAGTTTCTTCCATCCCGATCAGATCGGGATGGGCAGCCTCTGTTGTCCTGGGATGAACGGATCAGCACGTGCGACCGACGGATTTTCCGGGGCGCGGCGTTTAACGGTTGAAGCGCGATTGCGGCACAAGCCGTCTGCGTCGCGCCAACCTGGAGACGCACAACATGATCAGTCGTTCGATATCAGTCGTTGCCTTGAGTTTGCAGACCGTTGCGGCTTTCGCCCAGGCAGCGACGCCGCCTGCACCGCCAACGGCCGCGCCACTTGCCGCGCCAGGCGCTTCGGGGACCACGTCCGATATCACGCTGGCCAAATTCCAGAAGCGGCGCGAAAAGGCGATCATGGCGGCCGACACGGATGGCGACGGCAAGATCAGCCTGCTGGAATGGGAGGCCTTTCAGACGAAGCGCAACGCCAAAGGCGACGCCGCCAAATCCTTCGCGCGGATCGATTCCAACCATGACGGCTTCATCGATCGCGCCGAACTCGATGCATTCTTCGCCAGGCGCTTCGCCCGGCTGGACAAGAATGCCGACGGCATTTTGACGGCCGACGAACTGCCGGGCCACAAAACCGCTCCCAAGCAGGAACAATGACCAAGAGGCAATGACGCGCGATGAACATCGGGAGTGCGCCGACTGATGGCTGCGGATCCGGACGAGGAGCTGGTTCGCCGTGTTGGCGCCGGCGAGCCCGCAGCCGTGCAAACGCTCGTCGCGCGCAAGCTGCCACGTATACTGGCGCTTGCCGTGCGCATGCTCGGCGATGCGGCGGAGGCCGAGGATGTCGCGCAGGAAACCTTCGTGCGGATCTGGCGCCATGCCGCGAGCTGGCGGCGCGGCAATGCGCGCTTCGACAGCTGGATCCACCGGGTGACGCTCAACCTTTGCTACGACCGGCTGCGTCGCAGGCGCGAGTGGGTGACCGGCGACCTGCCGGACGTGGTCGACCCTGCGGCACTTCCCGACGCCCCTCGCCAAGAGGACGCGCTTCGGGTCGAACGGGCACTGCAAGCCATAGCGCCGCGTCAGCGCGAAGCGATCGTTCTGGTCTATTATCAGGAGATGTCCAATATCGAGGCGGCAGCGACCTTGCAGATCAGCGTCGATGCCCTGGAGAGCCTGCTTGCGCGCGGCCGGCGGTCGCTGCAGGCGATCCTGACGGGGGATGGCGCCGATGAGTAAGCACCGGGCAAGCACCAACGCACTACGGCCATTGCGCCTTGCTGGTGCCGCCTGGCGCTCGGCGCCGACGGGCAAGGAGGAGACACATGGCTGAAGGGTCCAGAAACGAAATGGATGCCAGGCGCTTTGCCGCCTTGGCACAGGCCTATGGCGGCGACTTGCGGCGATGGCCCGAGGCTGAGCGAATGGCCGGCACGGTCTTTGCCGCGAGCGGCGCGGGCAAGGCCATCTTGAGGCAGGCCGGGGCACTTGACGCGCTGCTCGACAGCTACCGCGTCGACGCCACGGACAAGGCGCTGCACAGCAGCATTCTGCAGGCTGCCGGCCGGCACCTCGTCCAGCGCCGGCGTCAGTGGTTCTGGTGGCTGGGACTTGGACTTGCCGGTATTGGTCTGGCCGGTGCCGTGGCAGGACTGGCCCTGGTGACCATCGTCACGCCGGAGGTCCAGCCGGACCATTATGTGCTGGATGCCAATGTGACGGCGTTTGGCGATGCCGGCCCCGATGCCGAGAACGGTGAGGAAAACCTATGAGCCCGCGCTGGATCCGTGGCCTGGTCATTGCTTCCGTGGTGCTGAACGTCTTTCTTGCAGGCGCATTTGCCGGCGGTGCGGTCTGGCTGAGAAATGCCAAATCGGGTGTCTCGCTGGAATCGGCTGGCCGACAGCTTCCCAACCAGGACCGCAAGGCGTTCCGCCTGGCGCTGCGCCAGGTTCGCGTGGAGTCCCGGCAGATCATTCTAGATGGCCAGCAGGCGAGGCAGGAGGCAGCGGACCTGTTGCAGCAGCCTGTCATGGACAAGGCCGCCTTGTCCGCCGCGCTGGAGCGGGCACGCAATGCCGATGTGACGGTGCGCAGCCGGCTTGAACAGGCCATTGTCGACTTCGCGGCGAACACGTCACACGAAAACCGGAGCGTGCTGGCACAGGCATTGCTGCGCCATATGGAACGCCGCGCCGCCGTTGCGCCGAAAAAATCGCCATGACGACCGACGGAAAAGGCCGGAGACGCCGTTTAACGACGCGAAGGGACAAGCCTGCCCGATCGCACCATGCAGGGCGGCCATCTTCAAACTCGAAAGCACTCGGAGTCCAATTATGAGTCGCCTGAAAAACTATGCAGCAGCCGCTATGCTGGCCCTCAGCGGAACGGTCGTGACAGCCACCGCGTCCAGCGCAATGCCCATCGTGTCCGTTGCCCAGCCGGCCGCCCAGGCATCGGTCGAGCATGTCCGCTGGGGCTGCGGCATCGGCTGGCATCCGAACAGATGGGGACGTTGCGTGCCGAACGGCGTCGTCATCGTGCGCCCGCGCTACCACTACTGGCACGCTCCGGTCCACGTCTGGCATCCGCACCATCGCTGGCACCACTACTGATCGAAGCACGGTAGGGCCAGGCGCTTGTGAAACCTGGTCCCGCCGTTGCGGACAGCGCGATCCCCGGAATTAAGGTTAAATTCACTATAGATTTGTTCTTAGCCCACGAATAATCGAAGAGTTTCCCGAAACTATGCTCAGGCATATTCATGGGAAAATCTGTGGCTCAGCTTCACAATCTTGGTCGGCTGCTCTGTCATCCGCTGACGCTGGCCGTGGTCAGCCTAGCCGGTGTCTTCGCCGCCGGACGGGCCGAGCACGAATGGCTGTCGGTGCCGTTCTCGCTGGCGCTGGTGGCTGCCCTTGCCGGACTTCTGTTCCTGGCTTCGGGGCGCCTTGTCTTTTCCGTCTATCTCGCCTGGATGGGCATCGCTTTCATCACAGTGGTGTCAGCGATCAAATTCAGGATGAAGGGGTTTTCGCTGCACTTCTACGACACGGTCTTCGTGTCGAAGGATCCGGAAGTGTACCGCTTCCTGCTCGGCTCCTACCTCCATCTGATCGCGCCGGTCGTTGTTGCCCTGGTGCTCGGCATCGGGGCTGCGATCCTTCTGTTCCGGATCGATCGAAAAATCGGCTGGCCGGTGTCGGCACGCGTCCTGGTCATGGCGGCGCTCGTCGTTCTGGTGCCGCTGACCTTTCCGGCCGAGGCCTCGAAGGACCGCTATTTCTACTACATGCAGGGCCGGCACATGTCGGCCTTCTTCGTCTCGCTGCTGGATTTGCACAACCTCGTTGTTGAATCGGGCTTCGAAAAGCGGCTGCAAGCCGTCGCGCCGCAGCCGCCTTTTGCCGATGCCGTCGATTGCGGTGACCGCTCGAACCTTCCCGATGTCTTTTTCGTGCTCAGCGAAAGCCAATCCGATCCCGGCTATTTTCCGCAGGTCGGCAATGGCGCGGGATTCCTGCAGAGATTCGCACCCAAAGCGCACGCCGCATCCGATGCAGGTCGAGACGTTTGGCGGCGGCACCTGGATCACCAATCTGTCGCTGATGACAGGCCTGTCGGCCACCGATTTCGGCTGGCGAAGCCCCTATTTGACCATCACCCTGCAGGACAAGGTCGCCGGCGCCTTGCCGGAGGTGCTGGCGCGCTGCGGCTATCGAACTGTCGTGATGACGCCGATGGACTTTTCGTTCGTCAATGAAGGGCCGTTCCTGAAATCGATCGGTTTCGAGACCGTGCTCGACATCAAGGACATCGCCGCGCCCTTCTACCACCTGCGCGATATCTTTTATTACCAGGCGGCCGAAGCATTCATCGCCAGGCACCGCAAGGAAGACGGCCGGCCGCTGTTCCTCGAAATCCAGACCATGTTTCCGCACTCACCCTATGAGGGGCGGATGGAGCCCGAGCTGAAGGTCGAGGGCGAGCCGTTCTCGGGCGATTTCCAGGCCAATGAGTATCTGCGCCGGATGGCGGTAGCGCGCGGCGATTTCCAGCATTTCCTCGACAAGAGGGAAGCGGATGCCGGTGAACGCGGCGCCGTGGTGCTCGAGTTCGGCGATCACCAGTCGTCGGCGACCAAGCCGTTCGTCGACGCGATCGCCGGGGACGACGCCTTGGCGACCCCTGGCTCGCTTGCCTACCGCACCTTCTACACGCTCACCACCTTCAACCATCCTTTGCGCCATCCGATGCCTGACCTGGCTCCGCTCGACGTCGGCTTCCTCAGTGCAAGCCTGCTCGACGCGGCGGGCCTGCCGATGTCGCCTGTCATGGCCGATCTCGTGCGCCTGCGCGACCATTGCGGCGGCAGGTTCCATGGCTGCAAGGACAGGGCAGAAGTGGACGCGCATCTGCGCCGGCGCGTCGATTCAGGGCTGCTGCATCTGTTCCCGGAGGCGGCGCCGCTGCGTTCGCCGGCGCCGTTCCAATCGGTAGACGCCCGCTAGATATTTCAGTCGATTTTATCCGGTCCCAGCGTCGCCACCGTCTTCAACGCACCATCGAGCATGTCGCCCTTCTCGTCCTTCAGCGCCATCTCGCGCAGGCGGCGGATCCAGTCGGCGGCGTCCGTGCGGCCCTTGACCAGATCGAGCGCCGACAGCACCCGGTCGAATTTCGATTGCGCACGGACATGGGTGTCGCTGTAGCCCTTGATCAGGCGGCGGCAGTTGAGGATCTCGACGGCCAGCGCGTAGTCCTGGCGAACATGGTCGAGCGCCAGCGCGTACCAGCGGTCGAGATGCGCGACCTCGACCTTGTGGCGTAGCAGGCTGCGGCGCCAACGGCGCAGGCCGCCGATGAACCACAGTGCGGCAAAGCCGGCAAAACTGTCGGTGCGGATGCGGCGGCCGTGGTTGATGCGGCGATCAAGAAAGGCGGCGAGCTTCGGCCGGTCCTCGATGTAGCTGCCCAGACCAGCCGGCAGCGTGCCGCAGAATTCCTCGATGCGCGGATGGAAATACTCGGTCACCTGCAGGATCGAGCCGTCCTTGACGCCGACCTCGCGGCGCACGCGTTTGTCGCGCGTCAAGCGCGTCTTGAGATCGGCGACGCGGATCATGTCGTCGTAGCATAGCGCGTTGGCCAGATGCTTGGCGGCAGCGATCGACAGGCCATAGCCGCGATCCGGCCCGTCCAACGCGACGGCCTCGTCCAGCCGGTCGAGATACTCGCGCCCGTAGGCGATGTCCTGATAGTCGACGACCTTTCTCAAGCCCCGAAGTGCCATGTCGCGTACGGCCACCGGCAACAGGTCGATGCGGGTAGCCAAGGTCTGCCAGCCCTGCAGCAGGTTTTGCGGGCCACTCACCTGTCCTGTGCCCAGGGCAGATTCGACTATCGCGGGCTCGGCCGGCTTCGGCGCCGGTGCCGCCGTGCCGCGCGCGCGGTCAAACGCAGCGCCGAAGGCAGCGAGGCTGGCCTTGACGCCCCGGCCGCCGGCACCGATCGCCTGTTCGTAGCTCTCGCGGGTGAAGGGCAGCGCATCGGACCCCGCCAGCGCGCCAAGCAGGCTGGCCGAGATCATCGAACCATTGTCGGCGGCGATCTTTTCCATGTCGAAAGCGATGAAGCGCTTCGATGCTGCTTCCGCCGTCGCATGAACCTTGGAGGACGAGGCCCGGCCATCGCCCGGCTCGATCTTTTCCGACACGGCGGCGATGCGGTGCGAGGAGGCGATCAGCGTGGTCCGCTCGGGCGTGACGAAGCCGCGAATGATGGCACGGCCGGCTTCCATCAATTCGGCGGCGATCAGGATGTCGACGTCGCCCTGCGACGGCGACAGCGCGAAGACCGGCAGCCGGCCGGTATCGCCGGCCATCTCCACATAGTAAATGGTGGCGCCGGTACGCTGGGCGACACCGGCGACCGAGGTCGATTGCGCAACAAAGCCGTTGCGCTCGGCGACATCGGTGATCCAATCGGCGAGCACGCCACCGCCTTGGCCGCCGACCGCCAGCACGGCGAGCTTGATGACACGCTCACTGTCCTGAGCGCCGGCGTGGGCGCGAAGTGGGGGGACGGCGTCAAGCATCGGCGAAAGTCAGGCGCCGGCTTTCGCGGCGACGCTGCAACAGGCTGATGGTGGCGCGGCGCGCGGCTTCCAGGAAGCGATCCCAGCGGCTCGGATTGTGCACGACGTCGGCGCGATAGAAGGACGGGCAAAGCACCGCCGCATCCGCGACCTCGCCGCAATTGCCGCAGCCGACGCAGCTCTGATCGATATGCGCCACCGGATCGTCGCGCAACGGGTCGTCGAGCGACTTCACCGACAGCGAGGGGCAGCCGGACAGACGCATGCAGGCATGGTCGCCGGTGCAGATATCCTCGTCGACACCGAACTTCGGTTTCACGACACGGGTCCCGCCCTTGATCGCCTTGTCGACCAGCGGCTTTTCGCGGCGCTGCCGGTTGAGCATGCATTCGGACGAGGCGACGATGACCTTCGGCCCCTTCTCGTCCGTCGTCAGCGCCTCGCGCAGCGTGTCCTGCATCTTGGTGACGTCATAGGTGCGGTCGACATGGCGCAACCATTTGACGCCCATGCCTTTCACCGCCTCGGTGATCGGATGCTTCGTCGACTTGGTCTTGTTGCCGGCGCGGGACGACAGGATGTCCTGGCCGCCGGTCGCGGCCGAGTAAAAATTATCGACGATGACGATGACCCCGTCATTCTTGTTGAACACCGCGTTGCCAATCGAGGAGGTCAGGCCGTTGTGCCAGAAGCCGCCATCGCCGACGAAGGAGATGGAGCGGCGCTTGGCATCCGGCGAATTGAACGCCGAGGCCGAGGCCGGACCCAACCCATAGCCCATGGTGGTGGCGCCGAGCTCGAAGGGCGGCATGATCGAGAACAGATGGCAGCCGATGTCGGAAGCGATGTGATGCTTTCCGAGCTCCTGCTCGACCAGCTTGGTCGCGGCAAAGATCGGCCGTTCCGGGCAGCCGATGCAGAAGCCCGGCGGACGGCCCGGCACGACATTGATCAGGTCGGCTGCGTCGACGCCATCGCCGACCTTGTTGGGCGCCCGCACTTGGCCGGGCAGCAGATGCGGCGCCTCGGCGCGCAGGAAGGCGCCGATGCCGTCGAGCATGACCTGGCCGGTATACTCGCCGGCCATCGGCAGATGTTCCTTGCCGACCAGCCTGGTGCCGCGCCCGGCCTTGTGCAGCATCGAGGCAAAGGCCTGTTCAATGTAGTTGGGCTGGCCTTCCTCGACGACCAGCACCGACTGCTTGCCCTCGCAGAAGGACAGGAACTCGTCATCGATCAAGGGATAGACGGCGTTGAGCACATAGAGCGGCACGTCGGTGTCGCCATAAGTGTTGGCAAGGCCTAGCCGCTGCAGCGCGCGAATGACCGAATTGTACATGCCGCCCTGCATGACGATGCCGACCGAACCATGATCCGAGCCGAAGAACTCGTTGATCTTGTTCTTGCGGATGAAATCGACCGCTGCCGGCCAGCGCTTCTGCACCTTCTCCTTCTCATGCAGGAAGGAAGCAGGCGGCAGCACGATGCGGCCGGTGTCGCGGCGCGGTGCGTCTAGCGCATCGGCGACCGTCATAGGCGGCCGCTTGTTGTCCTTGGCGATGAAATGGCCATGCACGTGGCAGCAGCGGATACGCACCTGCAGCATGACCGGCGTGTTGGAAATCTCGGACAGTTCGAAACCGTCCTCCACCGACTTGACGATCGACGGCAGGTTGGGGCGCGGGTCGAGCAGCCAGACCTGGCTTTTCATGGCGAAGGCATGACTGCGTTCCTGCATGATCGAGGAGCCTTCGCCATAGTCCTCTCCGACAATGATCAGCGCGCCGCCGGTGACGCCGCCGGAGGCGAGGTTGGCCAGCGCATCGGAGGCGACATTGGTGCCGACCGTCGACTTGAAGGTCGCCGCACCGCGGATTGGGTAATGCACCGAGGCGGCCAGCATGGCGGTGGCGGTGGCTTCGGAAGCGCTGGCTTCGAAATGCACGCCGAGTTCGCCCAGAATGTCCTGTGCGTCGGCCAGCACGTCCATCAGGTGACTGATCGGAGCGCCCTGATAGCCGCCGACATAGCCGACGCCGCATTGCAGCAGCGCCTTGGTGATGGCGAGGATGCCTTCGCCGGCAAATTCCTCGCCAGCGCCGAGCCGGAGCTTTTCGACTTCCTTGGCAAAGGACCGTTCGGCCATTTTTTTCTCCCTTCCGTTACCGCCAGCATTGGCGGCGCGTAGGTCTAGATGTCGTGCTTGCGAACGTTTTTCAGCATCTTCAAAAGCGTGGCGATGAGCGCTGCGTATTCAGCGTCGTCGATATCGTCGAACATTGCCTCGAACGCATCATGCATGGCCGGCCAGGCGCGGGTAAACTCGGCCCGGCCCTCATCGGTCAGGAACACGTGGCGGATGCGGCTGTCGGTGACACCCTGCTCGCGCCGCACAAGACTTTGGCTTTCCAGCGAGTCGAGCGTCCGGCTCAAGGTCGACTGCTCGATGACAGTATAGACCGAGAGGTCGTTGACGGTGATGCCGTCGGTGACCGACAGCACGGCCAGCGTGCGCACCTGCGGAATGGTCAGGCCCTGCTTGCGGAAATCGTCGCGCAAGGTGGCGTTGTAGCGGCCCATGATGCGGTTCATCAGATAGGGCGCGAATTGCTGCAGGCCGATCTGCCCCAGGGTCGAAATGCGCTGGCGCTTCTCAGTGACCTTCTCTTCCATCACAGCCTCCCCGCAAGGAGAAAGCCGGAACCGCCGCCAAGGCCGGCCCCCGGGTGGGTCGAGGCGCCGATATGATAGAGGCCCTTGATGCCGGTCTGATGGTTGCGGCTGGTCTTGAACGGCCGCCACAGGAACGACTGGTCGATGGTCGAGGAACCGCCATAGGGGTCGCCGCCGACCAGGTTGATGTTCATCGCCTCCAGATCGGCCGGCGAATAGGCGCGGCGCGCGATGACGCTGTCCTTGAAGCCCTCGATATGGCTGGCAAGGATCGCCTCAGTGCGATCGGCATAGGCTTCGCGTAGCGCAACGGTCCACTGCCCGTCTGCCGGTGCCTGCAGCTTGCCGGCTGCGTCACCCTTGATGTGGCGAGGCGCCTCGGGCAGTTGCAGCCACAGGATCGCCTTGCCTTCGGGGCAGCGCGACGGATCGAGCGCATGCGGCTGGCCGACACAGATGGTCGGCACCTCCGGCAGTATGCCGCGCGCCACCTCGTTGCAAGCTTTCGAGACGCCATCCAGGCCGGGCGTGAGGTGCAGCAACGCGACCGTATCCAGGCCTTCGCCCCGCCATGCGGGCGGTTTGTCCAAGGCGTAGTGGATCTGGAAATTGCCTTTGCCATAACGGTACTTTTGCGTCGCCTCGACATCGGCTTTGGGTGCATCCGCGCCAAGCAGCCTGCCATAGAGCTGCGTCGGTGTAACCGAGCAGATGACGCCCTTGTTGGCCGTGATTGTCTCGCCCGAGGCCAGCCGCACGCCGCTTGCCCGGCCATTGCTTTGAACGATCGAAGTGACGTCGGCGCCGGTGCGGATGTCGCCGCCGCGTTCCCGGATCAAAGCCTCGAAGGCCGCCAGCAGGTTTTTTGCCCCGCCCTTGACGATCGGCGCGCCCGCCGCCTCAAGCGCGAAGGCGATAACCCTAGCGATCTGGCCGGAAAAGGCGTCTTCGGGGCCGAGCCCGGCATGCAGCACCCAGGGCGCCCACAGCGCGCGAATGGTTTCGGACTGGTAGGTGCTTTCCAGCCAGCCGCGCGCCGGCACCAGTGCCTCGCCGAGAAAGGCGGCAAGGCCACGCGGGCCACGGCGCCAGGCATCGCCGGCCAGCAGCCTGGCGGTCGGATAGGACCACAAGCTGCCGCCGAGCAGGCCGAACAGCAGGCCGGCATTGCGCTCGATGCCGCCGACATCATCCGCGTGCCGGTCACCGTCGCCTGCCGCGATCGCATTAAGGGCGACGACGTTGGCGGCACGGTCGGTGCTGAGCACGGCATGGCTGCCGTCCGGCCGCAGCACGCCGGTCGGCGTGCCCGTGTGGCAGAACTCCAGCCCGTGGCGCGCGAGGTCGGCGCCCAGTGCCGCAAAGGCCGGCGAGGTGATGAACAGCACGAAGGTCGTCGCCATCACATCATGGATGAAGCCGGGCGCGGTGATCTCCTCGGTGCGCAGGCAGCCGCCGATGCGGTCGTTGCGCTCCAGGACGAGCACACGCGCCCCTTTGCCCCCGAGCATCGCCGCGCAGACCAGTGCGTTGATGCCGCTGCCGACGATGATGTGATCGGGTGCGTTCATCGGGGAGTGCTCCCGGGCTGCAGGCAGTGGAGTTCAATCGCGTGGAATTGCGCTCTACGGCGCCCCCCTCTGTCCTGCCGGACATCTCCCCCTCTCGGGGGGAGATTGGCAGCTTTGGCGCCCCACTCAATCCTGCAACGTCGTAGATTGGCGAAGACCATTGCGAAGGCCAATCTCCCCCCTTGAGGGGGAGATGTCCGGCAGGACAGAGAGGGGCGCCGTAGAGCACTGGCGCTGCGAGGCTGCCACCCTTTACCCACCATCACTCCAGTTTCGCCTTCGCGCATGATCTTCTCCCGAAGACCCCACCTCGCTCTATTGCTTCGAAACCAGCGCCAGCGCGCGGATCGGGCTGCCGGTGCCATGTTCGATCTTGAGCGGCGCCGCGATCAGGATGGCGCCCTTCGGCGGGAGCTGGTCGAGGTTGCAGAGGCTGGCGAGACCGTAGCGGTTGGCCTTGTGCATCAGCGTGTGCGCCGGGAATGGCGGCTCCATGCCGCCGGCTTTGCCGGCATCCGTCCCGATCGTCTCCGAGCCCCAGCCCTTGATATCCTTGCCGATCAGGAACTGGATGGCTTCGGCCGTCGGGCCGGGCGTGTGCGGGCCGGTCTCGTTGGCGTTGAGGAACTCGGCTTCCGAGCCGTTGCGCTTGTACCAGTCGGTGCGCATCACCACCCATTCGCCGGCATTGATCGCGCCATGCTTGGCTTCCCAGGCCTTGATGTGGTCGACAGTGAGCAGGAAATCAGGGTCGGCGGCGGCTTCCTTCGAGCAGTCGATGACATTGACCGGGCCGACGAAGTTCTGCGCCGGAATGGTGTCGGTGGCACCGTCCGGATAATCCTTGCCGGAGATCCAGTGCTGCGGCGCATCGAAATGCGTGCCCGAATGCTCGCCGAGCTTCAGCCAGTTCCATGCCCACCACGGGCCGTTCTTGTCATATCGGGAGATCGAGTGGATCTCGACCTTGGGCGTGTCGACGGCGAGTTCCGGCGGCAGTTTGATCAGCGGTGTGTCAGGCCCGAGCGGCGCCGTCAGGTCGACCACCTTGATGGCGCCTGAAAGAAGCTGGCCGGCGACTTCGCCGAGGAGTTTTTGCGTGTCCATGGTTCTCTGTTCCCTCTTTCGTGTGATGATCAAGGCTCGTCTCGGCCCTTAATATCCTACTAGACGAAAACATATGCATCTGCAATTATCTTTAAGCATAAAGGAAATGGGAACGGGGCGTGAGCGAATTCGACGCCATCTTTGTCGGGGCGGGCCACAACAGTCTGGCATGCGCCGCGCATTTGGCGCTTAAAGGCTGGAAAACCGGGATTTTCGAGCGCAGTGCAACGATCGGCGGCGCCGTCCAGACACGCGAATTCACCCTTCCCGGCTTCCGCCACGATTTCGGCGCGATGAATCTGAGCCTGTTTGCCGGCTCGGCCTTCCACCGGAAATATGCAAATGAATTGAAAGCACAGGGGCTGGAGTTTGCCCCGGTCGCCGATTGTTTCGCCAGCGCCTTTCCGGACGGTCGGTGGTTCGGCGTCAGCAACGATCTGGAAAAGACCACTGCCCGCATGGCCGCCTTCTCCGCCGCCGATGCCACGACATGGCGCAGGCTGGTCGCCGCCTTCCCGGCGGAGGCCGAGCATCTGTTCCGGCTGCTGGGATCGCCGATGAGCGCTCGCGCGCTTGCCGGCACGGCGTGGGGCCTGTGGCGCAAGAAGGGCATGTCTGGGGCGCTCGATACGGGCCGCCTGCTGTTGTCCTCGCCCCGCGCCTGGCTGGAGGAGAATTTCGAGTCGCCGCATATCAGGGCAACGCTCGCCACCTGGGGCATGCATCTCGACTTCGCGCCCGACATCGCCGGCGGCGCCGTCTTCCCCTATCTGGAATCGATGGCCAACCAGAGTTTCGGCATGGTGCTGGGCAAAGGCGGCGCCGACACCATCATTAAGGCGCTGTCGGGCATGGTCACCTCAGCCGGCGGCAAGATCGCCACCGATGCCGAAGTGGCCGAGATCACCGTTTCCGCCGGCAAGGCGACTGGCGTGCGGCTGGCTTCCGGCGAGATGCATACCGCCACGAGGGCGGTCATCGCCGGCGTTGCGCCGAAGGCGCTGACCGGCAGATTGCTTCCCAATGGTTCGGGTGACACCGGCTTCGACACGGCCATGCAAAAATTCCGCCACGCGCCGGGCACGATGATGATCCATCTGGCGCTCGACGATCTGCCGGACTGGCGCGCCGGGCGCGAGCTTCGGCAGTTCGCCTATGTGCATCTGTCGCCGTCGCTCGACGCCATGTCGCGCACCTATCAGCAGGCGATGGCGGGCATGCTGCCGGACGAGCCGGTGCTGGTCGTCGGCCAGCCGACAGCGATCGACCCATCGCGTGCGCCGGAAGGCAAGCATGTGCTGTGGGTGCAGGTGCGGATGCTGCCCGCCGAAATCACAGGTGATGCGGCCGGCAAGATCGCGCCAGCGCATTGGGACGAGGTGAAGGACGCCTACGCCGAGCGTGTCCTCGACATCATCGAGACCTACGCACCCGGCCTGCGAAACAAGATCATCGCCCGGGCCGTGTTTTCGCCCATCGATCTCGAGCGCGAGAACCCGAATCTCGTCGGTGGCGACCAGGTCTGCGGCAGCCATCATCTGGCGCAGAACTTTTTATTCCGCCCGGCGCGCGGCTATGCCGGCTGGAACACGCCGGTGGCGCATCTGCACCTCACCGGAGCCGCTACATGGCCGGGCGCCGGCACCGGTGCGGCGTCGGGCTTCATGCTCGCACAACAGCTTGGCGGGAGGTAGGAGCCGGAGATTTCCTTAAGGCTACGAGGGGCAAGGCGCTGCTGCCCAAGAAGCCTGAACCAATGACCTAAGACGCCGCGCGCAGAAACAAAACCAACAAGGGGAACGACCATGACAATCAACAGACGTGAATTGCTGGGATACAGCGCCGCGGCACTCGGGGTGGCCGCCGTCGGCCTGCCGCCGATCGCCAAGGCGGCTGCCGGCGAACTGACCATCGCCTACAACGTCAACCTGCCATCCTGGGATCCAACCACCGGCCCCTCGGCCGTCAACCCGACCATCCAGGGGCTTTACCAGTCGGTGTTCGACCAGTTCATCCCGCAGAAGCCCGATTTGTCCTTCGCGCCGGGCCTGCTCACCGAGTGGGGCTGGAACGACGACCGCACCAAGATCACGATGACGGTGCGCGAAGGCGTGACCTGGCATGACGGCTCGCCGTTCACGCCAGAGGATGTGGTCTGGTCACTGCAGCGGGCAGGTGACGAAAAGACCGGCAACCCGATCCAGTTCGTCTGGAAGAATGTCAACAACTTCAAGATCGACGGCAACAAGATCACCGGCGACGTGGTGCAGTTCGACCCGGTGTATTTCAAATGGATGTCGTTCCTGACCGGCTACATCATGCCGAAGGCCTACTACGAAAAGGTCGGCGCCGAAGGCTTCGAAAAGGCGCCGATCGGCACCGGCCCCTACATGGTCGAAAAATTCGAGCGCAACGCGTTCCTGCGGCTGAAAGCCAATCCGAACTATTGGGGCGGCAAGCCGGCCTTCGAGAATGTGACGATCAAGTTCGTCGCCGACGCGGCAAGCCGCGTCGCCGAGATCGAATCCGGCTCCTCGCAGGTGACGCTCGAAATCCCCTATGAGGAGTATGACCGGCTGATCGCCAAGGACGGGCTGGCCGGCTCGTGCAAGAACGTTTCCGACATCGGCATGATCTTCTTCAACGATATCGAGGCGATGCTGGACAAGAACGTCCGCCAGGCCGCCGTGATGGCCATCGACAAGAAGCTGCTGGTCGATCGCCTGCTGCGCGGCTACGGCCAGCCGATCGATACGCTGGAAACGCCGGAATACGCATCCTACGACGCGTCGATCAAGGTCGAGCACAATCCGGAAAAGGCCAAGGAATTGCTGGCCGCTTCCGGCTATTCGCCGGAAAAGCCGGTCAAGTTCACCATCCAGACGACCAAGGGCTTCAAGCCCAAGGACTATGAGATGATCCAGGCGATCGTCGGCATGTGGCGCAAGGTTGGCATCGAGGCGACGATCGAAGTCTACGAGATCGCCAAGCACTACGAACTGCGCGCCGCCGACAAGCTGGCGCCGGCCGCCTTCTACAATTGGGGCAACGCCATCGGCGATCCGACCACCTCGACCGGCTTTGCCATGTACGGCCCGAGCCCGCATTCGGTGTGGGACAGCCAGGATTTGATCGACATGATCAATCCGCTGTGGGGCGAAAAGGACGAGGCCAAGCGCATCGCCGGCTGGAAGGCGGTCGACAAATACATCGCCGAGCAGGCCTATGTGCTGCCGCTGATGCAGTATGCGCAGCCGATCGTGCATGCCAAGGGCGTCACTGTGGTGCAGCATGTGTCCGGCGCGCTGCTGCCGGCCCTGATGACCCCGGCCTGACCGATATGGGAAGGCACGCTGTCGTGAGGTAGCGTGTCTTCTTTAACGACGCAGGCCCTCTCATCCGGCCCTTCGGGCCACCTTCTCCCCGCTGGGGAGAAGAGACTTGGCTCAGCCGTCGGCGACCTCTTCTCCCCTCGGGGAGAAGGTGGCCGCGAAGCGGCCGGATGAGGGGGCTGTTCGTTCCATCAGCCACCGAACGCAGTAGGCCTACGCCGGAATGCTCCTGCAAAGATTCTTGATCCGTCTGCTGACGATGCTGATCACGCTGTTCGGCGTGGCCGTCGTCGTCTTTGTCGTGATCCGCGTCGCGCCCGGCGATCCTATCGCCATGATGCTGCCGCCCGGCGCGACGGATGCCGACCTCGCCCGGCTGCGGGCGCTCTATGGGCTCGACAAGACCATCGTGCAACAATTCTTCATTTGGCTGTCGGGCGTCGCCAGGGGCGATTTCGGCACCTCGATCTCGCTGCGGCAGGATGTGCTGGGTCTCGTCTTCAACCGGCTGCCGGCGACGCTGGAGCTTGCCATCGTCGCGCTCATCATAGCGGTGGCGCTCGGCGGCACGACGGCAATCATCGGCGCGCGCGAGCGCGGCACGGCGGTCGAGGCCGGCATCGACATCGCCAGCGGCGCGGCGCTCTCCATTCCCGACTTCCTGTGGGGCCTGGTGCTGATCCTGCTGTTCGGCGTGCTGGTGCCGATCTTCGACATTTCCGGCCGGGTGTCGCCGCAGCTCGACTTGCCTTTCGTCACCCAGTTCTATCTGTTCGAGAGCCTGTTGCGCCTGCGCCTCGACCTGACCTGGGACCTCCTGAAGCACATGCTGATGCCGGCGGTGGCGCTGGCGCTGCCGCTGGCGGCAATCATCTCGCAGCTGTTGAAACAGTCGCTGAAGGAAGTGCTCGACCTCGACTATGTCGTGCTGGCGCGGGTGAAGGGGTTCTCGGAAACGCAGGTCATCCTGCGCGAGGCGCTGAAGAACGCCGCGCTGCCAACGCTGACGCTGGTCGGTGTGCAGTTCACCTTTCTCATTGGCGGCACGGTCATCGTCGAACGGCTGTTTTCTTATGAAGGCCTCGGCAACATGGCGATCGACGCCGTCATCAACCGCGACCTGCCTTTGATTCAAGGCATCGTGCTGGTCTTCGCGCTGCTGTTCGTGCTGATCAACCTCAGCGTCGACATGATGTACGCGCTGCTCAATCCGAGGCTGCGCCATGGATGAGGGTCGTGCTCAAAGGCGAGGTGTGTCGCCACGTTTGTGGCTTGCCGGCGGCTGGCTGCTGCTGGCGCTGCTGGCCGCGATCTTCGCACCGCTGGTCGGGCCGCAGGACCCACTGGCGCAGGATTTGATGCTGGAACGGCTGCCGCCATTCTGGATGAATGGCGCCGAACCCGGCTATTGGCTCGGCACCGACAGCCTCGGCCGCGATCTGTTGTCGAGGCTGATCTTCGGCGGCCGCATCGCCTTCATCGTCGCCTTTTCCGCAGCCATCGCTGCGTGCCTGGTCGGTTCGACGCTCGGCCTGATCGCAGGCTATTTCGGCGGTTGGGCCGACCGCATCATCTCGCGCGTCGTCGATGTCTGGATGGCGTTTCCGCCGGTGCTGTTCGCCATATTGCTCGTGGCGGTGCTTGGCACGGGTTTGAGTTCCGTCATCCTGGCCATCGCCATCATCGACTGGACGCGTTTTTGCCGGGTGATCCGTGCCGAGACGATGGGTCAGTCGCGCATGGACTATGTCGAGAACGCCCGCATCGCCGGCTATGGCCGCATCGGCATCATGCTGCGCGAAGTGCTGCCCAATGTGGTGCCGTCGATCGTCGCATTGCTGTCGCTGGAAATGGGCATCGCCGTCATCGTCGAGGCGATCCTGTCCTTCGTCAATCTGTCGATCTCGACCGACGATCCGACCTGGGGCGGCATCATCGCCGAGGGCCGGCTGTCGATCCATCAGGCCTGGTGGGTGCTGGTGTTCCCGCTGATCACGCTGATCCTGACCGTGCTGTCGTTCAGCCAGTTCGGCGAGGCGCTGAAGACGCGTTTCGATCCGGTGCTGCGATGAGCGGCTGTCTCGACATCAGGGATCTGAGCGCGGTGCTGCCCAACGGCCAGCGCGTGCTGCGATCGGTGTCGCTTGCGGTCCAGCCCGGTGAAGTCCGCGCGCTGGTCGGCGAAAGCGGCGCCGGCAAGACGATGATCGGCAAGGCGGTGCTCGGCGTCCTGCCTTCGAGTGTGCGCATTGTCGAAGGCGACATGCGGCTTGAAGGCGAAGACCTCGGCAAGCTTCCGCCCAAGGCACGGCGCACGCTGATCGGGGCACGCACGGCGCTGATCCCGCAGGACCCGCTGACAGCGCTTAACCCGTCGCGCCGCGTCGGCTCGCAGATGACTGACCGGCTGGTGCGCATCCTCGGCTGGAGTGGCGAGAGGGCCGATACCCGCATTCGGCAATTGCTGGACGAGGTGCAAATCCGCGATCCCGACCGTGTGCTGAAAAGCTATCCGCACGAACTGTCAGGCGGCATGCGCCAGCGCGTGCTGATCGCCGCCGCCTTCGCCGCGGAGCCAAGGCTGATCGTCGCCGACGAGCCGACCACGGCTCTCGATGTGACCGTACAAAAACAGATCCTGCGGCTGATCGTGCAGTTGCAGCGCGAGCACGGCACGGCGATCCTGTTCGTCACCCATGACCTCGGCGTCGTCGCCAAGATCAGCCAGAAGGTATCGGTGCTCTATGCCGGCAAGGTGGTGGAGGAGGCCGAGACCGCAGCGCTCTTCGCCGCGCCGCAGCACCCCTATACACGAGCGCTGATGGCGGCGACGCCGCGCTACACCGATCCTTTCGCCTCGCTGAAGCCGGTGGACGAGGCGGTTCTGGCCGGGCTTGCTTCGGAGATCGCTGCCGCCGACCAAGCCTGGAGGCGGTCGCATGGTTGAACCGTTGTTCTCCGTGCGCGGGCTGAAGGTCGCGCTGCCCGACATGACGCGCAAGCCACTGATCGGCCGCGCGCCATTGGTCGAAATCCTGAAGGGCCTGGACTTCGACCTGCCCAAGGGCTCGGTGACCGGCATCGTCGGCGAATCCGGATCGGGAAAATCAACGCTCGGCCGCGCTTTGGTACGCCTGCTGCAACCCAGCGCAGGCAGCATCACTTTCGACGGCCGCGACATCACCCATCTGCCGGAAGCCGAACTGCGGCCGCTGCGCCGCAATCTGCAGATGATCTTCCAGGATCCGATGTCGTCGCTCAACCCGCGCCGCACCATTGCAAGCATTATCGCCGCGCCACTCAAGCAAAATGGCCTCGGCGACAATCTCAAGGCGCGCGTCGCTGAGGCGCTGCAGCGTGTCGGCCTGCCGCAGAGTTTCGCCAGCCGCTATCGCCACGAATTGTCGGGCGGCCAGCGCCAGCGCGTCGGCATTGCGCGGGCGCTGGCGCTGTCGCCGAAATTCGTGCTGGCCGACGAGATCGTCTCAGGGCTCGACGTGTCGACGCAAGCGCAGATCCTGACGCTGCTGGAAAAGCTGGCGGCGGAAATGGGGCTGACCGTCGCTTTCATCAGCCACGATCTGTCGGTCATCCGGCGGCTGTGCCGGCAAGTGATCGTCATGCGCGAAGGCGTGATCGTCGAAGCGAGCGCCACCGACGCCTTGTTCGACAAGCCGCAGCAGGCCTACACGCGCGATCTCATCGCGGCCATTCCGCTGCCCGAGATCGATGCGAGCTGGCTGGACATTCCTTCCGCCGCCAAGGCGCCGACATGAATGCATACGCACGCCGAAGAGCGGGCCTCGGGCGTGCGACCAAAAGACCCAAGTCCCGCCAAATGGAGAGGACTGACATGAAGACCACTATCGCAATTGCAACGCTGGCCGCCGCGATGCTCGGCAGCGCCGGCATGGCCTCGGCGGATTCGATCCCGGGCATGCGCGGCCACGACCACACCGGCATCACCGTTCCCGACATGAAGCAAGCGGTCGACTTCTTCACCGAAGTGGTCGGCTGCAAGAAGGCGATGTCGTTCGGTCCGTTCGCCGACGACAAGGGCACCTTCATGCAGGATCTCCTGGGCGTCGACCCGAAGGCGGTGATCGAAGAGGTCACCATGGTCCGCTGCGGCTATGGATCGAACATAGAGCTGTTCAAATACACAGCACCGGACCAGAAGGACCTGACGCCGAAGAACAGCGACATTGGCGGCTTCCACATAGCCTTCTATGTCGACGACGTCGCTGCCGCCAAAGCCTATCTCGAAGGCAAGGGCGTCAAGACGCGGATGGGGCCGCTGCCGGTCAAGGAAGGGCCGGCTGCCGGCCAGACCATCCTCTATTTCCAGGCGCCGTGGGGGCTGCAACTGGAAGCGATCAGTTATCCCGACGGAATGGCCTATGAGAAGGACGCCGAGACGGTGCTGTGGAGCCCGAAGAACCCGGAAAATTGATCCGGCAGCGCGCTTGCGTGATGACACGCAGGCGCGCTTTCGCCATGTCAGGACAATCGTTTTGATATAAAACTTTAAGCTTGAAATATCTTGTCGCCGGCGCGATACTGAACTCCAGCAAGCGAAGAGGAGATCGCAGACATGAAGGTTGCGGTTCTCGGCGGCGGACCAGCCGGCCTCTACTTTGCCATTTCGATGAAGCTGAGGGACGCCGCGCACGATGTGACGGTGTTCGAGCGCAACCGCGCCGACGACACGTTCGGCTGGGGCGTCGTGCTTTCGGCCGAGACGCTCGACAATCTGTCGAAAAACGACCCGGTCAGCGCCGTCTGGATCAAGAAGCACTTTGCCTACTGGGACGACATCGCCGTCATCCATGACGGCGTGCGCACGGTCTCGTCAGGGCACGGTTTCTGCGGCATCGGCCGCAAGCGGCTGCTGGTCCTGCTGCAGCGCCGGGCGCGCGAACTCGGCGTCAAGCTGATGTTCGAGACCGACATTGCAGATCCCAAGCCCTACATGGAGACGCATGATCTGGTCGTCGCGGCCGACGGCCTGAACTCCAGGGCGCGCAACAGTTTCGTCGACATCTTCAAGCCCGACATCGACACTCGCAAATGCAAGTTCGTCTGGCTCGGCACCAACCAGAAGTTCGACGACGCCTTCACCTTTATCTTCGAGAAGACCGAGCATGGCTGGGTGTGGGCGCACGCCTACCAGTTCGACAGCGACACCGCGACCTTCATCGTCGAGTGCAGCGAACAGACCTGGACTGCTTTCGGCTTCGGCGCGATGTCGCAGCAGGAATCGATCGCCGTTTGTGAGCGGATCTTCGAAAAACATCTCGGCGGCCACGCGCTGATGACCAATGCCAACCATATCCGTGGTTCCGCCTGGATCAATTTTCCGCGCGTGCTGTGCGAGCGCTGGTCCTACAAGAATCTGGCGCTGATGGGCGATGCGGCCGCGTCAGCCCATTTCTCGATCGGCTCCGGCACCAAACTCGCCTTGGAAAGCGCCGTGGCGCTGGCCGAATATGTCGAGTCCGAGCCGGACCTCGACGCGGCGTTTCGTAGATATGAGGATGCTCGCCGCACCGAGGTGCTGAAGCTGCAATCGGCGGCGCGCAATTCGCTGGAATGGTTCGAGGAGGTCGAGCGCTATCTCGGCCTCGATCCGGTGCAGTTCAACTATTCGCTGCTGACCCGCTCGCAACGCATCAGCCACGAGAATTTGCGGCTGCGCGATGCCGAATGGCTTGAAAGCGCGGAGGAATGGTTCCAGCGCCAGGCGGGTGCCGGCGGCATGCGCCGCGCGCCGATGTTCGCGCCGTTCAAGCTGCGCGATATGGTGCTGCAGAACCGTGTCGTCGTCTCGCCGATGGCGCAGTACAAGGCCGTCGACGGCTGCCCGACCGATTGGCATTTCACCCATTATGCCGAGCGGGCCAAGGGCGGCGCCGGGCTCATCTATATCGAGATGACCTGCGTCAGTCCCGAAGGCCGCATCACGCCGGGCTGTCCCGGATTCTATGCGCCCGAACATGAAGTGGCGTGGACGCGGCTGGTCGATTTCGTCCACACCGAGACCGAGGCGAAGATCTGTGCCCAGATCGGTCATTCCGGCGCCAAGGGTTCGACCCGGCTCGGCTGGGAGGGCACCGACGTGCCGCTGGTATCGGGTAACTGGCTGGTGATGGCGGCCTCGGCCGTCGCGTGGTCGCCGCAGAATCAGGTGCCGAGGGCGATGGACCGTGCCGACATGGACAAAGTGTGCGACGAATTCGTGGCCTCGGCCGAGATGGCCGATCGCTGCGGCTTCGACATGCTCGAGATCCATGCCGCGCACGGCTATCTCCTGTCATCCTTCATCACGCCGGTCACCAACCGGCGCACGGATGCCTATGGCGGTTCGCTGGAAAACCGCATGCGCTATCCCCTCGAAATCTTCCGCGCGGTGCGCGCCGCCTGGCCGGCGGAAAAACCGATCTCGATGCGCATTTCGGCCAATGACTGGGTCGGCATCGAAGGTGTGACGCCAGCCGATGCGGTCGAGATCGCCCGGCTGCTGCATGAGGCCGGCGTCGACATTTGCGACGTCTCGGCCGGCCAGACCTCGGCACTGGCGAAGCCGGTCTATGGCCGCATGTTCCAGACGCCGTTTTCCGACCGCATCCGCAACGAGGTCGGCATGGCCACCATGGCGGTCGGCAACATCTACGAGCCGGACCATGTCAACTCGATCCTGATGGCCGGCCGCGCCGATCTGGTGGCGCTGGCACGGCCGCATCTCGCCGATCCCTACTGGACGCTGCATGCGGCGGTGACGCTCGGCGACCGCGGTGTCAAATGGCCGGACCCCTATCTGCCCGGACGCGACCAGCTCTACCGGCTGGCCGAGCGCGACGCCGCAGCGGGGCTGAAAGTATGAGTGTTTTTCGTTTGCCACGTCAGCGCTATACCCCCACCCCTAACCCCTCCCCACAAGGGGGAAGGGGACCAAGTCGCAATCGGCTCTGGAACCGCAGAAGTTTGCAATGGATGGGCGCTGTCGTAGCCTTCTCCTTCTCCCTCCCCCTTGTGGGGAGGGTTAGGGGTGGGGGCACTTGGCGCCAAGTTTCGAGGATTGGCGCATGATCGCGGGCAAGCATGCGCTGGTCACAGGCGGTGGGTCCGGTGTCGGCCGGGCCGTTGCGCTGGCGCTGGCTGCTGCCGGCATCGACGTGACCATCTGCGGCCGCCGGGAAGCGGAGCTCACTGAGGTGGCCGGCGAGAACGACCGCATCTTCGGCATTGTCGCCGATGTCACCGACGAGGCGGCAATGGCGGCGCTCTACGAGAGGGCGCATGCCGCGCGTGGCCCCTTCGACATCGTCGTCGCCAATGCCGGCATGGCCGGCAGCGCCCCGGCGCACAAAACCGCGCTCAGCGACTGGCAGCGGACGCTCGACGTCAATCTGACCGGCGCCTTCCTGACCGTGAAGCCGGCGCTGGCCGGCATGGCCGCGCGGAAAACGGGACGAATTGTTTTCATCGCCTCGACCGCCGGCCTGAAAGGCTACGCCTACGTCGCGTCTTACGTCGCCGCCAAGCATGGCGTCATCGGCCTGATGCGGGCTCTTGCCGCCGAAACAGTGAAATCGGGCGTCACCGTCAACGCCGTGTGCCCAGGCTTTGTGGAAACCGAAATGCTGGAAGAGTCCATCCAGCGCATCATCGAGAAGACCGGCCGCTCGGTCGAGCAAGCGCGGTCAAGCCTCGCCTCGACCAACCCGCAAGGCCGCTTCATCCAGCCGGATGAGGTCGCCGCGGCTGTGCTGTGGCTCTGCGGCGACGCCGCCCAGTCGATAACGGGACAGGCGATTTCCATCTCAGGAGGCGAAACATGGTAGCCGGCCCCCTGCCCGCGCCGTCGGGACCCGGCAAGGACCGCTTGCGGCTGTGGATCAGGCTGCTGCGCGCCTCACGCACGATCGAGGCCGAGTTGCGCGAGCGGCTGAAGAAGGAGTTCAACACCACGCTGCCGCGCTTCGACGTGATGGCCGCCCTCTATCGCGCGCCGGAAGGCATGCTGATGAGCGACCTGTCGCGTTTCCTGCTGGTCTCCAACGGCAATGTCACGGGCATCGTCGACCGGCTGGTTTCGGAAGGACTTGTCGCCCGCGCGAGGCGCAATGGCGACCGCCGCACGTCGATGGTGCGGCTGACCGAGGAAGGCACGCAGGCCTTCGCCACCATCGCCGCGGCGCATGAAGGCTGGATCGGTGAATTGCTGGGCAAGGTCAGCGAGGACGACGCGCGCCGGCTGACCGGCATGCTGACCTCGTTCCGCAGCAACTGGGAGGGACGCGAATGACCGCAATGGCCGGACGCAAGCCGAAGCATTTCCTCTGGGAGGTCGAGGGCAGGATCGCAAAGGTCCGGCTCGACCGGCCCGAGCGCAAGAACCCGCTGACCTTCGACAGCTATGCGGAACTCCGCGACACATTCCGCGACCTGGTCTATGCCGATGACGTCGACGCCGTGGTGTTCCTGTCCAATGGCGGCAATTTCTGCTCCGGCGGCGATGTCCACGACATCATCGGCCCGCTGGTCAAGATGGACATGAAGCAGCTTCTCGCCTTCACCCGCATGACCGGCGATTTCGTCAAGGCGATGCTGAATTGCGGCAAGCCGATCATTGCGGCGGTCGACGGCGTCGCGGTCGGCGCCGGTGCCATCATTGCGATGAGCTCCGATATCCGCATCGCCACGCCGGAAGCCAAGACCGCGTTCCTGTTCACCCGCGTCGGCCTCGCCGGCTGCGACATGGGCGCCTGCGCGATCCTGCCGCGCATCATCGGCCAGGGCCGCGCCGCCGAACTGCTCTACACCGGCCGCACCATGACGGCGGCGGAAGGCGAACGCTGGGGTTTCTACAACCGGCTGGTCGATGCCGCCTCGCTGGAGGCCGACGCGCTCGATATGGCGGCGCGCATCGTCTCCGGCCCGACCTTTGCGCACGGCATCACCAAGACGCAGCTCAACCAGGAATGGTCGATGGGTCTCGACCAGGCGATCGAGGCGGAAGCGCAGGCGCAAGCGATCTGCATGCAGACCCGCGACTTCGAGCGCGCCTACAAGGCGTTCGTGGCCAAGAAAAAGCCGGTGTTCGAGGGGGATTGAGGATGAGCGGTTTGCGCCCAGGCACCCCCCTCTGCCCTGCCGGGCATCTCCCCCGCAAGGGGGGAGATCAGCGGTTTCGTTGGCAGCGCCCATACTGCAATTTTGGAGATTGGCGAAAGCCAAAACAACGTCCGATCTCCCCCTTTGCGGGGGAGATGCCCGGCAGGGCAGAGGGGGGTGTGAAGGATCGCTGCGCGGAAGGAGGCACCCATGCCTGACCGCTCCTTCCTCTCCTGGCCGTTCTTCGAAGACCGCCATCGCGAGTGGGCCGAACAACTCGACGCATGGTGCGCTAAAAACCTGCCGGTAGATCACCATGATGTCGACGCCGCCTGCCGCGAGCTGGTCAGCAAGCTCGGGCGAGACGGCTGGCTGAAGCCGACGGCGCTCGACACGGACAATCCTGGCCCCCTCGACGTCCGCACTTTGTGCATCACGCGCGAGACACTCGCCCGTCATGACGGGCTGGCCGATTTCGCCTTCGCCATGCAAGGGCTCGGCACCGGCGCGCTCAGCCTGTTCGGTACGCCGCACCAGCAGCAATGGCTTTCGAAGACGCGCGCCGGCAAGGCGATATCAGCCTTCGCCCTGTCGGAACCACGATCGGGGTCGGATGTCGCCAACACGGAAATGACGGCGACCCGCGACGGCGACAGCTATGTTCTTTCCGGTGAAAAAACCTGGATCTCCAATGGCGGCATCGCCGACCTCTATGTCGTCTTTGCCCGCACCGGCGAGGCGCCGGGCGCCAAGGGGCTTTCCGCCTTCCTCGTGCCTGGCGACGCCAGGGGCCTTGGCATCGCCGAACGGCTGGAAGTAATCGCGCCGCATCCGCTGGCGCGGCTGTCTTTCGACCAGGTCCGCCTTCCCGCCTCTGCGCTGATCGGCAAACCGGGCGATGGCTTCCGCATCGCCATGTCGGTGCTCGACGTGTTCCGTTCGACCGTCGGCGCGGCGGCGCTTGGCTTTGCCCGCCGCGCACTGGACGAGAGCATCAAACGCGTGGCGGAGCGCAAACTGTTCGGCGCCCCGATGGCCGAATTGCAGATGGTGCAGGGGCATATCGCCGATATGGCGCTCGACGTCGATGCGGCGGCGCTTCTGGTCTACCGCGCTGCGTGGACCAAGGACATGGGGGCCGCGCGGGTCACACGCGAGGCGTCGATGGCCAAGCTGTTTGCCACCGACAAGGCGCAAGAGGTGATCGACAAGGCTGTGCAGCTGCATGGCGGCGACGGTGTCCGCAAGGGCCACATCATCGAAAGCCTGTATCGCGAGATCCGCGCGCTGCGCATCTACGAGGGTGCCTCCGACGTGCAGAAGGTGGTGATCGCGCGGCAGGTGATGGGCGCGGCCTGACGGCAGAGATTTTGACGAGCGTTCGATTTTGAAAATTGGGTTTTGGAATACCGGGAGGTTTTGAATGCACAGGATTCTGCAGCCCGAAGGCTGGGCAAAACCTGTCGGCTACGCCAATGGCGTCGCCGCGCGCGGGCAGCTCGTCTTCGTCGGCGGACAGGTCGGCTGGAACAGGCAATGCCAGTTCGAGACCGACGATTTTGTCGGCCAGGTGCGGCAAACGCTTCAGAACATCGTGGCGGTGCTGGCCGAGGCCGGTGCCGGACCGCAGCACATCACCTCGATGACCTGGTATTTTACCGACAAGGCCGAATACCTAGCCAACCTCAGGGGCATCGGCGAGGCCTATCGCGAGGTCATCGGCCGGCATTTTCCGGCGATGGCCGCCATGCAGGTGGTGGCGCTGGTCGAAGACCGGGCCAAGGTGGAGATCCAGGCGACTGCCGTTATTCCGGAATAGGGAATTCGTTCGTCCGGAGTAAACGCCCATTACTTCGTCATCCACGGGCGAAGCAAGGAGCGAAGCGACGCGGCGCAGACCCGAGGATCCATGCCGGGACTCCAAAGCGTCACCACGGTCCAGAATTCTGCACCGCTGCACACTCCACGGCCGAAGTCGCGGCATGGATCCCAGGGTCTCCGCGACGGAGCTGCGCTCCTGCTTCGCCCAGGGATGACGACGTTGGGGAGGGCTTCGGCTAATTCCGAATATCCGCGATGATCCACCGCAACTGATCACCACTACTATGCGCGAAGCCCCGCCTTCCGCAAAATCGGCAGCACGTGATCGCAGAAATAGGGCAACTCCCTGGTGTAATTGACGAAGGACAGCGCGATGCCCTGGTAGCCATGCCCGGCAATGGCGACCATGTCGGCGGCGATCGTTTCCGGCGTTCCGATCAGCGGGTAGGTGCCGGCGCCGCCGGCGAAACGCTGCCGGTAGCGGTCATAGGCGTGCGGGTCGTGCGACTGCGAGAATTCCTTCTTGCCGGCCATGTGGGCATCGACGGCGTCGTGGTCGGCCATATGGACCGCATAGCGCGTGTAATATGCCCGCGCCTCTTCCATCGTCGGGCGGCAGACGACATGCGCCACGGTGTAGACGCCGACATCACGGCCCACCTTGTCTGCCCGCTCGCTGATGTCGGCGACATGTTTGCCGGCATCGCCCATTTCGGAAAAGGTCGTGAACAGATAGTCGCATCTCGCGGCGGCGAAATCGCGGCCGGGCCCGCCGAAAGCGGCGTTCATGGTCACCGGGCGCGGCACCTGCAGACTGGCCGGACGGCTGACGGCTTCCTTGAGGCGGTAGTAGGTGCCCTCATAGCCGAGCGGGTCGGGCGAGGCATAAAGCTTTTCGAGGATTTCGATCCATTCCGCTGCCTGGTCGTAGCCCTTCTCGACCAGAGGCGTGCCGAACATGCCGAATTCCTTCGGATTCCAGCCGCAGACGATATTCAGGCCGGCGCGACCCTGGCTGATGTGGTCGACCGTCGCCAGCGCCTTGGCGGCATAGAGCGGATGCACCAGCGGCACATGCACGGTCATGAACAGGCCGATCTGCTCGGTGGCCATGGCAAGGGCCGCCGCCCAGGTGAAGGTCTCGAACGACCATTCCCGCACCTTGTTGCGGCCGCCAAAACCGCGCCAGCGGGCGATCGGCAGCATGAACTCCAGCCCGGCACGGTCGGCGATCTGGGCTGCGGTCAGATTGTCCTGCCAGCTTGCCGTCCAGCGTTCAGGCACATCGGTTATGGCCAGCCCGCCATCGGCATTGGTCGAAAAGACCCCCAGCTTCAATCTGTTCGGGCCGTGCAAGGGGTGTGGTTTGTTCATGTCGCGACCTCCCGGCGAGAGAGCACACGCTAGGCCCGCGCGGAGATATTTCAAGCCTGAAATAGCTTCGCGTCGCCATCGCTCGCGGGTATCGGTTCCAGCGGGCCGCACCGTGTCGGCCACGCAACGGACACCGCAGCTTTTTAAGCTTAAAACTTTCGCCTTGAAAAGCGCCGCACTTTGGATAAGCATTCCAGAGTCGATGGCGATTGCCGTGCCGGACGGGCTTGCCGGCCAGTCCATCGTGCAGACCAGTTCATCGTGCCGGCCAGTCCATCGTGGGTGCTCCGGGTGGGAGTCTCAGTTCTTGTCGTTCATACTGCCCCAGTCATCATCCAATGCGCGCCATGCCTTCGATGAAGTGCGCGCGCAGATCCGCGATCTGCAACACAAAACGTCGCCAACCATGACCGCATGGTCGCTGCCATGAATTGACGTCCTGCGTGAAGCGGGGCGGCAAAAAACCGTGCGGGAGCAACCCGCCCGATCAACAACAGAGGGAACACAAATGAGCTTCACGCGCCGCAAATTGCTTCTTCTTGCCGCCGCCGTCGGCATCGCCGCCGGCCCCGCCACCGCCTATGCCGCCGATGTGCTCAATGTCGGCGCCTATCCGACCAACCCGCCCTTCGAATTCAAGAACGAGAGCGGCACCTTCGAAGGCTTTGAAGTCGACATCGTCAACGAAGCCGCCAAGCGCATCGGCATGACCACCGACATCGCCGATCTCGGCTTCCAGGCGCTGTTTGCCGCCACCACGTCGAAGCGCATCGACGTCGCCATCTCGTCGATCACCATCACGGCCGAGCGGCTGAAGTCGCAGTCGTTCACGCAGCCCTATTATGATTCCGACATGGGCATTGCCACCAAGGCCGACAGCCCGATCAAGGCCGAGGCCGACCTCAAGGGCAAGATCGTCGGCGTGCTGTCCGGCTCGACCGGTGAAACCTGGGTCAAGGCACATCAGGAAGCCGGCGGCTTCAGCGACGTGAAGGGTTACGACACGCAGCAGAATTTGCTGCTCGACCTCAGCGCCGGCCGCGTCGATGCCGCCGTCAGCGACATTCCAGGCATGGAGTATTCCTTCACCAAGATGAAGGACCTGGTCGTCAAGGAGCGCATCAAGACCGGCGAACAATACGGCCTGATGATGAGCAAGGACCACCCGCTGCTCGGCAAGCTGAACGACGCGCTGAGCGCTATGAAGAAGGACGGCACGCTGGCCGCCATCCACAAGAAGTGGTTCGGCAGCGACGCGCCCGCCGACTCTTCGACCATGAAGGAAATGCCGCTGCCGAAGGCCTGAGCTGAAAGCTGCGCTGACATCGTGCCGGCTTTCCAGGCCGGCACGATTCATTTCATGCGCCAGCGCCGGCTTCCGCGCAGACCGTCTCGCCATTGGCGAGGTCGATTGGTTTTAACCTGAGCATCCTTGCTCTCGGGTTCGGGAACGCTCCCATGTCGCTGCTGGATACCTTCTTCAATCCCGATGTCATCATGTCCAGCCTGCCGGCGCTGCTGCGCGGCTTCCTGAACACGCTGCTGCTCGGCATTTTGAGCATCGGCATCGGCATCCCCATCGGCCTGGGGATCAGCCTGGTGCGGCTCTATGCGCCGAAGCCGCTGCGGTGGCTGGCGGTCGGCTACACCGACATCTTCCGCGCCCTGCCGGTGCTGGTCGTGCTGATCCTGATCTACTATGCACTGCCGTTCCTCGGCATACGCCTGTCGTCCTGGGCCTCCGCCGTGACTGCTTTCGCCTTCATCATGTCGGCCTACTCGGCGGAGGTGTTCCGCTCCGGCATCGAGAGCATCCCGCGCGGCCAGTTCGAGGCGTCGCAGGCGCTTGGCCTGCCGTTCCTGCTGACCTTGCGCAAGGTGGTGCTGCCGCAAGCGATCCGCGTCGTCATCCCGCCGATGACCAGCAACTGCGTCTCGATGTTCAAGGACACTTCGCTCGCCTCCACCGTGGCGCTGCCGGAACTCTTGAAGGAAGCGACCAACGCGCAGTCGCTCTACGCCAACCCCTCGCCGCTGATCGGCGCAGCGCTTGTCTACCTCATCTTCCTCTGGCCGATGGTCCGCCTCGTCAGCCTGCTTGAAGAGCGCTTCAAGACCGAAAAGAAGCGCTGACCTCCACTACCTGATCCCCGCTCAAGTCCTTTGCAGGAGCCTACCCGTGAACAAGCATCAAACCGACAATGCAAACGCCACCGCGTTCCCCGTCGACGCCATCCGCGCCATGTTTCCAGCCTTGCAGCGGGCTGGCGACTTCATCTTTTTGGACAACGCCGCCGGCGCGCAGATCCCGCAGAGCGTACTCGACGCGGTGACCAACCATCTGGTTTCGCACAATGTGCAGCGTGGCGGCCGCTATGGCCGCAGCGTCACGGTCGACCAGTCGGTCGCCGATGCGCGAACAAGCGTCGCCCTGCTCATCAACGCCTATAGCCCGGCGGAAATCTGCTTCGGCATGAATGCCACCTCGTTCATCCGCCTGGTCAGCCTCGGCATCGGCCAGATGCTGCAGGAGCGCGACGAGATCGTCGTCACCGACATGGACCATGACGCCAACATCGCGACTTGGCTGGCGCTGGAATCGGCCGGCGCCAAGTTCAAATGGTGGCGCATGCGCGAGGACGGCAATCTGCATGTCGATGATCTGCGTCCGCTGGTTTCCGACCGCACCCGTCTCGTCGCCTGCACGGTCACCGCGCACTCGATCGGCTCGATCGTCGATGTCGCCGCGGTGGCCAAGATCGCGCACGCGGCCGGCGCCGAAGTGTTCCTCGACTGCGTGCATTACGGACCGCACGGGCTGATCGACGTGCAGGCTTGGGACTGCGACTATCTCGTCTGCTCCGGCTACAAGAATTTCTCGCCGCATATGGGCTTCCTCTGGGGTCGTTTCGAAACGCTGAAACGGCTGCCGACCTTCCGCGAGGATTTCATCCCCGACGAGCCGCCCTACAAGGTCGAGGCCGGCACCTTCATCTACGAGAACGTCTCGGGCATGGACGCGGCCGTGCAGTATCTGGAACTGATCGGCCGCAATCTGGCGCCCGCCAACAACCGCTCCCGGCGCGACAACATCGTCGCCGGCATGGGCGCCATTCGCGACTATGAGCTGGTGCTGGCGCGTGAGATGCTCGCTGTGCTCAAGGACTGCGGCGCGACCATCTATGGTGTTGCCGACGTGGCTCGCATCACCGAGCGCGTACCGACCTTCTGCTTCAACATCGGCACACTGTCGCCGCAGCGGATCGTCGAGGAAATGGCCGAGATGCAGATCGGCATCCGCGACGGCCACATGTACGCGCCACGGCTGATGAAGCGCCTCAACCTGTCGATGGATAGCGGCGCCATCCGCGCCTCGCTGGTCCACTACAACACAATCGAGGAAGTCCGGCGCTTCGGCGAAGCGTTGCGCGCCATCATCGCGAAGTTGTCCTGAGCGGCGGCCTCTCCAGCGTCGTCATCCACGGGCGGAACAAGGAGCGTAGCGACGCAGTGCAGACCCGAGGATCCATGCCGTGACGTTCGAGTGTTGCCACGGTGCAGAATTCTGCTCCGCTGCACCTTTCGGCTGAGGTAAACGGCATGGATCCTAGGGTCTGCGCGACGCTTCGCGCCGCTCCGCCCTAGGATGACGAAGAGACGTTAAGCCGCTTTCTTCTTCGCTAGCCTCGCCTTGATCGAGGCGACGTCGGCGCGCGGGGTCGCCGCGAACAGCGTCCTGGTGTAGCTGTGCTTGGGGTCGGCGAAGACCTCGTCGCGCGAGCCGTATTCGACCGCTTCGCCGAAATACATCACCATCACATCGTCGGCGATGTAGCGCACCACGGACAGATCGTGGCTGATGAAGACATAGGTCAGCTGGAACTCGTCCTGCAGGTCGGCAAGCAGGTTGAGCACCTGCGCCTGCACCGACAGATCGAGCGCCGAGACCGGCTCGTCCAGCACCAGCAGGCTTGGATTGAGCATCAGCGCACGGGCAATGGCAATGCGCTGGCGTTGGCCGCCCGAGAACATGTGCGGATAGCGGTTGTAATGCTCGTGACCGAGGCCGACCTTCTTGAGCATCTTCATCGCAAGGTCGCGCCGCTCGGCCGCCGGCTTGTCGGTGTTGATCAGCAGCGGCTCGCCCAGCACGTCGCCGATCTTCTGGCGCGGATTGAGCGATCCGTACGGATTCTGGAAAACGATCTGCACCTTGCGGCGCATCTCCTTCGTCAATGCTTTCGTGGCAATGTCGACCTTGTTGCCGTCGATGAACAGCTCGCCCGAAGTCGCCGGATCGATCAGCGTGATGATGCGGGCGAGCGTGGACTTGCCGCAGCCGCTCTCACCGACGATGGCCAGCGTCTTGCCTTTGTCGACCTTGAACGAGACGCCCTTGACCGCATGCACGGTGCGCGGCCCGGTGAACAGGCCACCACCGATATGGTAGTCGCGGACGATGTTCTTGCCTTCGAGGACCGTGGTGCTCATCAGGCGGCTCCAACTGCCGAAGGCGCCGGCTCGAACATCATGTCGGAAACGGTCGGTAGCCGGTCGCCGACGGCGTTCTCCGGCAGCGCCGACAAAAGCGCCCGCGTGTAATTGCTCTTCGGCGATTCAAACAGCGACAGCACGTCGGCCTCCTCCATCTTGCGGCCCTTGTACTGGACGATGACACGGTCGGCGGTCTCGGCCACCACGCCCATATTGTGGGTGATCATGATCAGGCCCATACCGTATTTGGCCTGCAGCGAAACCAGCAGATCGAGGATCTGCTTCTGGATGGTGACGTCGAGCGCCGTCGTCGGCTCGTCGGCGATCAGCAGCTTCGGATTGCAGGCGATGGCGATGGCGATCATGACGCGCTGGCATTGGCCGCCCGACATCTGGTGCGGAAAGGAGCTAAGCCGTTCTTCCGGATCGGCGATGCCGACCAGCTTCATCAACTCGATGGCCCGCTCGCGCCGCTGAGCGCGATCCATACCCATATGGAAGCGCAGCACCTCCTCGATCTGGAAGCCGACGTTAAAGCACGGGTTGAGGCTGGCGACCGGCTCTTGAAAGATCATCGAGATGTCCTTGCCGACGATCTTGCGCCGTTCGGACGGGCTGAGCTTCAACAGATCGACGCCGTCGAAGGCCATCCGGTCGGCCTTTACCGTTGCCGTGTTGGGCAACAGGCCCATCACCGCTAGCATCGCCACCGACTTGCCGGAACCGGACTCGCCGACGATCGCCAGCACTTCGCGCGGCTCTATCGACAGGTCGATGCCTTGCACGGCCATGAACGGTCCGGCCGCGGTGTCGAAGGAAACGGTGAGGTTCTTGATCTCGAGCAGAGGCATGCTCACGACCTCTTCAGCTTGGGGTCGAGCGCGTCGCGCAGGCCGTCGCCGATCAGGTTGATGGCGAAGACGGTGATCAGGATGGCGAGACCCGGGAAAGTAACCACCCACCAGGCACGCAGGATGAACTCGCGCGCTTCGGCCAGCATCGTTCCCCATTCCGGCGTCGGCGGCTGCGCGCCCATGCCGAGGAAGCCAAGGGCGGCTGCCTCGAGAATGGCGTTGGAGAAGGACAGCGTCGCCTGCACGATCAGCGGCGCGATGCAGTTGGGCAGGATGGTGACCAGCATCAGCCTGAGATGGCTGGCCCCGGCGACCTTGGCCGAGACGACATATTCGCGGGTCTTCTCGGCCATCACGGCGGCACGGGTGAGCCGGGCGAAATGCGGCTGCAGCACGAAGGCGATGGCGATCATGGCGTTGACGAGGCCGGGGCCAAGCACCGCGACCAGCACCAGGGCCAATAGCAGCGACGGGAAGGCCAGGATGATGTCCATGATGCGCATGATCAGCGTGTCGACCCAGCCGCGGCAGTAGCCGGCGAGCAGGCCGAGAATGACGCCTGAGATCAGCGCTGACGTGACGACGACGAAGCCGATGGCGAGCGAGAAGCGCGAGCCGTAGATCAGCCGCGACAGCATATCGCGGCCGACAGCGTCGGTGCCGAGCAGGAACTGCGCGTTGCCGCCTTCCTGCCAGGCCGGCGGCGTCAGGAAGAAGTCGCGGAACTGATCGTCCGGCGAATGAGGCGCCAGCAGCGGCGCGAAGATGGCGATCAGGATCAGCAGCGCAAAGACAAAGAGCCCGATCACCGCGCCCTTGTTGACGGAGAAGTAATGCCAGAACTCGCCGAACATCTGCAGCCTGGCGTCCTGCGGCTTGACGACGGTCGCGGCTTCGATGGTGGCTGGGCCTTCATTGCTCATGTCAGTTGGCCCGGATGCGTGGGTTGATGACGGCGTAGAGCACGTCGACGATGAGGTTGACCGACATGACGATCAGCGCGATCAAAAGCAACCCGCCCTGCACGGTGAAATAGTCGCGCTTGGAAATGGCGTCGATCATCCATTTGCCGATGCCGGGCCAGGAGAAGATGCTCTCGGTCAGGATGGCGCCGGTCAAAAGCGTGCCGACCTGCAGACCGATGGTGGTGACGACCGGGATCAGCGCGTTGCGGAAGGCATGCAGGCCGATGACGCGGCGCGGCGCCAGGCCCTTGGCGCGCGCGGTGCGGACATAGTCCTCACCCAGCACTTCGAGCATCGCCGAGCGCGTCTGCCTGGCGATGACTGCGAGCGGGATAGTGCCGAGCACGATCGTGGGCAGGACGAGGTGCGACAGTGCCGAGCGGAATGCGCCCTTCTGCCCCGAGATCAGCGAATCGATGGTCATGAAGCCGGTCACCGGCTTGAAGAAATAGAGAAGGTCGATGCGGCCGGAAACCGGCGTCCAGTGCAACGTGCCGGAGAACACGATGATCAGCAGCAGACCCCACCAGAAGATCGGCATGGAATAGCCCGCCAGCGCCGTGCCCATCGTCAGCTGATCGAACCAGGAGCCGCGGCGGATGGCGGCGAAGATGCCGGCGGCGACACCCAGGACAACGGCAAAGATCATGGCGAAGATGGCGAGTTCGACCGTTGCCGGGAAGCGCACCAGGAAATCCTTGAGCACCGGCGTCTTAGTTGAAAACGAGGTGCCGAAATCGCCGCTCAGGACATTCGTCAGATAGGTCAGGTATTGTTGCCAAATCGGCAGATCGAAACCGAACTGGTGCATCAGCGCCGTGTGGCGTTCGGGCGACAGGCCGCGTTCGCCCGCAAGCACCAGCACCGGATCACCGGGCAGGATGCGCACGAAGCCAAAGGCGAGGATGGTTATCCCGATGAAGGTCGGGATGATGAGGGCGAGCTTGCCGAGGATATAACGCAGCATGGCGGGCGAGTGGGGGCGTCACCACATGGTGGCGCCCCCGTTTCGCAACCTTATTCGGCGATATCGACGCCGTCGAAGCGGTGGATACCGAGCGGATCCATCGCAAAGCCGGTGACGGTCTTCTGCATCGGCATGAACACCTTGGAGTGAGCGAGCGTCGCCCAGGGTGCCTGTTCCTTGAAGATGACCTGTGCCTGTTCATAGAGCTTGGTGCGCTCGGCCTGGTCCGAAACGGTCTTGGCCTTGTTGATGAGCGCATCGAAGTCCTTGTTGCACCATTCCGCGCGGTTGTTCGAACCGACGGAAGCGCAGCTCAGGAGCACGCCGAGGAAGTTGTCCGGATCGCCATTGTCGCCGGTCCAGCCGACGATGACGGCGCCGTCGTGATCGACCGCGGAAGCGCGCTTGAGGTATTCACCCCAATCGTAGCTGACGATCTCGACGGTGACGCCGACCTTGGCGAAGTCCGCCTGGATCAGCTCGGCGGTGCGACGCGCATTCGGCATGTAGGGGCGCGACACCGGCATGGCCCAGACGTTCATCTTGAGGTCCTTGACGCCGGCTTCTTCAAGCAGCTTCTTGGCTGCATCCGGATCGTAAGGATCGTCCTTCACTTCCTTGTTGTAGGACCACATGGTCGGCGGGATCGGATTGATCGCCACCTGGCCGGCGCCCTGGAAGACGGCATCGATGATGGCCTTCTTGTTGATGGCCATGTTGAGCGCCTTGCGAACGCGCACGTCGTCGAACGGCTTCTGCTGGGTGTTGTACATCAGCGCGCCGACATTGAGGCCTTCCTGCTCCTCGACCTTCAGGTTCGCATCGGCCTGCAGGCCGGCGATGTCGGCCGGTGCCGGGTACGACATGATGTTGCATTCGCCGGCCTTGAGCTTCTGCGCGCGCACCGCCGGATCGGTGGTGATGGCGAAGACCAGATCGTCGATCTTCTGCTTGCCGCCCCAATAGTCCGGGTTGGCCTTGTAGCGGATGGCGGCGTCGGTCTGGTAGTCGACGAAGATGAACGGGCCGGTGCCGATCGGCTTCTGGTTGAACAGCTCAGGCGTCTTGTCGGCCTGCAGCTTGTCGGCATATTCCTTGGAGACGACCGAGGCGAAATCCATGCCCAGCGTCGGAATGAAGGTGATCGCCGGCTCCTTGAGGGTGAACTTCACCGTCAGGTCATCGACCTTCTCGACCTTGGTAATGTTGTCGCCGAACTGGTCATTGTAATACTGGTAGGCAATGCCCGGAATGTACTGGAACCAGGGGCCGTTCTTGTCGACCTGGCGTTCGAACGAGAACACCACGTCGTCGGCGTTGAAGTCGCGCGTCGGGGTGAAATAGTCGGTTGCGGCGAACTTGACGCCCTTGCGCAGCTTGAAGACATATTCCTTGCCATCGTCGGAGATCGTCCAGCTCTCGGCCAGGCCCGGCGAGGTCGTCGTCTTGCCGTGATCGAATTCGACAAGGCGGTTGAAGACGGTGCGCGATGACGCGTCGAACGTCTGGCCTGCGGTATACGGCGCCGGATCGAAACCTTCCGGCGAAGCTTCCGCGCAGTAGACCAGAGTTTTCGCATTGGCCATGCCGCTCAGGACGCTTGCAGCCAGCAACGCGGCTGCAAAGGTCAGCTTCTTATTCATTGAGCACTCCCTGATGTTCTTCCAAGCCCCTCTATCAGGCTCGCGAAGCGCGCATATAAGCACCGTTTTTCCGGCTTTGGAACACCCCGTTTGCTTACCCCGCGGGAAGCAGGAAAAAAATCCGCTATTCTGCCAAATTGCAGAAAAAATTAGCAGTTTCTTCCATTCACGAGATTATTAACAACCGAATTTTTTTATTGATCGCCAAGCTGACGATATAAATGTTCCCGGCGCTTCCGAGCGGCCGAGGGATGCGCCAGGACACCGCCTGGGAGCGCTGGCGGCGGCAAAGACTTTCGACGGCAAATCTTTCGCCATGTTGCCGCAAGGGCAAGACTTGCACGGTCACCAACGGAGGCAATACATAGGGTGTAGCGGCCGCAGCGGAGGGCGTCCTTGTCAATTCAGGGGCGAGCGCGGCGCGGATGAACAAGACTTGTCCAGGGAGGAACGGTTGGCAAAAGCATCAAGGACGACGGCGCCGGTGAAAGCGGGAGCCAAGGCGCCGTCGAAAGCAGCCGGTACTGCCAAGCCGAAAGCACCCGTTTCCAAAGCCGCCACGCCGAAGGCGGCCGCGGCGCCCGTAAGGGCAAGCACAAGGCCAGTGGTGAAAGCCCCGGCCAAGGCTGCGGCCGGAAAGACGGCGTCGGGAAATAAAGCGGGGGCGGCAAAGCCCGCTGCCAGGCCGGCATCGAAAGCCGCCGCGGCGATGAAGACCCCACCGGCGGCAAGGCCGGCCGACGCCACCGCCAACCGATTGCCGAAAACGCTGACGGCGCTGGCCGCCGGCTTGCCGGAAAAGCCGTGGCTCAAGAGCTATCCGAAAAACGTGCAGGCCGAGATCGGCGCCCTGCCCTACAGCTCGATCGGCGATTTCCTCGTCGCCGCCTGCAAGCAGTTTTCCGCGCAGCCGGCCTTCACCTGCATGGACAAGTCCATCAGCTACACCGATGTCGAGCGGCTGTCGGCGGCCTTCGGCGCCTACCTGCAATCGAAAGGCCTGCAGAAAGGCGCGCGCGTCGCGCTGATGATGCCGAACGTGCTGCAATATCCGGTGGCGATGATGGCGATCTTGCGAGCGGGTTATGTGGTGGTGAACATCAATCCGCTCTACACGCCGCGCGAGCTCGAACACCAGTTGAAGGATTCCGGTGCGCAAGCCATCGTCATCCTGGAGAACTTCGCCAACACCTTGCAGGCGGTGATCGCCAGGACCACGGTCAAGCATGTGGTGGTCGCCGCGATGGGCGACATGCTTGGCGGCCTGAAGGGCACGATCATCAATTTCGTCGTGCGCCGCGTGAAGAAGATGGTGCCGGCATGGTCCTTGCCCGGCCATGTCAAGTTCAATGCCGCCATGAAGGCCGGCGCCGGCATGGGCTTCAAGCCGGCCAAGGTGGAAGCCGACGATGTCGCCTTCCTGCAATATACGGGCGGCACCACGGGCGTGTCGAAGGGCGCCACACTGCTGCACAGAAACGTGCTCGCCAACGTCGCGCAGAACGCGCAGTGGATGGAGGACGCCTACACGATCAAGCCGAAACCGGCGCACCCCAACTTTATCTGCGCGCTGCCGCTCTATCATATTTTCGCGCTGACCGTGAACGCGCTGATGGGCATGCAGCAAGGCGCCCGCAATGTGCTCATTCCCAATCCGCGCGACATTCCCGGCTTCGTCAAGGAATTGCAGAAGTATCCGGTGCACATCTTTCCCGGCCTCAACACGCTGTTCAACGCGCTGCTCAACAATGAGGATTTCCGCAAGCTCGACTTCAAGCCGCTGGTGCTGACGCTGGGCGGCGGCATGGCGGTGCAGAAGGGCGTCGCCGAACGCTGGAAGACGCTGACCGGTTGTTCGGTCACCGAAGGCTACGGCCTCTCGGAAACCTCGCCGGTGGCCACCGCCAACAAGTTCACCGCCGGCGACTTCACCGGCACCATCGGCTTGCCGCTGCCCTCGACCGAGATCGCCATCCGCGACGACGACGGCAACAATTTGCCGCTCGGCGAGGTCGGCGAGGTCTGCATCCGAGGACCGCAAGTGATGGCGGGCTACTGGAACCGGCCCGATGAGACCGCCAAGGTGATGACCAAGGATGGCTACTTCAAATCCGGCGACATGGGCTTCATGGACGAACGCGGCTACACCAAGATCGTCGACCGCAAGAAGGACATGATCCTCGTCTCGGGCTTCAATGTCTATCCGAACGAGCTCGAGGAAGTCGTGGCGATGCATCCGGGCGTGCTCGAAGTGGCGGCGGTCGGCGTGCCGGACGAGCATTCGGGCGAGGTGCCGAAACTGTTCGTGGTCAAGAAGGATCCGGCGCTGACCGCCGAAGCAATCACCGCCTTTTGCCGTGAGAACCTGACCGGCTACAAGCGGCCCAAATACATCGAATTCCGCACCGAGCTGCCGAAGACGCCGGTCGGCAAGATCCTGCGGCGAGCGCTGCGCGAATGATTGCAGCCGGCGGCGCGGACGCCGTAAATGCACCTTGCCGTCCTGACCCGGCAGAATTCATCAGGACGAACATGCGCCTCGCCCCGGTGCCGTCGGTGCCTGAGATCCAGCTTTATACACCGCATCCGGCCAGTGGCCTGAGACGGCTCATAGATCCGCACCAAAGCGCTGGCGACGATGACGACACGATCGAGGCGGACAACGATGGACCCGAGCCGCAGCCGCCTTACTGGGCTTATGTGTGGGCCGGCGGCGCGGTGATTGCGCGCCACATACTGGATCATCCGAAAACGGTAGCCGGCCGCCGCGTGCTCGACCTCGGCGCCGGTTCGGGTCTTGTCGGCATTGCCGCCGCCAAGGCTGGCGCACGCGAAGTCATCGCCGCAGAGATCGACCGCAACGGCGTTGCCGCGCTCGCTCTAAACGCGGCGGCCAACGGTGTCGCCATCACCGTGATCGGAGACGACATCACCAGGGGTCCGCCGCCGGCCGTCGACCTCGTGCTTGCAGGCGATGTCTTCTACAGCCAAGGCGTCGCCGACCGCGTCATGCCTTTTTTCGAACGCTGCCTGAATGCCGGCATCGAGGTCCTGGTCGGCGATCCTAGCCGCGCCTATCTGCCACGATCACGGCTGCGCCTGCTCGCCGAACATAAGGTGCCGGATTTCGGCCAGGCGAAAGACAGCGCGCTGCAGCCAAGCGGCGTCTTTCGCTTCGAAGGCTGACGAGGCGGCCGCGTCTACCGACGGGATCAGATCGTCTCCTTGACCCGCGCCGAGAGAAAATCCGGCAGATCGGCAACGGAATCCAGGATGGCGTCGGCAATGCCGGCCAGCGATTCGCGGGTTCCGGTGCCGGAGAGCACGCCGACCGCCAGCCCGCAGCCGCCGGCACGCGCCATTTCGAGGTCGTGGCGGTTGTCGCCGACCATGGCGATTTCCGCCGGCCTGAGGCCGGTGAGATCGCTGAAGGCCAGGATCGTGTCGGGCGCCGGCTTCGGATTGGCCACCGCGTCGTAGCCATAGGCCGCGTCGAACAATTGGGCGACGCCGAGCGTGACAAGCGTCTTTTCCGCGCCGCTGGTCGAATCGTTGGTGGCGACGCCAAGCCGGTAGGACTTCCTGTGCAGTGCCGTCAGCGTGTCGACGATGCCCGGCAGCGCCACGGCCATCGCCGAGCCTTGCACCGAGGTGATCTCGTTGAAGCGGGCGACCGCCAGCATCTGATCCTCGTTGGAGAGGCGCGGAAACCACAATTCGACGACGTCGAGATTGGTGCCGGAGGCAAATATCGAGTCAGGCTTAAAGCGCTTGTTGGCGAAATCGAAGCCGGCGGCGGCCAGCAGCCTGTCGGCTTTCCAGCGATCGCCTTCGGACGCATCCATGGCCATGAAGTCGGCAACGCCGAGCCAGGTGGCGTTGAAGTCGACAAGCGTGCCGTCCTTGTCGAACAATATTCCCTTGATGTCTGCCAAGCTTTTCACTCCGAGCCACGCAAATGGTGGATGAATCCCACAAGGCCTGCGGTCGATGCGTCCCGCTTGGCGGCACTTTCCTTGCCCTCTACGACAGGCAGAAGGCCGGTGGCCAGTTCCTTGCCGAGTTCGACGCCCCACTGGTCGAAGGAGTTGATGTTGAACAGCGTGCCCTCGACGAAGACGCGGTGCTCGTAGAGCGCGATCAGCCGGCCGAAGGTGCGCGGGTCGAGTTTGCGGTAAAGGATGGTCACCGAGGGGCGATTGCCGGAGAAGACGCGGTGCGGGGCTATCTTGTCGACCTCGGCCGGCTTCATGCCCTTGGCCAGCATCTGGGCGCGGGCTTCGTCCAGCGTGCGGCCCTTCATCAGCGCTTCCGACTGCGCCAGGCAGTTGGCGAGCAGCAGATCGTGCTGGTGCTTGAGATCGGGCTCGTGGCCGACGGCCGCGGCGAGGAACTCGACCGGGATGAAATCGGTGCCCTGGTGCAGCAGCTGGAAGAAGGCATGCTGGCCGTTGGTGCCGGGTTCGCCCCAGACAAGCGGTCCGGTCGGCGTCGTTGCCGCCGTGCCTTCGAGGGTGACGCTCTTGCCGTTCGATTCCATGTCGAGCTGCTGCAGATAGGCGGGCAATCTGGACAGGCGCTGGTCGTAAGGGATGACGGCGCGCGCCGGGTAACCGCAGATGACGCGATGCCACCAGCCGACCAGCCCCAGCAGCGCCGGCAGGTTCTCCTGCACCGGTGCGGTACGGAAATGCTCGTCCATCTCATGCGCGCCATCGAGGAAGGCGCGAAAATTCCGCGGGCCGACAGCGATCATCACCGGCAGGCCGATGGCGCCCCAGAGCGAATAGCGGCCGCCGACCCAATCCCAGAAGCCGAAGACGCGATCGGGCGCGATGCCGAACTTGGCGACCAGATCGAGCGCAGTGGACACGGCGGCGAAGTGCTTGCCGACCGCTTCCTTGCCGAGCGCCTTCTGCACCCAGTCGCGCGCCGTCTGCGCATTGGTCATCGTCTCGACGGTGGTGAAGGTCTTGGAAGCGATGATGAAAAGCGTGGTCTCGGCGGACAGCCCCTTCAGCGTGTCGTGGATATGGGCGCCGTCGATGTTGGAAACGTAATGCGCGCGCGGCCCGTCATGATAGGGCGCCAGCGCCAGCGTCGCCATGGCCGGGCCGAGATCGGAACCGCCGATGCCTATGTTGACGATGTCGGTGATCTTCTTGCCGGTGGCGCCGGCCGCCTTGCCGGAGCGCACGGCATCGGCAAAGGCGCCCATGGCGTCGAGCACGGCGATGACGTCAGCCTTGACATCCTGGCCATCGACGGTGACGCCCTTGCCGGTCAGGTTGCGCAGCGCCGTGTGCAGCACGGCACGGTCCTCGGTGACGTTGATCTTCTTGCCGGCGAACATGGCGGCGCGACGAGCTTCGAGATCGGCGGCCAGGGCGAGCTTTTCCAGCAGTTCCATGGCGGTCGCATCGACCGCGCATTTCGACCAGTCGAGCAGCAGATCGCCATCGGTGGCGGAGAATTCCACGAACCGCTTGGGATCGGCGGCGAAGGCCTGGCGCATGCTGGCGGGCGCTGCAGCGCGGTGATCGCGCAAGGCGGCGAGCTGTTTTTGAAAGGACGATTGATCCACTGCCAAACTCCGAGACCTCGAGCCATCATTACGGACCGGATGTTTCCGGCGCGTGTCGTCGCGACAATCTATCGGGCCGAACTCCACCCGTTTCAATGCGCAGCGATGACGCACAGAGTCACGCAACTATGCCGCGGCGCAGCATCAAAATGGCGTGAAGGATCACTGGCATAAATCCCAACGATCAGAAAAATTGATTGGCGCAACCCGTTGTGCCACGGTTACGTTCGGCTGGTCCAGCCAAGCGAAAAAGGCTGGCCATCGAGGAAATCTCCCATGCCACAGCGAAACGACACGGCGATATGGTCCGGCCTGTTCCGGATTTCGGCTGAATCCGGCCAAACCCTGCAAGCGCAGATCCGCCAAGCCATCGTGGCCGCCATTCTGGACCGCCAGATCGCCGCTTCGATGCCGCTTCCTTCCTGCCGGATCCTGGCCGAAAAACTTGGCGTGGCGCGCGGAACCGTGGTGCTGGCGTTCCAGCAGCTCGTCGACCAGGGTTTCCTGGTGGCGCGCGAGCGGCGTGGACATTTCGTCAATCCCGATGTGCTGGCGACACCGGCCAAGCCGCACCAGAAGGCGCCCGACCAGGCCAACGAGATCGACTGGAAGGCACGCCGCAAGATCTTCGCCAGCGACATGCCGCCGCCGGCCAAGCACGAGAACTGGATCAAGTCGTCCTACCCCTTCGTCTACGGCCAGTTCGATCCGGCGCTGTTCCCTACCGCCGAATGGCGCGAGTGCAACCGCATGGCGCTGGCGGTGTTGGAAATCCGCAACTGGGCGTCCGACATGGTCGACCGTGACGATCCGCTGCTGATCGAGCAGATCCAGGCGCGGCTCCTGCCCCGGCGCGGCATCTTCGCCAATCCCGACGAGATCATCGTCACGTTGGGCGCCCAGAACGCGCTCTACATGCTGGCGACGCTGCTGATGTCCAAAGGCTCCAAGGTGGCGATGGAGGACCCCGGCTACCCCGACGCCCGCTCGATCTTCCGCCTTGCGGGCGCGGAGATACAGCCGGTGCCGGTCGACCAGTCCGGCATCGTAACCGCTTCTATTCCCAATGATTCCGGCTTCGTCTTCGTCACGCCCAGCCATCATTGCCCGACCATGGTGCCGTTGTCGGCTGAGCGGCGGCAGGATCTTCTGGCGCGGGCCAACCGCTACAACCAGATCATCATCGAGGATGGCTATGACAGCCAGCTTCTCGACGAGGCACCGCAGCAAGCGCTGAAGAGCCTCGATCGCTCCGGCCGCGTGGTCTATGTCGGCTCGATGTCCAAGACGCTGGCTCCCGGCCTGCGGCTCGGCTACATCGTGGCGTCCGCGGGACTGATCGCGGAACTCAGGGCGCTGCGCCGCTTCATGCTGCGTCATCCGCCGGCGAACAACCAGCGCGCCGTCGCGCTGTTCCTGTCGCTCGGCCACCACGAGGCGCTGGTGCGGCGGCTGTCGTCGGCCTTCGACGAACGGCGCAAGCGGCTGGTCCATGCGATTTCCGCCTTCCTGCCGGAATGGCGCTCGACCGATTCGGCCGGCGGCACGTCGCTGTGGCTCGAAGGGCCGCGCGGCACCGATTCGCGCGGGCTGGCCGAGGCAGCGGCCTCGCGCAGCGTCATCATCGAGCCAGGCGACCGTTTCTTCGATCGCACTGAAAAGCCTTCGCGTTTCATGCGGCTGGGCATCTCGTCGATCGCACTGCAGCACATCGAGCCAGGCATTCGCGAACTGGCCACGGCCGCCGGACGCAGACCCGCAGCCGCCTGATCCATCGTTGATCTCTCGTGACCGGAGCCGCTCGCAGCGGCTCCGGTATTTTAGTTCTGGCACATGGAACTGGGCCAGCTGGCCCATAGGATGGGCCAGTGCCGGCGGCATAGTCGGCGTCAGGGGAAGAAGCAGGCCGATGGTGGACCAACCGCCACGAGTTCCTGCCGACGAAGGTGGAGTGCTTCCATGCCAGTGGCTGTCGAACAGCAGGACACGCCGGCGAACCGTCGTCCACAACGCTCCGGTCTTCGCGAAACAGGACATGCCATGCGATCATCTCCCCTAGTGGAGGATACCAGACCACAGCACAAGGCCATCGAGGGCGGCGGCTACGGGCCGCTGCGCGGGGATGACCGCGAGCGTATCCACGAAGGCGTGCTGACGCTTCTGGAGACAGTGGGTTTCGCCAACGCCATTCCTTCCTGCATAAAGGTACTGACCAAGGTGGGGGCGGTCCATGGCGACGATGGCCGGGTCCGCTTTCCGCGCGCGCTCGTGCTCGACACCATCAAGCGGGCGGCACGACATTTCACACTTCATGGCCAGGCCCCCAGGCACGACATGGTGGTCCAGGGCAAGCGCGTGCACTACGGCACGGCAGGCATCGCCGTGCACCTGGTGGATATCGAAAAGCGCGAGTACCGCGAGTCCAAGCTGCAGGATATTTATGATGCCGCCCGCATCGTCGATGGGCTGGACAACATCCATTTCTTCCAGCGGCCGATGGTGGCGCGCGACATCGCCGATCCGCTCGAGATGGATTTCAACACGCTTTATGCCTGTGTGATGGGAACATCGAAGCACGTCGGAACATCCTTCACCGTGCGTGAGAACGTGAAGCCTGCGCTTGAAATGCTGTACGCCATCGCCGGCGGCGAGGAGAATTTCCGCGCCCGGCCATTCGTTTCCAACTCCAACTCATTCGTCGTGCCGCCGATGAAATTCGCCGAGGATGCCTGCGGCGTGCTTGAGGCCTGCGTTGAAGGCGGCATCCCGATCCTGCTGCTGTCGACCGGCCAGTCCGGCACCACGGCACCCGCGGCGATGGCCGGCGCCGTCGTGCAGGCGGTGGCCGAAGTGCTGGCCGGCCTGGTCTATGTCAACGCGCTCAAGCCCGGCCATCCGGCGATCTTCGGCGCCTGGCCGTTCATGTCGGACCTGCGCACCGGCGCCATGGCGGGCGGGTCGGCCGAGCAGTCGGTGGCAACGGCGGCCTGTGCCCAGATGGCGCAATTCTACGACCTGCCCGGCGGCTCCGCCGCCGGCATGACTGATTCGAAATTGCCCGATATTCAGTCCGGCTACGAAAAAGGCATCACCAATGTGATGGCCGGCCTCTCCGGCCTCAACCTCGTCTACGAGGCGGCCGGCATGCATGCCTCGCTGCTCGGCTTCTGCCTGGAGAGCCTGGTCATCGACAACGACATGCTCGGTCATTGCCTGGGCTGCGCGCGTGGCATCGACGTGACCGACGAGGCCCTGTCGATCGACAGCATCGCCGAGGTCTGCCTCAAGGGTCCGGGCCACTATCTCGACAACGAACAAACGCTCAAGCTGATGCAGACCGAGCACTTCTATCCCGCCCTCGGCGATCGTTCCTCGCCGAAGGAATGGAACGAAAAGGGCCGGCCTGATATATTGCTGCGTGCGATCACCGAGAAGAAACGCATTCTTGCCGAACGATTTCCGCGCCATGTGCCAAAACAGGTCGACGACAGATTGCGTGCCCGTTTCGGCAACCTGATCCACCTGCCGCGCACGCAAATGGGCGGCTGACCGGAGACGAGTTCGTGCAGCCATGCAGCCACCACCCAGGATCAACCATCGGGCAGAACGACAAATGAGTGTGCATCCTATCCAGCAAGCCCACACAGACGGCGACGCGATCGATCGGCTGGTGGCATCTCATCGGCCAGGTCACGGCCTGGTGCGTGCCTTCTATCATGACCAGGCAATCTTCGAGCGCGACATGGAACGTGTCTTTCGCCGCCACTGGCACTGCCTGGCCCATGCCAGCGTCATCGCGAACCCGGGCGATTTCGAGCTGTTCAAACTGGGCGACGAGGCGGTCATCCTGACACGCGGCATGGATGGCACCGTGCATGCCATGCTCAATGTCTGCCGCCACCGCGGCGCCGAGGTCTGCACCAAGGAAAAGGGCAACGCGAAGATGTTCGTGTGCCCCTACCACGCCTGGAGCTATTCCAATGACGGCTCATTGCGCGCTGCCCGCCTGATGCCGAAGGATTTCGACCGCTCGGCGCACGGGCTGAAGAAGCTTCATGTCCGCGTCGCCTCCGGGCTGGTCTTCATTTCCTTCGCCGAGACGCCGCTCGATTTCGATCCGATCGAACAGTCGCTGCGCACGAGTTGCGGCCAATATGGCTGGGGCGACGCCAAGGTGGCGTATCGTCAGTCCTATCCGCTCGACGCCAACTGGAAGCTCGCCGTCGAGAACTATGTCGAATGCTACCATTGCGGACCGGCGCATCCGGAATATTCGCAGACGCATGCGCTGGAAAAACCGGCCGAGATGATCGAGCAGCTCAATGCGGCGATGGAGCAGCGCACCTGCGCGCTCGGCATCGAGATCGGCAGCGCCAACCGCTGGCAGAACTCGGCGGCCGGTCAGGAAGCAATCGACACCTTCCGCTACGCGCTCTATGACGGCGTTTCGAGCGGCAGCCAGGACGGCTCTCCGGTGGCCCCGCTGATGGGCCGCTTCACCGACTATGACGGTGGCGTCACTTCCATCCATCTCGGCGGCACGACCTTTCTCGTCTGCTATCCCGATCACGGCATGATCTACCGATTCATCCCGAAAACGGCTGGTACATGCGAGATGGAACTGATCTGGCTGGTGCGCGGCGACGCGGTCGAGGGTCAGGATTACGATCTGGAGAAGCTGACCTGGCTATGGAAGGTCACCACCGACGAAGACAAGAAGATCATCGAGCACACCGCGCGCGGCGTGCGCTCGCACTATTTCGTGCCCGGACCTATCGCGCCGATGGAATACAACGAACTGCGCTACATCGGCTGGTATCTCGAGGAGATCAGCCGGGCCTGAACGGTTCGGCTGCCTTAGGAGGATCAGGCAGATCTTGCCTTTCGCGTCATTCCGCGCTGAGCCCGTATCGGTCGACGACTTCGGGGTTGATGAGCTTGGCATGCAGTGTCATCAGCACGATCTGCGCGTCGAGGCTGTCGCCGGTTTCAAGCGCCGCCTCGATGCGGCGCTCGGCTTCCAGCGTCCGCTGATGGCCATTGGCTTGCTCGAAGGTTTCGGGACCCGCGATGCAATAGCTGCATAATTGTGCCACCGACGCATAGGTACCCCGTGGCGGCTCGTCGGGCCAGCGATCCTTCATGAGATTGACCAGGGTAAGCTTCACGCCCTCCGGCACAAGGGCTGGATGCAGATCCGCGCCGCGCAATGCATCGTCGAGCTGCCTCAAGTCGCCCGAGCGGCCGAACATTCCGAGGAAGCCGAGGGAAGAGCGCCGTCCGGCCATGATGTCTCCTTCCGTTCCAGCCCACTTAGGTGGTGGGCAAGCGAATTACAAAGGCGGTGCTATCTAACCAGCCGCCGCCAGCAAGACCCCTGCAAGGGCGGATAGCGCGAGTGTCGCCAGCATGCCGATCTTCAGCTTCAGGATGGCGATCATGGCGGCACCCGAAAGCAAGGCCGCACGCCAGTCGATCGACGAAAGCACCGGCACATTCATGCCAAGACCCGTCGCATGCACCTCACGGAAGATGACGTGCAAGCCAAACCATAGGGCCAGATTCATAATCACCCCGACAATTGCGGCGGTGATCGCGCCCAGTGCGGCCGACAGTGCCTTGTTGCCGCGCAACGCCTCGATGTAGGGCGCCCCGAGGAATATCCAGAAAAAGCAGGGCGTGAACGTCACCCACAGGGTGAGCAACGCCCCCAGCGATCCGGCAAGCAACGGGTCCAGCGAGCCGGAGTGGCGGAACGCGGCGATGAAGCCGACGAACTGCAGCACCAGGATGAGCGGCCCCGGCGTCGTTTCGGCAAGCCCAAGGCCATCAACCATTTCACCAGGGGCCAGCCAGCCGAAGGACTGGACGGCTGCCTGCGCGACATAGGCAAGCACCGCATAGGCGCCACCGAAGGTGACGACAGCCATGAGACTGAAGAACCGGCCTATCTCGGTCCAGACGCTTGCAGAGCCGGTGAACCACCAGATCAAAAGAACAGGCCCGAGCCAGAGCGGCAGCCAGATGGCGACGGTGCGCGGCGCATGCCATTTGGTCGGTTTGACATGGGCGAGTTCGCCGCGTTCGAACATCAGGTCGACCGCTCCCTTGAAGTCGGCAACATCGTCCTTGCCATGGGCCGAGCCGGAAAACAGGCCGGGAGCAATGCGATCCCCCAGCCATCCCGTCAGGCCGGCGAACAAGACGATGAGCGGAAACGGCACATTCAACGCATAGATGGCGATGAACGCCGCGACCGCGATCGACACCATGACCCGGTTCTTGAGGGCGCGCCGTCCGATCCGGATCACCGCCTCGATGACGATGGCAAGCACCGCCGCCTTCACCCCGAAAAACAGCGCCGCGACGAGTGGCATGTCGCCGTAGAGCATGTAAAGGCTGCTCAAGACGAGCATGACCAGCGCGCCCGGCACGACGAACAGGATGCCGGCGACAAGGCCGCCGATCGTCCTGTGCAGCAGCCAGCCGACATAGATGGCGAGTTGCTGGGCTTCCGGGCCAGGCAGCAACATGCAGTAGTTCAACGCATGCAGGAAGCGCTGTTCACCGATCCAGCGCCGGTCCTCGACCAGCTCCTTGTGCATCAGCGCGATCTGCCCGGCAGGTCCGCCGAAGCTGAGCAATCCGATCCTCGCCCAGACCTTCGTGGCTTCCGCGAAGGTCGGCGCAGCCGGCGGCTCGACGGCCACCGCCTTGTTGTCGGGGACAAGAATGGTCATGACGGCTTACCCGCAGCGGGCCAGTTGTGCGTTTCTTCGGTGGCGTCGCGACACCAGCGGAAGAACGCGTCGTAGAGCAGCATGCCTGCTTCCAGTTGTTCCAGATCGTCGCGGTACATACGCGACAGACCCAGCGAGGCAGCCAGAAAACCGGCCGCCTGGGGCACCAAGTCGAGGCTTGCGGTGTCGGCCGCGCGCACGATTACGGCGAGGCGATCGAGCGCCTCGGATTCCAACCCGAACTCCTCGATCATCGTGTCGAAGGTGCAGCGTTCGCCACGATGGCTCCAGAACACATTGTCGATGTCGAACGGCACGGCCTGAAAGCGGTCGGCAACAGCCAATACTTCGGCGGGCTCGACAAACAGGAACACCGCGTCGGGGTCGAGGAAACGCCGGATCAGCCATGGGCAAGCGATGCGGTCGACCTTCGGGCGCGATCGCGTCACCCAGACGGTGGCGCCCTTTTCATTGCGCGGCGGCATTTTGGCGGTGCGGACCAGAAGTCCCCCGGCATCGCGCCAGGCCTCAAACCCGCTTTCAAGGGATTCGGCTGATATCCCCTCATGGCGCAGCCATGCAACGACGCCTTGCGAGAGCTTTTGCCCCTTCTGGCATACGACGGCCACCGGCTTGCCGGCGAATGCGGCCGCCCAGGTCGAAACGGTTTTGAAATCGCGCCGGCACGAAGCCGGCAACAGGCGCGGGTCGGCGTCGAAATCGTCATCGATGCGAACATCGATAATGACAGGCGCGCCCGGCAGACCGATGAGCCGGGACAGTTGCGATACAGTGATAGCGGTTGTTGACGGCATGGCGTCCACCTCCTGGAAGAGAAGCTTGGACGCGAACGTTGGGCTGACGCCTCACGGGGTCGTCGCGATGCACCCCTTGTCATGATGGTGGATTTGTTGGGCGCGCTTGTCAAGGACGGTGACCGTTCTCGACCTACCCGGCAACACGCTGACCGGAAAACCGACGGCGGCTTGATTTGATCAAGCCGCCATCCGTCGATCCAGAATCAATGATTGTCCCCGGAGCAATCAGTGATTGTCCCCGGAGCAATCAGTGATTGTCTCTGGGAACGCCGCTGGTGTGCGCGACGTCCTGATACTTCACCGCCGGCTTCAGCACCATTCCCTCCGAGAACTGCGCGACCATGCCGCGCTGGATCTCCTGCCAGGGTGTCTGGTGCTTGGGATAGTGGAAGCCACCATTGTTCTGCAGTTCGGCGCGGCGCCGGGTGATCTCGTCGTCGGTAACGAGGATGTCGGCCGTGCCCTTACGCAAGTCGATGCGGACCCTGTCGCCCGTCTTGAGCAGCGCCAGTCCGCCGCCGATCGCCGCTTCCGGCGAGGCGTTGAGGATCGATGGCGAACCCGACGTACCCGACTGGCGGCCGTCCCCGATGCAAGCGAGCGCGTGGATGCCCTTCTTGATGAGATAGGCCGGCGGCTGCATGTTGACGACTTCGGCACCGCCTGGATAGCCGACCGGGCCAGCGCCGCGCATGAACAGGATGGTGTGTTCGTCGATGCCTTGCGCCGGGTCGTCGATGCGGGCGTGGTAATCCTCCGGCCCATCGAAAACCATGGCGTTGCCTTCGAAAGCCTCGGGATCCTTGGGGTTGGAGAGATAGCGTTCGCGGAATTCCGGCGAGATGCCGCTGGTCTTCATGATCGCCGAATCGAACAGATTGCCCCGAAGATTGATGAAGCCGGCATTGGCCTTCAGCGGCTTGGCGACAGAGCGGATGACGTCGGGATTTTCGTTGGCGACGCCCTCGCTATTCTCACCGATCGACTTGCCGTTGACGGTGCGCGCGCCGGGATGCGGCAACAGCCCGCCCTTCATCAGTTCGGCGATGACCGCCGGCACGCCGCCGGCATGGTGGTAGTCCTCGCCAAGGTATTCGCCCGTCGGCTGCAAATTGACCAGTAGCGGCACATTGAGGCCGACCGTCTGCCAGTCGTCATTGTCGAGCTTGACTCCAAGGTGGCGCGCGATGGCGTTGAGGTGGATCGGCGCGTTGGTCGAGCCGCCAATGGCCGAATTGACGACGATAGCGTTCTCGAAAGCTTCTCTCGTCATGATGTCGGACGGCTTCAGATCCTCATGCACCATCTCGACGATGCGCTTTCCGGTCTCATAGGAAATCTGGCCGCGCTCGCGGTAGGGCGCGGGAATCGCGGCCGAGCCCGGCAACTGCATGCCAAGCGCTTCGGCCAGCGAGTTCATCGTGGTGGCGGTGCCCATGGTGTTGCAATAACCGGTGGACGGCGCCGACGAGGCGACGATGTCCATGAACTCGTCATAATCGATCTCGCCGGCCGACAGGCGCTGGCGCGATTCCCAGACGATGGTGCCGGAGCCGGTGCGCTTGCCCTTGTGCCAGCCATTGAGCATCGGCCCGACCGACAGCGCGATCGCCGGGATGTTGACGGTGGCCGCCGCCATCAGTAGCGCCGGCGTCGTCTTGTCGCAACCGATGGTGAGCACGACGCCATCGAGCGGATAGCCGTAGAGCACTTCGACAAGGCTGAGATAGGCAAGGTTGCGGTCAAGTGCCGCGGTGGGGCGCTTGCCGGTCTCCTGGATCGGATGGCAGGGGAATTCGAAAGGAATGCCGCCCATCGAGACGATGCCTTCGCGCACACGCTTGGCGAGTTCGATATGGTGACGGTTGCAAGGCGACAGATCCGAGCCGGTCTGTGCGATGCCGATCAGCGGCTTGCCGGACATCAGTTCGGCGCGCGTCAGGCCGTAATTGAGATAGCGCTCGAGATAGAGCGCCGTCATGCCCGGATTGTCGGGATTGTCGAACCACTCCTGCGAGCGAAATTTTTTCTTGTGGGTGGGGGCGCCTGCCATCATGGTCTCCGTATTTGTAAGACAAATCGATATGGCAACGCGCGGGAGCAGGCAAGAGGGCGTGCGGTCGCAACCGGACTTTGGTGCGATAGACACGCACCAAGCCGTGCGTTACGGGTTCCGACAGTCTTGTCCGGGAGGTTTTCATGGCTTTGGTGATCGAAGGCGAGGAGCGCATTGCCGCACCGCTGCAAAAAGTGTGGGAAGCGCTGAACGATCCCGAGGTCTTGAAGGCGACCATTCCCGGCTGCCAGAGCCTGGAGATGAAGTCGCCGACCGAGATGGCGGCAACCGTGGTGGTGAAGATCGGACCGATCAAGGCGACGTTCAACGGCGAAGTGACGCTGAAGAACCTGAAGCCGCCGCACTCCTACACCATCCAGGGCGAAGGCAAGGGCGGCATTGCCGGCTTCGCCAAGGGTGGCGCCGACGTGACGCTGACGGCAGATGGACCTGACGCCACGGTATTGAACTACGCGGCCAAGGCCGATGTCGGCGGCAAGATCGCCCAGCTCGGCAGCCGCCTGATCGAATCGACCTCGAAGAAACTGGCCGGACAGTTTTTTTCGTCGTTCGGCGAAAAGGTCGGCGGCTGAGCCCTCAAGCGGGCATCACTCGAACACAATACTCGGCACCGCCGCTGCCGCCGCGCCACGCTCTTCATTGACCCGGTCCCAGACCTTCGAAGCGATGTCGCGATAGATTTTCGCCTCGGCGCCGTCAGGCTTCGAGACGACAACCGGCGTGCCGGCATCCGAACTTTCGCGGATGCCCATCTCGAGCGGCACTTCGCCAAGGAAGGTGACGCCGAGGCGCTCGGCCTCGCGGCGCGCGCCGCCATGGCCAAAGATGTCGTAGCGCTTGCCGGTGTCCGGGGCGATGAAATAGCTCATGTTCTCGATGATGCCGAGCAACGGGACGTCGACCTTCTTGAACATGTTGAGGCCTTTTCGCGCGTCGATCAGGGCCAGATCCTGTGGCGTCGAGACGATGACAGCACCAGCCAGCGGCACCTGCTGGGCCATGGTCAGTTGCGCGTCGCCGGTACCGGGCGGCATGTCGACGACGAGCACGTCGAGACGGCCCCATTCGACCTCGCGCAGCATCTGCGTCAGCGCCGACATCACCATCGGGCCGCGCCAGATCATCGGCGTTTCCTCGTCGACGAGGAAGCCCATCGACATCACCTTCAGGCCGTAATTCTCCATCGGTTTCAGGATCTTGCCGTCGACGGTCTGCGGCCGTCCGTGGATGTTGAGCAGCCTGGGCATGGACGGTCCGTAGATGTCGGCATCCAGCACGCCGACGCGCAAGCCGTTGGCGGCGAGGCCGAGCGCGATGTTGACGGCGGTGGTCGACTTGCCGACGCCGCCCTTGCCGGAGGCAACGGCAATGATCGCCTCGATACCGGGCACGCCACGCTTGCCCGAGCTGTGCGAGGCCGGTGCGTGCGGAGTCGCACGCGCCGCGGCGGCAGCGGGCTGAGCCGGCGGCGCGGGCCTGGGTGCGGGGCGCGAGGGAACCGGCGCCTCCATGCCGCCGCCCTTCTTTTCGGCCGTCAGCGCGACGACGGCGCCGGCGACACCGGGGATCGCCTTGACGACACGCTCGGCGGCAGCGCGCAGCGGCTCCATCTCCTGGGCGCGGGCGGCGGGAACGGTAATCGAGAAGAAGACCTTCCCGTCGGCGATGAAAATTTCCGAAACCATGCCGAGGTCGACGATGTTGCCGGTGAAATCCGGCCCGTTGACCGTCTTCAGACGCTCGGTGACGATTTCCTTGGTGACGGACATGGCAGTTTTTCCTTACGCAGCTTGCGCCTGAGATGCAGCTTGCACCTGAGATAATGCAGTTTCCGGACAGAACCAAGCCGTGGAGCAATGGCTGTCTTGGCGTGCCTGAAAAAGCGGCGGGTCCTGTCGGATTTCATCCGCGCCAAACGTCTTCCAGATAATCGAGCGCCGATGCGGCCAACAATCAGGTCAAGCGACAGTCGTCAAACGATCGCGGCGACCTATTTCGGTGACCAGCACGGGCCGACAACCAGGAAAGGAGACCATCATGCTCGCAAACAGCAACGCAACGGCAAATCTGGCGGTAAGCGACCTGGCAAAGGCCAAGGCTTTCTACGAGGGAACGCTTGGCCTGCAACAGGTGCACGATGAGGGCGGCGAACTGATCGTCTACAAAAGTGGCGATACCACCCTCAACGTCTATCATTCCCAATTTGCCGGAACCAATAAGGCGACAGCGGTGACCTGGATGGTTGGCGACGGGATCGGCGATATCGTCAAGGCGCTGAAGTCGAAGGGCGTCGCCTTCGAGCACTATCAGATGCCGGGCCTGACACTGGAGGGCGATATCCACGTCGGTTACGGAATGAAGGTCGCCTGGTTCAAGGATCCAGACGGCAACATCCTGAACCTTGTGGACAGGTAGATTTCCTCACCTCACCTCGCCAGGCCAACCGCGAGGTAGGTGAGCGCCGAAATCAAAGCGGTGGCCGGCAGGGTGACGATCCAGGCAATGACGATATTGCCGGCAATGCCCCAGCGCACGGCCGAGACGCGGCGGGCGGCGCCGACGCCGATGATGGCGCCGGTGATCGTGTGCGTGGTCGATACGGGAACGCCGAGCCAGGTCGCGGCAAACAGCGTGATCGCCCCACCGGTCTCGGCGCAAAAACCCTGCATCGGGTTCAGCCGGGTGATCTTCGAGCCCATGGTGTGGACGATGCGCCAGCCGCCGAACAACGTACCGAGCGCCAGCGCCGTCTGACAGGTGAGCACGACCCACAGCGGCACATAGAAAGTCGCGCCGAGCATGCCTTGCGAATAGAGCAGCACGGCAATGATGCCCATGGTCTTCTGGGCGTCATTGCCGCCGTGCCCGAGGGAATAGAGCGAGGCGGAAAAGAACTGCATGACGCGGAAGGTGCTGTCGACCGCAAACGGTGTCTGGCGCACGAAGAGCCAGGAAACGGCAAGGATCAGGACAAGAGCCAGGATAAAGCCGGTCGCTGGCGACAAGACGATTGCCGCAACCGTCTTGCCAAGCCCTGTCCAGACGATGGCGCCCACGCCTGCCTTTGCCACACCGGCGCCGACCAGACCGCCAATCAGCGCGTGCGAGCTGCTCGACGGGATGCCGGCGATCCAGGTGACGATGTTCCAGACGATGGCGCCGACGAGCGCTGCAAAGATCACCGCCGGGGTGACGATGCTGACGTCGATGATACCCTTGCCCACGGTCTCGGCAACGTGGAGGCCGAAGAACATGAAGGCGATGAAATTGAAGAATGCCGCCCACAGCACCGCATATTGCGGCCGCAGCACGCGGGTGGAAACGATGGTGGCGATGGAATTGGCGGCATCGTGCAGGCCGTTGAGAAAGTCGAAGAACAGTGCGACGGCGACGAGGCCGGCCAGCACGGGAAAGGCAATGGTGGCTTCCATCACCTAGACATTCTCAATGACGATGCCGCTGATCTCGTTGGCGACGTCCTCGAAGCGGTCGACCACCTTTTCCAGCTGGCCATAAATCTCTGAGCCGATCATATAGGCCATCGGATCGCTGCTGCCGTGCTTCCTGAAGAGATCCTTCAGCCCTTGCTCATGCAGGTCGTCGGCCCGGCTTTCGACGCGCATTACCTCTTCGGCGATGGCGTTGAGGCGCACAGTATGCGTCGCGACCTTGCTGAGCAGCGGGATCGCCTCGGCCACCAGCTTGGCGGCGGCGACGATGACGCCACCCATTTCCTGCATCAGCGGATCGAACTCCTTGCGCTCGAACAGCTTCACCGTCTTGACCGTCTTGTGCATCATATCGATGGCATCATCCATCGACTGGATCAGGTCCTTGATGTCGCCGCGATCGAAAGGCGTGATGAAGGAGCGCCGCACCGCCAGCAGGACTTCCGCGGTGATGTGGTCGGCCTCATCTTCGAGATCGATGATTTTCTGGCACCATAGGTCGATATCCCTGCCCTGGAGAAGCTGCTCCAGCGCCTCGGCGCCGCCGACCACGGTGCGGGAATGTCGTTCGAACAGGTCGAAGAAGCGATCTTCGCGCGGCAAAAGCTTGCGGAACCAGCCCAGCATGGTCGATCTCCCAGTTTCATCCACATAGCGCCGCATCGCGCCGCGGGAAACAGGTAGCCGGCTTAAAGGTGTGGATGCCGGGCAATTGTGCGTGGTGCTTGCGGTAGAGCACAATTTCCCCGACCTTGCAGCGAACGACCGGAAAGATCGCATGATCGACAAGCTGGAATTCTTCATCGCGCTCGCCAGGGAGGAGCATTTCGGCCGGGCGGCGGAGGTATGCGGCGTCACCCAACCGACGCTCTCGGCCGGCATCAAGCAGTTGGAAGGCCAGCTTGGCGTCATGCTGGTTCTGCGCGGCTCACGCTTCCAGGGGCTGACGCCGGAGGGAAAACAGGTGCTGGTGTGGGCACGCCGCATCGTCGGCGACACCAGAACCATGCGCGAGGAAATGCGCGCGGCGCGCCACGGACTTTCCGGCCGTATCCGCATCGCCGCCATCCCGACGGCGCTCGCCATGCTGCCGCGGCTGACGACGCCGTTTCGCGAAAAGCATCCCGGCGTCACCTTTTCGGTGCTGTCGCGGACCTCGATCGAGGTGCTGTCGCTGCTCGGCAATTTCGACATCGATGCCGGGATCACCTATCTCGACAACGAGCCGCTGGGGCGGGTGACCAGCGTGCCGCTCTATGACGAGCGCTACCAACTGATCACCGCGATGGGGAATCCCTATTCCGACCGCGACAAAGTGACATGGGCGGAGCTCTCGAGCCTGCCGCTGTGTCTGTTGACGCCGGACATGCAGAACCGCCGCATCATCGATCAGCATCTGGCCGAAGCCGGCGTGCAGGTGCGACCGACGCTGGAATCCAATTCCATGATCGTGCTGTTTTCGCACATCCGCACCGGCAAATGGTCGTCGATCATGCCGCTCAACCTTGCGGAAACATTCGGCTTTTCCGAGCCGATCCGGGCCATTCCGATCATCGAGCCAGATGCCAGCCACACGGTCGGCCTGGTGGCGACACCGCGCGAACCGCACACACCTTTGGTCTCGGCGCTGCTGGACGAGGCAATGGCGCTGGCGGACGATTTCCACGCCAACCGTTCCGCTAGACAGAGTTAGCCAAACGGAACGATAGAAAATTTCTATCGTACAACGAAACCGCTTTATTGATTTCAGAGGTTTTCTCTGGTTTCTTAAGCACTTAGCGATAAAGCGGCACGCGCATGTCGTTGTTCCAAAACAGCTTGATGCTCTTGGCCGATAGTATGGGTCGCTACGATAGGGAGGGCGCTGCATGACAATGCAGCCTGCAAGTACCGAGATTACGTCGCGCACGGCCGCGATCATCCAGGAGATGAAGGGCCTCGAAGGCCCATTGCTGCCGATCCTTCACGGCATCCAGGAAGAGTTCGGCCATGTGCCCAAGGATGCGCTGCCGGTCATCGCCGAGGCGCTGAACATTTCCAGGGCCGAGGTGCACGGCGTCGTCAGCTTTTATCATGATTACCGCAGCCACCCGGCAGGCAGGCATGTGCTGAAGCTCTGCCAGGCGGAATCCTGCCAGTCGATGGGTTCGGACGCCATCGCCGCCAAGCTGAAGCAATTGCTGGGCATCGGCTTCCATGAGACGACCCGCGACGGTTCGGTGACGCTGGAGCCGGTCTATTGTCTCGGCCTGTGCGCCTGTTCGCCCGCCGCAATGCTGGATGGCGAGGTGATCGGGCGGCTCGATGACGAGAAGCTCGACGAGATCGTTGCAGAGGTGCGCTCATGATCCCGCGTATCTACATTCCCGGCGATTCCGGTGCGCTGGCGCTTGGCGCCGAAAAGGTCGCCAAGGCGATCGCCGGCGAACTCGCCGAGCGCGGCATCGAAGCCAAGATCGTGCGCAACGGGTCGCGCGGCGCCTATTTCCTCGAGCCTATGGTCGAAGTCGCGACAGCCAATGGCCGCATCGCCTACGGGCCGGTCAAGCCGTCCGACGTCAAAAGCCTGTTCGACAGCGGCTTCCTCACCGGCGGCCACCACAAGCGCTGGCTGGGCACGCCGGACAAGATCCCCTTCCTGGCCAAGCAGACGCGGCTGACCTTCGCGCGCTGCGGCGTCACGGATCCGCTTTCGCTCGAATCCTACAAGAAGCATGGCGGGTTGAACGGACTGACGAACGCGCTGGCGCTGACGCCTGCCGCCACCGTCGCCCAGGTTACCGAGTCGGGCCTGCGCGGGCGCGGCGGCGCAGGCTTCCCGACCGGCATCAAGTGGAAAACGGTGCTCGATACCGCAGGCGACCGCAAATACATCGTCTGCAACGCCGACGAAGGCGATTCGGGTACCTTCGCCGATCGCATGATCATGGAGGGCGATCCCTTCGTGCTGATCGAAGGCATGACGATCGCCGGTATAGCCACGGGCGCGACGAAGGGCTTCGTCTATGTCCGCTCGGAATATCCGCATGCGGTGGCGGTGATGAACAAGGCCGTCGAGATCGCCCGCAAGGCTGGCGTTCTTGGCGCCAGCGTGCTGGGCTCACCCTACGCTTTCGACATGGAGATCCGGGTCGGCGCCGGCGCCTATGTCTGCGGCGAGGAGACGGCGCTGCTCGATTCGCTCGAGGGCAAACGCGGCATGGTTCGGGCAAAGCCGCCACTGCCGGCGCATAAGGGGCTGTTCGGCAAGCCGACGGTGATCAACAACGTCATCTCGCTGGCCTCGGTGCCTGTCATCATGGACAAGGGTGCGGCCTACTACAAGGATTTCGGCATGGGCCGCTCGCGCGGCACGATCCCGATCCAGATCGCCGGCAACGTCAAATATGCCGGTCTGTTCGAAGCCGCTTTCGGCATGACGCTGGGCGAGATCGTCGACGAGATCGGCGGCGGCACGGCCACGGGGCGCCCCGTCAAGGCCGTGCAGGTCGGCGGGCCGCTCGGCGCCTATTTCCCGCGCGCGCTGTTCGACACGCCATTCGATTATGAAGCCTTCGCCGCCAAGGACGGGCTGATCGGCCATGCCGGCATCGTGGTGTTCGACGACACCGCCGACATGCTGAAACAGGCGCGCTTCGCCATGGAGTTCTGCGCCATCGAAAGCTGTGGCAAATGCACGCCCTGCCGCATCGGCTCGACGCGCGGGGTTGAGACCATCGACAGAATAGTTGCGGGCATTGAGCCGGAGAAGAACCTCGCTCTGGTCACCGATCTCTGCAACACGATGAAGTTTGGTTCGCTCTGCGCGCTGGGCGGCTTCACGCCCTATCCCGTGATGAGCTCGATCACCCATTTCCCCGACGACTTCAAGCCAGCGCCCGTGCGCGTGGCTGCCGAATAGGAGCTGGCAGATGAACATCAAGGCCGACTTCCCCTCCCTCGTCGAAGAGATCGACTACGGAACCCCCCAATCGAAGGCGCAGAAGCAGGTCACGCTGAACGTCGACGGGCGCAGCATCACCGTGCCGGAAGGCACCTCGATCATGCGTGCGGCCATGGAGGGCGGGGTCGAGATCCCGAAGCTTTGCGCCACCGACATGCTGGACTCCTTCGGGTCGTGCCGTGTCTGCCTTGTCGAGATCGAAGGACGTGGCGGCACGCCGGCGTCCTGCACGACGCCCGTCGGCGAAGGCATGATCGTGCGCACGCAGACCGAGCGGCTCGACGCCATTCGCCGAGGCGTCATGGAACTCTACGTCTCCGACCATCCGACCGGCTGGAACGAACAGGCCGGAACCGGCGCCAGCGAGTTCGATGCAGTGGCGAAGTCGATCGGCCTGATCGAGAACCGCTACGGCATCGAAGGTCGCAACCACGTCAAGCCGGAAGGTGGCGTGGCGCCCGGCCATGGCTCGCTGGCGGTCGACTACATCGCCCGCGACGAGTCCAACCCCTATTTCACCTATGATGCCTCGCAATGCATCGTCTGCTCGCGCTGCGTGCGGGCCTGCGAAGAGGTGCAGGGCACCTTCGCGCTGACCATCGAGGGACGAGGCTTCGAATCCCGGGTTTCGGCGGGGATGCACGAGGCGTTCATCGATTCGGAATGCGTGTCCTGCGGCGCCTGCGTCCAGGCCTGTCCAACCGATGCGCTGCGTGAGAAGACGGTGCTTGCCAAGGGCCTGCCGGAGCGCTCCGCCGTCACCACCTGTGCCTATTGCGGCGTCGGCTGCTCATTCAAGGCCGAGGTGAAGGGTGACGAAGTCGTTCGCATGATGCCCTATAAGGAGGGCAAGGCGAACCACGGCCATTCCTGCGTCAAGGGCCGTTTCGCCTATGGCTATGCCACCCACAAGGACCGCGTCCTGTCGCCGATGATCCGGGAAAAGGTCACCGACCCGTGGCGCGAGGTGAGTTGGGAAGAGGCGATCGCCCATACGGCCAAGGAATTCCGCCGCATCCAGTACCAGTATGGACGCACCTCGATCGGCGGCATAACCTCCTCGCGCTGCACCAATGAGGAAACTTACCTAGTCCAGAAGATGGTGCGGCAAGGTTTCCGCAACAACAATGTCGACACCTGCGCACGAGTCTGCCATTCGCCGACGGGCTACGGGCTCGGCCAGACCTATGGCACCTCCGCTGGCACGCAGGATTTCGATTCCGTCGACTTCACCGACGTCGCCGTCATCATCGGCGCCAATCCGGCTTCCGCCCACCCGGTGTTCGCCTCGCGGCTGAAGAAGCGGCTGCGCCAGGGCGCCAAGCTGATCGTGCTCGATCCGCGCCGCACCGAGATGGTCAAGTCGGCCCATATCGAAGCGGATTACCACCTGCCGCTGAAGCCCGGCACCAATGTGGCCGTGCTGACGGCGCTGGCGCATGTGATCGTCACCGAGGGCCTGTTCGACGAAGCCTTCATCCGCGAACGCTGCGACTGGACGGAGTTCCAGGATTGGGCATCGTTCGTCGCCTTGCCGGAAAACAGCCCCGAAACCGTCGGCAAATTGTCCGGCGTCGATCCCGAGCTGATCCGCGGTGCTGCGCGTCTCTACGCCACCGGCGGCAACGGCGCGATCTATTACGGCCTCGGCGTGACGGAACACAGCCAGGGTTCGACCACTGTGATGGCAATCGCCAATCTCGCCATGGCCACCGGCAATATCGGCCGGCCCGGCGTCGGCGTGAACCCGCTGCGCGGCCAGAACAACGTGCAGGGCTCCTGCGACATGGGCTCCTTCCCGCACGAACTGCCCGGCTACCGCCACATCTCCGGCGAAGCCGTGCGCGATATCTATGAGACCTTGTGGGGCGTGAAGCTGGACGACGAACCCGGCCTGCGCATCCCCAACATGCTGGACGCCGCCGTCGACGGCAGCTTCAAGGGCATCTACATCCAGGGCGAAGACATTCTGCAGTCCGATCCCGACACCAAGCATGTCGCCGCCGGCCTTGCCGCGATGGAATGCGTCGTCGTGCACGACCTGTTCCTCAACGAGACCGCAAACTATGCGCATGTCTTCCTGCCGGGCTCGACTTTCCTGGAGAAGGACGGCACCTTCACCAACGCCGAGCGCCGCATCAACATGGTGCGCAAGGTTCTTGAGCCGAAGGCGCGCTACGCCGATTGGGAGGCGACGCAGGAGCTTGCCCGCGCGATCGGGCTGGACTGGAACTATCAGCATCCCTCGGAGATCATGGACGAGATCGCGATGACGACGCCGAGCTTTGCCGGCGTCTCCTTCGAGTTGCTCGACCGCGTAGGATCCGTGCAATGGCCCTGCAACGAGAAGGCGCCGCTCGGCACCCCGATCATGCACATCGATGCGTTCGTGCGCGGCAAGGGCAAGTTCATCCGGACCGAATATGTGGCGACGGACGAAAGGACGGGGCCGCGCTTCCCGCTGCTGCTCACCACCGGCCGCATCCTGTCGCAGTACAATGTCGGCGCGCAGACCAGGCGCACCGACAACAGCATGTGGCACTCGGAGGACCGGCTAGAGATCCACCCGCACGATGCCGAGAACCGCGGCTTGCGCGACGGCGACTGGGTCCGGCTGACGAGCCGCTCGGGCGAAACGACGCTGCGCGCGCTGATCACCGACCGGGTGTCGCCCGGTGTGGTCTACACGACGTTCCACCATCCGGACACGCAGGCCAACGTCATCACCACCGACTTCTCGGACTGGGCGACGAACTGTCCGGAATACAAGGTGACGGCGGTGCAGGTCGGCGCCTCCAACGGACCGTCGGAATGGCAGCGCGACTATGACGAGCAGGCCAAGCAGAGCCGGCGCATCGCGAAGCTGGAAGCGGCGGAATAGCTTTTGGGAACCTCGCTTTCGATAAAATGAGGGCGACGTTGCAATGACGGAGGAACAAAGGTGACTCGAAAGGAAGCCTACGAAATGCTCCTTCGCCTTTGTGAGAAGCAAGGCGCCGATCTGGATCGCTTCCTAAGTGATATTCAGGGACATGCTGCCAAAGAGGATTTCGAAAAGCTTCGGAGCATCGTCGGCAAGATAATGGGCAACGGACACTACGAGGCGTTTGAAGCCATTGCCCATGATGTTCCCGAATTGGCGCCTGTTTGGATGAAGCGAACCTGATGCGTACCCGCCAGCCTCTCAGCCAAATTTCCCGCTTGGCGCATCGCGCCAGCGGCACGGCTGCTGCCGACCGCATGGTGCCGGAAGAGACGCCGGTGGCGTTCTCCTTTGCCGGCACCACCCACGCCGTGATGATGGCGAGCCCGGCCGACTTCGAGGATTTCGCGCTCGGCTTCTCGCTGACCGAAGGCATCATCTCGTTACCGGATGAGATCGAAGCGATCGAGGTCGAGGACCATGGCGCCGGCATCGACATCCAGATCCGGCTGAAGGACCGAGCCAACACTCGTTTTGAAGCGCGGCGGCGAAGGCTCGCCGGCCCGGTCGGCTGCGGGCTCTGCGGCATCGAATCGATCGAGGAAGCAATGCGCTCGGTCGATGCGGTTGGTGCTTCAAAGCTTACGCTTGATGCCGACGACATTGTCCGTTCGGTCAAGCTTCTGTCGAAAGTGCAGCCGCTGCACACCGAGACCGGAGCCGTGCACGCCGCCGGCTTCTATGTACCTGGCAAGGGCATCGTCATGGCGCGCGAAGATGTCGGCCGTCACAATGCGCTCGACAAGCTGGCCGGCGCGCTGGCCAAAGCCCGCATCGACGGCGCATCCGGTGCTGTCGTGGTGACATCCAGGGTTTCGGTTGAAATGGTGCAGAAGACGGCTTCTATCGGCTCGGCCTTCATCATCGCCGTCTCGGCGCCGACCGCACTTGCCATCCGCACGGCGCAAGAGGCCGGCATGACGCTGGTGGCGCTGGTTCGCGGCGACGATTTTGATATTTTCACCCACCCCGACCGGGTGGTTTGCGGAGTTGCCAAGCATGTCGCATGACGAAGAACACATTATGAGCACCGCCGACAAGCTGGTGCGCATGGCAAACCAGATCGCCGATTTCTTCCATTCCAAGCCGCGCGAGGAAGGCATTGCCGGCGTCGCCGAGCACATCAACAAGTTCTGGGAGCCGAGGATGCGGCGGCAGTTCTTCGAAATGCTGGACGACGGCACCGGGAACTTCAACGAGTTGGTGGTGGCCGCCTCCGCCAGGATCAGGCGGCCGATCACGCCGGCTGCGGCCGACCTCAAACTCGGACTCGAGCCCTCCCCTGCCGATGTCGCCGCCTCGCAGGAATAGTCGCCAAGCCGCGCCGGCTTATATTCTCCATCGCTAAAGTTTAGCTGCGGCAATCTGCGCTGTTCTGCTATGGTTTGACGACCAGAAATCGTCAGGCCGGGGTGGAAATCTCGTGAGGCCGATCGAGACGCGATACGCCCGTAGCGGCGATGTGCGGATCGCCTATCAGGTGGTCGGGCAGGGATCGTTCGATCTCGTCTTCGTGCCGGGTTTCATTTCCAACCTCGACCTGCACTGGGAAGACGAGGGCTATACCAGGCTCTTGAAGCGGCTTTCGGCATTCTCGCGGCTGATCCTGTTCGACAAGCGCGGCACCGGTCTTTCCGACCGCGTCGACGCGCATAACCTGCCCAGTCTCGAAATGCGGATGGACGATGTGCGCGCGGTTATGGACGCCGCCGGCAGCGGCCGTGCAGCCCTGCTCGGCTCCTCCGAAGGCGCGCCGATGGCGATGCTGTTCGCCGCCACCTATCCGGAGCGGACGCGAGCTCTGGCGCTCTATGGCGGCTATGCGCATTTCCACAAATGGGTGATGTCGCGCGAACGCCTCGACGCTTTCATCGAGATGGCGGAGACAGCCTGGGGCACCGGCGCCACGCTGCCCCATTTCGCGCCGAGCCGGGTCGACGACGCGCATTTCGCTCAGTGGTGGGCACGTTTCGAACGATTATCGGCGAGCCCGACTTCGGCGGCGGCGCTGTGGCGCATGAACGCCGACGTCGACATCCGCCATATCCTGAGCGTGATCAGCGCGCCGACGCTTGTGATACATCGCCGCAACGATGCGCGGGTCGACCCCGATGCCAGCCGCTTCCTTGCGCAAAAGATTCCCGATGCCCGGCTCGTCGAGATTCCGGGACGCGATCATCCGATCTGGACCGGCGATGTCGATGGGGTGGCCGACTTGATCGAGGAATTCCTGACCGGCGAGCGCGCCGTAGGCGAAGTGGACCGTGTGCTGGCGGCGCTGCTGGTGACACGCATCTACGACACGGCGCGGCTCGGCGACCGCATGTGGAGCGAACGCAGCCAACGCTTTCAGGAAACCTGGCAGCTGCTGGTCGGGCGCCATGGCGGGCGCTCTGTGGGCCTGCAGGGCGAGTTGATGATTTCGCGCTTCGATGGCCCGGCACGCGCCATTCGCTGCGCGGCGGCGCTGCGCGAGGCGGCGCAGGAAATCGGCGTGGCAAGCGCGCAAGGGGCGCATGTCGGCGAGATCGAAGTGCGCGGTCCGCCCGTTGGGATGACGGCGCGGGTGGCGATGCAACTAGCCGCCCATGCCGGCCGCGGCGACATTATCGCGTCGCGTCTGATCGCCGATCTAGCGGCTGGGTCGGGCCTGCATTTCACCGACGCCGGGCGCATCAGCGTCGACGAGTTGGAGGAGCCGTTGGCGCTGGTCCATGCGACGTCCGAACAACACCTGGAACCCGCCTGCCGGCCCAAACCCAAGGCTGCCGAGCCTGCCGCATTGACGGCGCGCGAAACCGAGGTGGTGAGCCTCGTCGCCGACGGCAAGAGCAATGCCGCGATCGCCGCCGAATTGAGGCTGAGCGAACACACGGTCAAGCGCCATGTCGCCAACATACTGCTCAAGCTGGACCTGCCGTCGCGGGCGGCGGCGGCGGCGTTCTCAGTCAGGCACCCTGGCCCGCACGGGCCATGAGAGCCATGGCGCTTTCGGGCGAAGCGGCCAAGGGCGGCTAGGCGCTATCAATTCTCCCATGCAGGCCAGGCGGATGTCGCCGGAAAGGTGCTGCGAACGGAGGAGGAAATGCTGACGTCGAACCAAACACTCAAATCGCTTGTGATAGCGGCAGGCATTGGAGCGCTGTTCGCCATCGCTCCGGCAAAGGCCGAGGATGCGTCCGCGGCGGCGACCTACAAGGACATTGAGGCGACGCTCGGCTCGGTGCCGGACATGTTCAAGACGTTGCCGGATGTGGCCGTCGCCGGCGCCTGGGCCGAGATCAAGGGCGTGCAGCTCAACCCGAAGACGGCGCTTGACGGCAAGACCAAGGAACTGCTGGGCCTCGCCGTCGCAGCACAAATCCCGTGCCAGTATTGCATCTATTTCCACACCGAGGCGGCCAGGCTCAACGGCGCCAGCGACGAGGAGATCAAGGAGGCGGTGGCGATGTCCGCGATCGTGCGCCACTGGTCGACGATGCTCAACGGCAGCCAGGTCGATCTGACGACCTTCAAGAAGCAGGCCGACGACGTGTTCGCGGCCGTCAAGGCGAAGTCGCAGTAAAAACCACAGCCTGGCGACAAGCGCCGGGCAGCACTTCGACCATCAACCGCCCGGAAGACGGGCCAATGGAGAATGACATGCTGACCAAGACCCAAACAGTGGATGGCGCGGCGATCAAGAAGGCCATCGAAACCCGTGACGGCAAGATGCTGTCGAGCTTTTATGCCGAAGACGCGCTGGTGCGGGTGATCGACCGCAACAACCCGCCGAGCAAGCCGCGCGAGATCCGCGGACGCGCCGCGATCACCACATTCTGGGACGACATCTGCAGCCGCGCGATGACCCACAAGGTCGATACCACCATCGCCGACGGCGACAGTCTCGCCTTCACCCAGGCCTGCGCCTATCCGGACGGCACCAAGGTGTTCTGCGCGGCGATGCTGGAGCTGAAGGACGGGCGGATCGCAAGGCAGACCGTCGTGCAGGCCTGGGACGAGTAGGCAACAGCCGGTGGATCAACCGCGGCCTGGGCCGCAAAGCTGGAGGAGAAGACGATGTTCAGCGCCAGATGGCAGATCGACGCCAAATTCGGACACAAGCAGACCGTGCTCGACCTGTTGAAGAAATGGGAACGCGAGATCGGCTCGCAGGTCGGCCTCGCCGAGCTGGAGTTCCAGATCATGACCGGTTCTATCGGCGCGCGGGAGGCGACCGTCGAGTCCCATCACCAGGTCGAAAGCCTGGCCCAGTTGGAGGCGTTCTTCGCCAAGATCGGCAAGATCGACGCGCACGCGAAATGGGGCAAGGAGATCGAGCCCTATGTCGTGTCGGGCACCAGCCTATGGAATATTTATCGCGTTGTGGAGTAGCGACTCTTCTCCCCGTGAACGGGGAGAAGAGAAAATAGCCACGCCCGGCCCTTCGCAGGCGCAGGGCGTTCGAAGCTCGAAAAGCCAAGCAATTGGCTTTTCGTTTGCTACGCGGACCACTTCTCAACCATGCGCCACCATCACATGCCGCACGGCGGTGTAGTCCTCCAGCGCATAGAGCGACATGTCCTTGCCGTAGCCGGACTGCTTCAGCCCGCCATGCGGCATCTCGTTGGTCAGCATGAAGTGGGTGTTGATCCATGTGCAGCCATATTGCAGGCGGGCGGCCGTCGCCATGGCGCGCGAGACATCCTTGGTCCATACCGAGGACGCCAGGCCGTAGTCGCTGTCATTGGCCCAGTTCACCGCCTCGTCGACCTCCGAAAAACGAGTAACCGAGACGACCGGGCCGAACACTTCGCGGCGCACGATTTCGTCTTCCTGCAGCGCGCCGGCAACGACTGTCGGCTGGTAGTAGAAGCCGGAACCCTCGCCCGGCTTGCCGCCGGTGGTGATCTCGATGTGGTTCAGTTCCGAGGCGCGCTCGACGAAGCTGGAGACGCGGTCGCGCTGGCGGCGGGAGATGAGTGGGCCGATCTCGTTTTCGGTGTCGTCGGGACGATTGTACTTGATGGTCGAGACGGCCGAGGAGAGATCGGCGACGAGTTTGTCATAGATCTTCCTGCCGGCGTAGATACGGCAGGCGGCGGTGCAGTCCTGGCCGGCATTGTAATAGCCGAAGGCGCGCAGGCCGTTGACCACGGCGCCAAGATCGGCGTCGTCGAAGACGATGACCGGCGCCTTGCCGCCGAGCTCGAGATGCGTGCGCTTGACCGACTTGGCGGCCGCCTGCAGCACTTTCTTGCCGGTGGCGACATCGCCGGTGATCGAGATCATGTTGACCTTGGGATGGTTGATCAGCGTGTTGCCGACGCTGTCGCCGCGGCCGAGCACGACATTGACCACGCCTTCCGGCAGGATTTCCGCAAGGATTTTTGCCAGCTTCAGCGCCGTCAGCGGTGTCTGCTCGGAAGGCTTGAAGACGACGGTGTTGCCGCCGGCGATTGCCGGCGCCAACTTCCAGGCCATCATCATCAGCGGATAGTTCCACGGCGCGATGGAAGCGACGATGCCGATGGCGTCGCGGCGGACCATCGAAGTATGGCCGGGAATGTATTCGCCGGCGACGACGCCGGGCATCGAACGGACGGCACCGGCGAAGAAGCGGTAGCAGTCGACGATGGCCGGGATTTCATCATTGAGCACGGCGTTGATCGGCTTGCCGCAATTGAGCGCCTCGAGCGTGGCGAATTCCTTGGCATCGGCCTCGATGCGGTCGGCGATCTTCAGCAAATAGCCGGAGCGCTGCGCCGGCGTGGTGCGCGACCACAAGACGAACGCTTGTTCGGCGGCAGTGATCGCCGCCTCAATCTGTGCCTGGCTGGCCTCGGGCAGGCTGAGGATGGTCGCCCCGGTCTTTGGATTGAGGATCGGTTCCTCGGTCTCGGTGCCCTTCTCGAATCTCGAGCCGATCAGCATCTGGGTGTCCATAAGGTTTCTCCTTAACAGGAGCGAGTAGCGAGTAGCGAATAGCGAGTAGGGTTTGACTGTCGATCTTCCCTATTCGCTATTCGTCACTCCCTATTCGCTGATTTCATTTTCCACTGCCCGCAATCTGGTCGCCGTCGCGGGTGAGGTAATGGGCGGCAAGGATGGGCAGCAGCGTCACCAGCACCACGACCATGGCGACGACATTGGTCACCGGGCGCTGGCGCGGACGGATCAGCTCTTCCAGCATCCAGATCGGCAATGTCTGCTGCTGGCCGGCGGTGAAGGTGGTGACGATGACCTCGTCGAAGGACAGCGCGAAGGCCAGCATGCCGCCGGCAAGCAGCGCCGTGGCAATGTTGGGCAGCACGACATGTCGGAAGGTCTGAAAACCGTCGGCGCCGAGATCCATCGACGCCTCGATCATCGATCCGGAGGTGCGGCGAAAGCGGGCGACGGCATTGTTGTAGACGACGACGACGCAGAAGGTGGCGTGGCCGAGCACGATCGTCCAGAACGAGAACGGAATGTCGGCGAGCGAAAAGGCCGAGCGCAGCGCGATGCCGGTGATGATGCCGGGCAGCGCGATCGGCAGGATGACCAGCAGCGAGATGGTTTCGCGGCCGAAGAATTTTGTCCGCGAAACCGCCGCCGAACAGAGCGTGCCGAGGACGAGCGCGATCGCCGTCGAGATCGCGGCAACCCTGACCGACAGCGACAATGCCTGCCAGACATCCGGCCGGTTCCAGGTGACGGCGAACCATTGCGTCGTCAGGCCGGGGGGTGGCCAGACAAAGCTCTTCTCCTCGGTGGTGAAGGCATAGACGAAGATCAGCAGGATCGGCAGATGCAGGAACAGCAGGCCGCAGGCGGCGGCGATCTTCAGGCCGAGCGGCGCCGACTGGGAACCATCAGAGCGCATCGAAGGCCCCCATGCGCTTGGCGCCCCAGAGGTAGAAGCCCATGATGACGATCGGCACCACGGTGAAGGCGGCGGCGAGCGGGATGTTGCCGGCCGTGCCTTGCTGCGAATAGACCGCCTGGCCGATGAACAGCCGCGAGGTACCGATGATCTGCGGGATGATGTAGTCGCCCAGCGTAAGCGAGAAGGTGAAGATCGAACCGGCGACGATGCCCGGCAGCGCCAGCGGGAACAGCACGTTGCGGAAGGTCTGTCCCGGAGAGGCGCCGAGATCAGACGAGGCCTCGACGAGATTGCCGGGCACGCGCTCGAGCGCCGCCTGTACCGGCAGGATCATGAACGGTAACCAGACATAGACGAAGACGATGAAGGTGCCGGTGAACGATACCGACAGCGAATTGCCGCCGACGATCGGCAGCGACAGCCAGGCGTCGAGCACCCACAACAAATGCAGCTTGGCGAGGAGCCAGGTGAGGATGCCTTCCTTGGCCAGGATGAGCTTCCAGGCGTAGATCTTGACCAGATAGCTCGACCACAGCGGCAGCATGATGCCGAGATAGAACAAGGCCTTCCAGCGACCGCGCGCATAGCGCGCCGCGTAGTAGGCGATGGGGAAAGCGATGACGGCCGAGGCCAGCGTGACCAGAGCCGCCATCGTCACCGTGCGCAGGATGATATCGAGATTGGCGGCCTGGAACAGGTCACCATAGGTCTTGAGCGTGAACTCACGGTTGATGAGACCGGAAAACTCGTCGATGGAGAAAAAGCTCTGCGCCAGGAGCGCAAACAGCGAGCCGATATAGACGATGCCCAGCCAAAGCACCGGCGGCAGCAGCATGAGCAACAGCAGGACCTTCGGCTTGCGCCAGAAAAGGTCCGACAGCGCGCCACGCAGGCCGCCGCTGCCCGGCAGGATGGCGGGCGCGGGATTGGAGCTGAGCGCGGCGGTCGTCATGATGGAGCTCTGTACTCATGGAGGATGTATGAGAGGCCGAGATCCTTCACACCCCCCTCTGTCCTGCCGGACATCTCCCCCGCAAGGGGGGAGATCAGCAGCTTGTCCGCCTCACCGGCTCTGCAGCGTTGGAAGCTGGCGAAGCCAGTGGTAACAGCCAATCTCCCCCCTTGCGGGGGAGATGTCCGGCAGGACAGAGGGGGGTGCAATGCGCAAACCTTCATCATGCCGGCTCGTCCATCAGATGCAGGTGCTCGCGGTTAAAAGTCAGCACGACCGCCTCGCCTTCCCCAGGCAAGGCCGTGCCGGCCGGCACGATGGCGTGCAGTCGAAGGCCGTCGGCGTCGAGCGCCAGTTTTGTCGTGGCGCCGAGATAGTTGGTCGAGACGAGGCGGGCGGACACGCCTTCACCACTTGTGCCCCCGCTGGCCGCGCGGCCGACGCGAATGGATTCAGGGCGGAGACTCCCCCAGCGATGCTGGCCGGAATAACGCTGGACGAAATCCGGTGGCAGTACATTCGATGAGCCGACAAAATCGGCAACAAAACGCGTCTTCGGCCGCTGGTAGATATCCTCCGGCGTGCCGATCTGCATGATCTTGCCGTCGTTGAAAACGGCGACGCGGTCGGCCATCGACAGTGCTTCGCCCTGGTCGTGGGTGACGAAGACGAAGGTGATGCCGAGCGCCTTCTGCAGCGACTTCAGCTCCTCCTGCATGTTCTCGCGCAATTTGAGGTCGAGCGCGCCGAGCGGCTCGTCGAGCAGCAGCACCTTTGGCTGGTTGACCAGCGCACGGGCGAGCGCGACGCGCTGGCGCTGGCCGCCGGAAAGCTGGCCGGGGCGGCGGGCGCCATAGCCGGGCAGCCGCACCAGTGACAGCGCCTCTTCCGCCGCCTTGTGCCGCTGAGCCTTGCCGACGCCCTTGACCATCAGCCCGTAGGCGACGTTGTCGAGCACGTTCAGATGCGGGAACAGCGCATAGTCCTGAAACACGGTGTTGACGTTGCGGCGATAGGGCGGAACGCCCTCGGCGCGTTCGCCGAAGATCGAGATCGAGCCCGATGTCGGCTGCTCGAAGCCGGCGATGAGGCGCAGGCAAGTGGTCTTGCCGGAACCGGACGGCCCGAGCATGGCGAAGAATTCCCCCGGCGCGATATCGAGATCGACCGCGTCGACGGCGCGCACGCTGCCGAAATGGCGCGAGGCTTTCTGGAAGGAGACGGCGGAGGTCATGGGCTGTCAGTCCGTTGCCGGTTTGGTGTGCTGATGTCGCGCGACGTCCTACCTCCCCCCTTATGGAGAGGTCGCGGCGAAGCCCCGGGTGGGGGTGCCTCGAAAAACGCCGAGCCGACCCCACCCCGACGCTATGCGTCGACCCTCCCCACGAGAGGGAGGGTAAGAAAAATCACCGCCCGCCGATGACGCCGATATAGTCCGACACCCAGCGGTAGTAGGGCACGCACTGGTCGTTCTGGGTGGTGCATTTCGACACCGGCGTCTTCCAGAACTTGATCTTGTCGAAATTCTCGTAGCCGTTGGTCTTGCAGCCTTCGTCGGTCAAAAGCTCGTTGCCCTTGCAGGCGGCGGGCACGACGGGCAGCGAACCGAACCAGGCCGAGACATCGCCCTGCACCTTGGGCGACAGCGAATGTTCCATCCACATATAGGCGCAGTTTGGGTTGGCCGAATCGGCTTCCATCATCGTGGTGTCGGCCCAACCGGTGGCGCCCTCCTCCGGGATGGTGGACGCGACCGGCTTCTTGGCGGCGACCAGCGTGTTGACCTGATACGGCCACGAGCCGGAAGCGACGACGCCTTCGTTCTGGAAATCGTCGACCTGAATGGCGGCGTCGTGCCAATAGCGGCCGACCAGCGTGCGCTGGACGCGCAGCAATTCCAGCGCAGCCTTGTACTGATCCTCGTTCAGTTCGTAGGGGTCCTTGATGCCGAGTTCCGGCTTGTGGAACATCAGATAGTTGGCGGCATCCGCGATGTGGATCGGCCCGTCATAGGCTTGGACGCGGCCCTTGTTGGACTTGCCGTCAGGCAGCTTCATTTCCTCGAAGACGATGTTCCAGCTCTTGGGAGCCTCCTTGAACACGTCGGTGTTGTACATGAGGACGTTCGGGCCCCACTGGTAAGGAACGCCGTAATGGGCGCCGCCGACGGTGAACCACGGCGCGTCCTTGAGGCGCTCGTCGACCGTCTTCCAGCTCGGGATGAGATCGGTGTTGATCGGCTGCACGCGCTTGCCGGCAACGAGGCGCAGCGAGGCATCGCCTGAAGCGGTGACGAGGTCGAAGCCGCCCTCATTCATCAGCGAGACCATTTCATCGGAGGTGTTGGCGGTCTTGACGTTGACCTTGCAGCCGGTCTCCTTCTCGAAGGAGGTCACCCAGTCATAACCCTTGTCGGTTTCGCCGCGCTCGATATAGCCCGGCCAGGCAACGATGTTGACCTGACCTTCGCCCTTGCCAAGTTCCTTGACCTGGGCGACGGCCTGACCGGAAAAGGTCAGCGCAACCGTCAGAGCAGTGCATGACTTCAGGAATGAATTCATTGTCGATCTCCCATTTAGGCGCCTGACCCTGAAAGCCGGTTTCGGTCTTCGCTAGGGGTCACGCGCGGACTGAAAACTGTCAGTTCGTCCGTTGGGCTTGATGCCGCTCTGATGGCGGCTTTGGTCCCTAACCGAAAGTGCTTCGAAAATTCCGGTTTCGCAAATTCATTTATCAGAAGGGCGATATCGGTTTTTCCGATAGGTGGGCAGCCGATCTCTCAGGGACGCTGGCGGACCGTCCGTTGCGACTGGGCAAGGCCGATGAAATCGCGCGCCGCCTGCGGCAGACCGGAGCCGCGCCGCCAGACCATCCCGACCTGGACCACCGGCAAGGAGCCGGAAATATCGCGCGATTCGATGCGGTCGCCTTCCAGCGACCAGGGCCGGTAGACGAGGTCGGGCAGCAGCGCCACACCGGCGCCGGTGGCGACCAGACTGCGCACGGCCTCCACGGAACGGGTGCGGAAGGCGACATGCGGCTTGGCGCCGATCGCCGTCAGCAGCTTGCCGGTATTCTCCTCGATCTCGTCGACGGTCAGCATGATCAGCGTTTCGGAGGCAATGTCGCCAATGCCGATGATGTCGGCGCCGACGAGCGGATGACCGAGCGGCAGCCACAGCCGATAGGCCGAGACTTCGAGGATTTCCGACTGCAACGCGGTGCGGTCGCGCAAATTGGAGGTGACCATGACGGCAATGTCGAGCTTGCCGCCGATCAGGAGGTGTTCGAGATAATCGCCATTGTCCTCGATGGCAGAGACCTCGACGCCGGGATAGGCGCGGCGGTAGCGGGCGAGCAGATCCGACAGCACATAGCCGGCGACCAGTGAGGTGACGCCGAGCTGCAGCCGGCCGGCCGCCACCGTCTGCTCGCCCGAGAAAGAGCGGCGCGCGTCGGAAACGTCCGCGAGAATCTTCGTCGCGTGGCGCAGGAACTGGTGGCCCTTGTGGGTGATGTTGAGGCCACGCGGATGGCGTTCGAACAGTTCGACGCCGAGATCGCTTTCGAGCTCCTTGATCGCTTCGGTGACCGACGATTGCGAGATTGACAGGTTCTGCGCGGCGCCCGAGACCGTGCCTTGCTCGGCGACTGCGATGAAGAACTGCAACTGGCGGATGGTGAAAGCCATGGCCGGACTAAACACGGCGGACGCGATGCTGGGAAGTGGCAACCGGCGAACACTTGACGCCTTCGCCAATCGTAACTAACTAAGTTACATGAAGCGCAACAGCCGACTGTCCTCGACCTTGCACATTCTCGTCCACATGGCCGAGAAGCCCGAACAGGCGCTGACCTCCGAGCAGCTTGCCACCTTCATCCACACCAATCCGGTCGTGGTCCGCCGCACCATCGCAGGCTTGCGCGATGCCGGCATCGTCACCTCGTCACGCGGGCACGGTGGCGGCTGGCTGCTCGGACGGGCGCCCGAGAAAATCTCCCTGGCCGAGATCAGCGCAGCGCTTGGCGAGACGCTGCTGCCGTTCAGCACCGAGCCGGAAAGCCCCGGCTGCCTCGTCGAGCAGGCGGTGATCGCCGTGCTCGACGATTTTCGCATCGCCGCCGAAAAGCTGCTGGCGGAGAAACTGAGCCGCATCACGCTGGCCGACCTGACCGCCGATTTCCGCCGCCGTTTTGACCTCATTGGAGTCTCCAGCCATGCAGTATGATCTTGCCGTCGTCGGCGGCAGCTTTGCCGGCCTGTCCGCCGCCATCCAGGTGGCGCGCGCAGGACGCAAGGTGCTGGTGATCGACGCCGGCCAGCCGCGCAACCGCTTTGCCGAGCATTCGCACGGCTTCCTCGGACATGACGGGCGCGCGCCCGGCGCAATCCTGGATGACGCAAGGCGGCAGCTGCTGGCCTATCCGACAGCCAGGGTTGTCGACAGGCGTGCGGACAAGGCCGTTGCTGCTGACAGCAGCGATTTCGAAATCGCCACCGACGGCGGCGAGACATTCGGCGCCACACGGCTGGTGCTGGCCACCGGGGTGCGCGATATCCTGCCGGAGGTTGCCGGTCTTGCCGAGCTCTGGGGCAGAAAAGTGCTGCACTGCCCCTATTGCCACGGCTACGAGGTTTCCGGCGGGCCGCTCGGCGTGCTCGCAACCGGCCCGATGTCCCTGCATCAGGCGCAATTGATCGCCGATTGGGGCGATGTCACGCTGTTCGGCAACGGCCTGTTCGAGCCTGACACAGAGCAGATGCGCGCGCTGGAGAGCCGAAAGGTGCGGTTTGAGCCCACCAGCGTTGCCGAGCTGCGGGAAGACGGCTCCGGCGGGTTGATCGTCCACCTCGACGATAGCCGAAAGGCCGGCGTCAGGGCGATGTTCACCGCACCGCGCAACACCATGGCCAGCCCGCTGGCCGAACAGCTCGGCTGCGGCTTCACCGAAGGCCTTCTCGGTCCGATAATCACCGTCGATGACAGGCAGCAGACGACCGTGCCCGGCGTCTACGCCGCCGGCGACGCGGCACGTTCGATGCACAACATCGCCTTTGCGGTATCGGCTGGCACCTTTGCGGGCGTCTGCGCCCACCAGTCGCTGGTGTTTAGCTAAAACCCGGCTTCCTCGTCGGCGATGCTAAGCCGCGCGCCGGCCTGCGCAAGGGCGGCGGCCAGGTCGTGCGGCGGCGAGCGATCGGTGGCGAGTTCGGAAAAGCTGTCGAAGCCGCAGACCTGGACCAGACCAAGACGGCCGAATTTCGAGTGATCGGTGATGACCAGGGACCGCTGGCCGCGCGACAGCACCATGCGGGCGAACTCGGCTTCATCCAGATCAAAATCCATGACGCCCATCACCGCGTCGACGCCGCCGGTGGAAATGATGGCGTGGCTGACCGAAAAACGACTGACAAAATCGATTGCCGAGGCGCCGAAAGCAGCGCCGGAATCGCTGCGCAGCTCGCCGCCCGCCATATAGACCTTGTTGCCGTTGATGGTGGCCAGCGTGCGGGCAATATCCGAGGAATTGGTGACGACCGTCAGGCGCCGGTGGCCAAGCAGTTCACGCGCAAGGAACGAGGTCGTCGTGCCGGTGTCGAGCATGATCGATTCGCCGTCGCGTATGGTGGCGGCGACCATGCGGGCAATGACGCGCTTGGCGTCGGCGTTCTCACGCATACGCCGCTCGAACGGCGCTTCGCCGATCATCGACGGCAGGCCGATGGCGCCATGCATCTTGAGGACAGAGCCATCACCAGTCAGTGGCTTGACGTCGCGGCGCACTGTCTCGAGCGACACGCCCAGCCGGTCGGCCAGACTGGCGATGGTGACGGTGCCCTCTTCCTGCAGGAGACGCAGGATCTCGCCGTGTCGTTTGGACTGGGCCATCTGGTTTCCCGAACTGATGCTCCTGACCGATTCTAAGGTAATTCAAGTGCTTTTAAAGGAACTACCTTATGCTTTCGGGCAAAATACCCAAAAAAAGTCACACCTTTTTATTGACAAGCGGGCAACCCGGGCGTGAAATCAAAGACATCAACAGGCTTCAGATCTGCGACTGGGGGCAGAGCCGCAACTCAGTGGTCAGGCCGTTTGGAACGTGCCTGTACAAGGAATTTTCAGATCCGCGGGGGCGGATGCCGGGCTCAAAAACCTGGCCAAGGGGCTCGTCGGTGCGGTGCGGGATACCGATCCTGGCGTCCCGCACCGACGAGAGTATTTACGTTTCTCCCCGCCGTCGTTGCGCTGTTCACGGCGCCTTGTCGAAGCCCAGCAAACCAGGGATGATTCCGTGACCGCCGAAGATCGCATCCGCGCCCTGCCCTGCTGGACCGGTGGCATCGAGATCGCACCGCTGCCCGGCGGCCTGAGCAACGCGAATTATGTGGTCACGGACGCGGCCGGACGACATGTCGTGCGCTTCGGCAAGGACTATCCGTTCCACCATGTCTTTCGCGAGCGCGAGGTTATGACCGCGCGGGCGGCGCATGCCGCCGGTTTCGCGCCAGCCGTCCACCATGCCGAACCGGGCATACTGGTAACGGAATTTCTCGGTGCGAAAACCTATCTGGCGGAAGACGTGCGCGCCAATCTCGGCCGCGTCGCGGCTCTGATGCGCGCCTTCCACCGGGAGATGCCCAATCACGTTTCCGGCGCCGGCTTCATGTTCTGGGTGTTCCATGTCATCCGCGACTATGCGCGCACGCTTGAAGAGGGCGGGAGCCGCAAGCGCAGCGACTTGCCGCGCCTTTTGACACTGGCCGACGAACTGGAGCGCGCGCAGAAGCTGCTGCCGATCGTCTTTGGCCACAATGATCTGCTGCCGGCCAACATTCTCGATGACGGCAACAGGCTGTGGCTGATCGACTTCGAATATGCCGGTTTCAACACGGCGATGTTCGACCTCGCAGGCGCCGCCTCCAACGCCGGCATGAGCGACGAGGAATCCTTCGCCTTCCTGACAGCCTACTTCATGAAGGAGCCGGACGATGCGATCCGCCGTTCGCACGCGGCCATGCAATGCGCCTCGCTGCTGCGCGAGGCGATGTGGAGCATGGTCTCCGAGCTCTATCTCGACGCGCCAGGCATCGACTACGTCGCCTACACCGAGGAAAACCTCGTTCGGCTCGACGCGGCACTTGAAAACTACCGGACAAAATACGGGATACAGAAATCATGACATTGCCGAGCCAGGCCGCCATCGTCGTCATCGGCGGCGGCATCATCGGCTGTTCGACGGCCTATCATCTGGCGCGCGACCATAAGGCTGACGTGGTGCTGCTGGAGCAGGGCAAGCTGACCTCGGGTTCGACCTGGCATGCGGCCGGCCTTGTCGGGCAATTGCGCTCGTCGGCGTCTATCACCCGCGTGCTGAAATACTCCGTCGACCTCTACAAGGGACTGGAGGCCGAGACCGGTCTCGCCACCGGCTGGAAGATGACCGGCTGCCTCAGGCTCGCCACCAATGCCGACCGCTGGACGGAGTACAAAAGGCTGGCGACAACAGCAAAAAGCTTCGGCATGGACATGCAATTGCTGTCGCCGGACGAGGTGAAAAGAATGTGGCCGCTGCTGGAGACCGGCGATCTCGTCGGCGCCTCCTGGCTGCCGACCGATGGCCAGGCGAGCCCCTCCGACATCACGCAGTCGCTGGCCAAGGGCGCGCGCATGCATGGCGCCAAACTGTTCGAGGATGTCCGTGTCACCGGCTTCGAAATGAAGGACGGCCGCATCACGGCGGTGAAGACCAGCAAGGGCGACATCGCCTGCGACAAGGTGGTCAACTGTGCGGGCCAATGGGCGCGGCAAGTGGGGGCCATGGCCGGCATCAACGTGCCGCTTCAGCCGGTGAAGCACCAGTACATCATCACCGAGAAGATCGACGGTCTGGCGACCGACGCGCCGACCATCCGCGACCCTGACCGACGCACCTATTTCAAGGAGGAAGTCGGCGGGCTGGTGATGGGCGGCTATGAGCCGAACCCGCAGGCCTGGGCGACTGGTCTCCCCGGCGGCGACGTACCCAATGATTGGGAGTTCAGGCTGTTCGACGACGACTACGACCATTTCGAGCAGCACATGAGCCAAGCGATCGCGCGCGTGCCGGCGCTGGAAACCGTCGGCGTCAAGCAGATGATCAACGGGCCGGAGAGTTTTACGCCGGACGGCAATTTCATTCTCGGCACAGCGCCCGAATGTGCCAACATGTTCGTCGGCGCCGGCTTCAACGCCTTCGGCATCGCCTCGGGCGGCGGCGCCGGCTGGGTGCTGGCGCAGTGGGTGGTCGACGGCGAAGCACCGCTCGACCTTTGGGTGGTCGACATCAGGCGCTTTTCCAACCTGCACCGCGACCGTCAGTGGGTCCGCGACCGCACGCTGGAGGCCTATGGCAAGCACTATACGATCGGCTTCCCGCATGAGGAGTATGCCAGCGGGAGGCCCCGTATCCTCTCGCCGCTCTACGACAGGCTGAAACAGCAAAATGCTGTGTTCGGCTCGAAGCTCGGCTGGGAGCGGCCGAACTGGTTCGCGCCCGAAGGCGTCGAGCCGCAGGACATCTATTCGATGGGCCAGCAGAACTGGTTCGCGGCGGTCGGCGACGAACACCGTCATGTGCGCGAAAAGGTTGGCATATTCGATCAATCCTCCTTCGCCAAATACGAGTTGAGCGGGCCCGATGCGCTGAAGGCGCTGGACTGGATCTGCGCCAACGACGTCAGCAAACCGGTCGGCCGGCTGACCTACACGCAGCTTCTCAACACGCGCGGCGGTATCGAGGCTGATCTCACTGTGGCGAGGCTGGCCGAGGAGAAATTCTACATCGTCACCGGCACAGGTTTCCGCACGCATGATTTCTCATGGATCAGCGATCATATCGGCGAAGGGCTCGACGCCAGGCTTGTCGACGTCACCGAGGATTTCGGCACGCTGTCGCTGATGGGTCCTCGGGCGCGCGACGTGCTCTCGGCGGCGACCGGAGCCGACGTGTCGAATGCCGGCTTCCCGTTCGGCCATGTGCATGAGATTGCCATCGCCGGCCACACGGTTCGGGCGCTGCGCGTCACCTATGTCGGCGAACTCGGCTGGGAACTGCATGTGCCGATCGCGGCCACCGGCGAAGTCTTCGACGCGCTGCTGGCGGCAGGCGAGAAGCATGACATCCGCCCGGTCGGCTATCGGGCGCTGGAATCGCTAAGGCTGGAAAAAGGCTATCGCGCCTGGGGCTCCGACATCACCCCCAACGACACGCCGCAGGAAGCCGGGCTCGGTTGGGCGGTCAAGCTGCGCAAGAACACCGATTTCGTTGGACGGCGCGCGCTGGAGAAGACCAGCGGCGCGGCACTGAAGAAACGCTTTGCCGGCTTCACGGTCGACGACCCCGAGATCGTGCTGCTCGGTCGCGAAACCATACTGCGCAATGGCGATCCGGTCGGTTATCTCAGCAGCGGTGGTTATGGCTACACGCTGGGCAAGACCATCGGCTACGGCTATGTGCGCAACGCCGACGGGGTGAGCGACGATTTTCTGGTCTCGGGCGACTATGAACTGGTGGTTGCGATGGAGAGGACACCGGCCAAGATCCATCTCGAGCCGATGTACGACCCGGCAGGCGCCAGGGTCAAAGCGTAGGTCAGGTCACGCGCAGTGCGAGACCGCGGCTGGGCACGGTGTCGGCTTCGCCCGGCATGGAGACGTAAGGGCGCGTTTCCTCGACGCGGGTGACGAGGCCTTGCACCTCGATCTCGCCGACACGCGTGGCAAAGCCGGCATCCCACAGCGTGTTCTTGACCGTCAGCACGATCACGCCGCCCGGGCGGCAGATGCGGATTAGCTCGTCCAGCCCCTCGACGCCGACATGGCCCGAGGTGAAGACGCCGGCCGAGATGATCCCGGCATAGGCATCATCGGCAAAGGGCAGATGACCGCCGAGCGCCAGGCAATGGAGCGCGGAATAGACGCCCTTGCGGGCCGCCTGATCCAGCATGCCTTGTGAAATATCGAGTGCCTCGACTTGCGGGTAACCAGCAATATCAAGCCATTCGCCGATGAGCCCGGTGCCGGCCCCGGCATCGAGCAGCGGTGCTGAACCGCGCGGCAGATGGCGGGCCAGCAAGGCAAGGCAGATCGTCGGATGGCGATAGCCGGCGGCCGACATGTCGGCGTCATAGGTTTCCGACCAGCGATCATAGAGTGCGGCCACCTCTTCGGGCCGCTTTGCCGCGTAGGCCGCGCCGAGCGCGCCATGATGTTTGCTGTCCGCCACTTTTATCCAGTCCGCCAATTTTTGATCTCGCAGTGATGATAGCCAAAGCGCGAAAATTGTGGAACCGTCGCTGCGACAAATAACGGCGTGGGGGCGCAGGCATGGTGACTGACGAGGCGCGTGCGGCACTGGACGCCATTCCCATGCTGGCCGGCTACAGCGGGCCGCTGGAACGGCTGGGCGGCCTCACCAACCTCGTCTTCAAGGCCGGCGACTTCTGCCTGCGCATTCCCGGCAAGGGCACCGAGGAATACATCAACCGGGCCAACGAAGCAGTGGCTGCACGCGAAGCGGCAAAGGCAGGGGTCAGTCCCGAGGTGCTGCATGTCGACCCCGGCACCGGGGTGATGGTGACACGCTACATCGCCGGCGCCGAAACGATGTCGCCGGAGAAATTCCGGACACGTCCGGGCAGTCCGGCCCGCGCCGGCGAGGCCTTTCGCAAGCTGCACGATTCAGGCGCGGTGTTTCCCTTCCGCTTCGAATTGTTCGCGATGATCGACGATTACCTCAAGGTGCTGTCCACCAAGGAGGTCGCCCTGCCCGCCGGTTATCATGACGTGGTGCGCGACGCCGAGAGCGTGCGCTCGGCGCTGGCCGCCTATCCGCTGCCGCTCGTTGCCTGCCACTGCGATCCGCTGTGCGAGAACTTTCTCGATACCGGCGAGCGGATGTGGATCGTCGACTGGGAGTATTCGGGCATGAATGACCCACTCTGGGACCTTGGCGACCTCAGCGTGGAAGGCAAATTCGACACGGGGCAGGATGAGGAGATGATGCGCGCCTATTTCGGCGGCGAGGCCAAGCCGGCGGAGCGCGGCCGCATCGTCATCTACAAGGCGATGTGCGACCTGTTGTGGACGCTGTGGGGGCTGATCCAGCTCGCCAACAACAATCCGGTCGATGATTTTCGCGCCTATGCCGACGGTCGGTTCGCGCGCTGCAAGGCGCTGATGGAGACGACGGAGTTTTCACGGCACCTGGCGGCGATACGTCAGGGCTGAGCCTACTAATTCACGCCCTTCGGCACGTTTTCGGGCGGCACCGCAGTCTCGACCACTTTCTGGCGGTGGAAGATGAACAGGCCGGCCAGAACGACGATGCCCGAGCCGATCAGTATGCGCGGGCCTGGCACGTCGCCGAAGAATGCCAGTCCGAACACCACCGCCCACAGCAGCAGCGTGTAGTGCAGCGGCGCCAATGTCGAAGCCGGCGCCAGCTTGAGCGCCCTGGTGATCATCAGATGCGCGCCGCAGGAGACGATGCCGAGCAGCAGCATGGCGCCGAGATCGAGCGCCGACGGCGTCTGCCAGGCGCCGATGGTCAGCACACCCCCGACCAGCAGCGTGCCGATAGTCTGCCATGTCACCAGATTGGTGTCGCTGGTGCCGCGCAGCCGGCGGTTGAGGATGATGGCGAAGGCGAAGGAGATGCTGCCCACCAGCGCAAAGCCCGACGACAGCGAGAACGCCGCCGAGGACGGTTTCAGCATGATCAAAACGCCGCAGAAGCCGAGCAGGATCGCCATCCAGCGGCGCCAACCGACCTTTTCGCCAAGCAAGAGGTGCGAGAGCGCCGCAACGTAGATCGGCCCGGCCATGTAGAAACTCATGACATCGGCAAGCGGCAGATAGACCACGGCGGCATAAAAGAGCGCGGTGTCGAGCGTGGTCATGACAACGCGCAGCAGCTGCAGCTCCAAGCGCTCCATGCGAAACAGCTTGGCCGTGCCTTGATGGGCAATCATCGGGCCAAGCACGAAAAAGGCGCCGATGGAGCGGATCAGCACCACCTGACCGACGGAGAAGCTGGCGACCAGCCACTTGCCCATGGCGTCGTTCAGCGCAAACAGGAAGTCGCCGGCCAGCATCAGCAGAATGCCGGCCAGAAGCACATTCCTGATCGTCGAATTCTGCGCCACGGGCTGCGTCATGCCGATCCCGATTCCTCCCTGGTAAGCCGCGTCGTAGACGGAAGCGGCGGCTTTGACGAGGAGAATTCGGGCAATGGGTAAGACCAGCGCCAGGAATCGGCTGTATCTAGCTGGATATGTGCCGCCGGTTCACCATTCCCGGCCTTCCGTCGATGGACAGCCTGGTTTCCTGCTTCGTCCGCTCCGCCACCACCTTGCCCCTGGCGATGACGCACAGGCGCTCGGCGCGCAAGCGCAGGGCTTCGACCGGATTGCCGGCATCGAGGACGACAAGGCTGGCGCGCTTGCCGACCGCCAGGCCGAGATGATCGAGGCCCATGATCGCGGCATTGACGTTGGTGACCATGTCGAAGCAGCGCGCCATCTCGGCCGGGCTCGACATCTGAGCAACGTGCAGACCCATGAAGGCGACATCGAGCATGTCGGCGGTGCCAAGCGAATACCAGGGATCGAGCACGCAATCCTGGCCCCAGCCGACGCGAATGCCGAGCGCCAGCATCTCCTTGACCCGAGTCAGGCCGCGGCGCTTCGGGAAGGTGTCGTGGCGGCCCTGCAGCATGATGTTGATCAGCGGATTGGGAATGACCGAGACGCCGGCCTCGGCGATCAGCGGCAGCAGCTTCGAGACGTAGTAATTGTCCATCGAATGCATCGATGTGAGATGCGAGCCGGCCACCCTGTTTTGCAGACCAAGGCGCTGCGTCTCATAGGCAAGCTGTTCGATGTGACGCGACAGCGGGTCGTCGGTCTCGTCGCAATGCAGGTCGACCATCAGGCCGCGTTTGGCCGCGATCTCGCACAGCTCCGTTACCGAACGCGTGCCGTCGGCCATGGTGCGCTCGAAATGGGGGATGCCGCCGACAATGTCGAGGCCCATGTCCAATGCGCGGATGGTGTTCTCACGTGCCGTCGGCGAGCGGTAGAACCCGTCCTGCGGAAAGGCGACCAGTTGCAGGTCGATATAGGGGGCGACCGTCTTCTTGACCTCGAGCAGCGCCTCGACCGCCAGCAGCCTGTCATCGCAGACATCGACATGGGTGCGGATTGCGAGCAGGCCCATCGACACCGCCCAGTCGCAATAGGCCAATGCGCGATCACGCACCGCCTCATGCGTCAAAAGCGGCTTCAACTCGCCCCATAGCGAAATGCCTTCGAGCAGCGTACCCGACGCGTTGATGCGCGGAATGCCGTATGAGAGCGTCGCGTCCATGTGGAAATGCGGATCGACGAAGGGCGGCGAGACCAGATTGCCACGGGCGTCGATCTCGGTTCGCGCGGAACCCTGCATAACGGGCTCGATCGCCGCGATCGTCTCGCCGCTGATGCCGATGTCGGCAACGCTGCCATCAGGCAGCGTGCCGCCGCGAACGATAAGGTCGAAATCCATCTGTCGTCATCCCGTCAAAAGAATCATCTGATATAGCCGAGGCTGGAAATCGCATCTCGTCGATGCCGCTTGCAACAGCGGTTTGTCCGCGGCGGCCGCGGATGGTTCCATCCGGCCGCAACTCCCTCTATAAGCCGCCTTCGTTGTCCCGGTTTCAAGGATCCGCCGTTTGTTTCGTTTCTTCCGCTCGACGGAAAACCAGCGCCTCGTTGCGAGGTTGATCCGGGAATCCTTTTACCAGCACAGGTTTGGCTACGGCGCCGCGATCTTGTCGATGCTTGTGGTGGCCGCCACGACCGGCGCCAGCGCCTGGATTCTCAAAGAGATCACCGACGAATTCGTGGTCTTCAAGCGGATTGACCGCGTCAACCTGATTGCGGCGGGGGTTGCCACGATCTTCATCCTCAAGGGTCTCGCCAACTTCATCCAGGCCTATTTCATGAGCCGGGTCGGCAACGCCATCATCGCCGATCGCCAGCGCAAGATCTACGACCGCATCCTGGCGCAAGGCATCGAATTCTACCATTCGACCTCGTCGTCCGACCTGATCACACGCATGACCAACAATGCGCAGGCTGCGCGCAACGTGCTCGACCTCGTTGTCACGTCCTATGTGCGCGACCTGTTGTCGCTGGTTGTCCTGGTAGGGGTCATGGTCTGGCAGCAGCCAGCCTTGTCCATAATCTGCTTTGTCGTCGGCCCCTTGGCTATCTACGGGGTCAACCGCATCCTCAAACGTGTTCGCAAGTTCGCCGCGATGGAGTTTCGCTCGGTCGGCCAGATCGTGCAGGTGATGCAGGAAACGGCAATCGGCGTGCGCGTCGTCAAATCCTTCAACCTCGAAGGCGCAATGCGCAACCGCATGTACAAGGCCGTGTCGGACGTCGAGAACCGGGCCAACAACATCGCGACGCTGGAGGCTGCGACAAGCCCGGTGATGGAGACGCTGGCCGGACTGGCAATTGCCGGGGCCATCTTCGTCAGCGGCTTCCTGGTCTTGCAAGGCGGCCAGATGCCTGGAAACATCATGGCCTTCATCGGGGCGCTGCTGTTTGCCTATGAGCCGGCAAAGCGCCTTGCGCGCGTGCGCATATCGCTGGAAAGCGGCATTGTCGGCGTGCGCATGATGTTCGAGCTCGCCGACCAGCCGCTGACTCTGGTAGAGAAGCCCGACGCGAAGCCGCTTCTGGCCGGACCGGGCGAGATCCGGTTCGACGCGGTCGACTTCGCTTATCAGAACGGGCCGCCGGTGCTGGACAGGTTCGATCTGACGCTTGCGCCCGGCAAGATGACGGCGCTGGTCGGGCCTTCCGGCGGCGGCAAGTCGACGATTCTAAACCTGATCATGCGCATGTACGACCCGAAGAGCGGCAAGGTGCTGTTCGATGGTCAGGATATTTCCCATGCGACGCTCGCATCGCTGCGGGAAAAGATCGCCTATGTCAGCCAGGACACGTTCCTGTTTGCCGGCACCATCATGCACAACATCCGGCTTGGGCGCGAGGGTGCGACCGACGAAGAGGTGATCGCCGCCGCCAAGGCGGCCAACGCCCATGACTTCATCAGCGCGCAGGCGAAAGGCTACGAGACGGATGTCGGCGAGAATGGCGGCCTGCTGTCGGGCGGCCAACGCCAACGGATCTCGATCGCACGCGCCATGCTGCGCAATGCCGAGATCCTGCTTCTGGACGAAGCGACCAGCGCGCTCGATGCCGAATCGGAAGCACTGTTCCGCGACGCGCTGCAGCAATTGACGGAAGGCCGCACGACGATCGTTATCGCGCACCGTCTGTCGACCGTGCACCAGGCTGACACGATCGTGGTGCTCGAAGCCGGCAAGGTGGTGGAAAGCGGCCCGCACAAGACCTTGCTCAAGCAGGGCGGGCTCTACCAGAAGCTTTATGAGTATCAGTTGATGCCGTGATGGTGTTCCGGATGTTGGAGCCAGACGCCCTCATACGGCCCTTCGGGCCACCTTCTCCCCGAGGGGAGAAGAGATCGTCAGCGCCGGCGCCAGCCTCTTCTCCCCTGCGGGGAGAAGGTGGCCGCGTAGCGGCCGGATGAGGGGGCCTGGGCGCGAACCTTATTCCGGCACAAACCTGACCGCGCCCTTGGCCGCGCTGGTCGCCATCGCGGCATAGGCGCGCAAGGCGGTCGTCACCTTGCGCTTGCGCTTTTCCTCGGGCTTCCAGGCCAGGGCGCCCCTGGCCTCCATAGCAGCACGGCGCGCTGCCAGTTCGGCATCGTCGACAGCCAGGCGGATGCTGCGGTTGGGGATGTCGATCTCGATCGTATCGCCCTCCTGCACCAGCCCGATCAGCCCGCCTTCGGCGGCTTCCGGCGATGCGTGGCCGATCGACAGGCCCGAGGTGCCGCCGGAGAAGCGGCCGTCGGTGACCAGAGCGCAGGCCTTGCCGAGCCCTTTCGACTTCAGATAGCTGGTTGGATAAAGCATTTCCTGCATGCCTGGGCCGCCGCGCGGCCCTTCATAGCGGATGACGACCACATCGCCGGCCTTGATCTCGTTCGACAGGATCGCCTTGACGCTGGAATCCTGGCTTTCGAACACGCGGGCCGGGCCGGTGAACTTCAGGATCGATTCATCGACGCCGGCCGTCTTCACGATGCAGCCGTCGAGAGCCAGATTGCCTTTCAGCACAGCGAGGCCGCCATCCTTGGAAAAGGGATGTTCGGTCGAGCGGATGACGCCTTTCTCGCGGTCGAGATCGAGTTCGTCCCAGCGGCGGTCCTGGCTGAAAGCGACCTGTGTCGGCACGCCACCAGGGGCGGCGAGGAAGAAATCGCGCACACTCTGGCTGGTCGTGCGGGAAATATCCCAATGGTCGAGCGCTTCGCCCAGCGTTCGCGTGTGCACCGTCGGCAGGTCGCGGTTGAGCAGGCCGGCATTGTCGAGCTGGCCGAGGATGGCCATGATGCCGCCGGCGCGGTGGACGTCTTCCATGTGCACGTCGGACTTGGCCGGAGCAACCTTGCACAGCACCGGCACCTTGCGCGACAGCGCGTCGATGTCGTCCTGATCGAAATCGATTTCGCCCTCATGCGCGGCGGCGAGAATGTGCAGCACGGTGTTGGTCGAGCCGCCCATGGCGATGTCGAGCGTCATGGCGTTCTCGAACGCACCTTTGGAGGCGATGTTGCGTGGCAGCGCGGTTTCGTCGTCCTGCTCGTAATAGCGCTGGGCGAGATCGACGATCAGGTGGCCGGCCTCGACGAACAGCCGCTTGCGGTCGGCATGCGTGGCCAGCGTCGAGCCGTTGCCGGGCAATGAAAGGCCCAGCGCCTCGGTCAGGCAATTCATCGAATTGGCGGTGAACATGCCCGAGCAGGAGCCGCAGGTCGGGCAGGCCGAGCGCTCGATGACCTTGACGTCCTCGTCGGAAATTCTGTCGTCGGCCGCCGCCACCATGGCATCGACCAGGTCGAGAGCCTGCGTCTTGCCGGCGAGCACCACCTTGCCAGCTTCCATCGGACCGCCGGAAACGAAGACGGTAGGGATGTTGAGGCGCAACGAGGCCATCAGCATGCCGGGCGTGATCTTGTCGCAATTGGAGATGCAGACCATGGCATCGGCACAGTGAGCGTTGACCATGTACTCGACCGAGTCGGCGATCAATTCGCGCGACGGCAGCGAATAGAGCATGCCGTCATGGCCCATGGCGATGCCGTCGTCGACGGCGATGGTGTTGAATTCCTTGGCGACGCCGCCGGCCTTCTCGATCTCGCGCGCGACCAACTGGCCGAGATCCTTCAGATGGACATGGCCCGGCACGAACTGGGTGAAGGAGTTGACCACCGCGATGATCGGCTTGCCGAAATCGCTGTCCTTCATGCCGGTGGCGCGCCAGAGGCCGCGAGCGCCGGCCATGTTGCGGCCATGGGTGGTGGTGCGGGAGCGATAGGCAGGCATGTTTTTTCCTTGGTGGCTGGCCGCAGCCAGGCATGGCGCGGCGGAGCTGAATTCGGACCGCAGGCGTTATAGACGCGCAAGCCCGGTCTGGCCACAATTTTGCAATGCGCCAGATTCTCTCAAAAAAAATGCGTGGCACTGTCGGATGGCGCACTGCATGCCCGTCCTTGGGCAGACGGCATGGAAATGGCACCGCGTTCGGAGTCAGCCGTTTCGCCGTAACGCAACCAAAACCACCCGAGGAGCACGACATGCAAAAGATCACCACCTGCCTGTGGTTCGACGGCCAGGCCGAAGAGGCCATGAATTTCTACGTCTCCATCTTCAAGAATTCGAAGGTGCTGAGCGTAATGCGCTGGCCCGAAGGCCACGCCGATGAAGGCAAGGTGCTGGTGACCACGTTCGAACTCGACGGGGTGCAGTTCCAGGCGCTCAATGGTGGACCGCAATTCAAGCACACCGAGGCGATGTCGCAGTCGATCGACTGCAAGACGCAGGAAGAGGTGGATTACTTCTGGGACAAGCTCATCGAAGGTGGCGGCCAACCGTCGCAATGCAGCTGGCTGAAGGATAAATTCGGCGTCTCCTGGCAGGTTGTGCCGGAGCAGCTGCCGCGCCTGCTGCTGGATCCGGACCGGGCCAAGGCCGGCCGCGTGATGTCGGCGATGATGCAGATGAGCAAGATCGACATCGCCAAGATCGAGGAAGCCGCTAGAGGATAGTCAAGGGTCGCGCCGCCCCTCATCTGCCCTTCGAGCACCTTCTCCCCGTGAACGGAGAGAAGGAAAAACTGGCGCCTACGCCGCTCTGTCGCGGACCTGATAGTCCTTGATCGTGGCAAACCTGATCGCCTTCCAGCGTTCCGCTTCGTAGTTCAGCGAGAAAGCGTGCTGGGCGAGGAACACCGGATCATTGTCGAGGTCGCGGGCGATGTCGCCGCGATGCGCCTCGATGAAGCGAAGCGTCTCGGCCTTGTCGTCGGCCGAGATCCAGCGACACACCGAGAAGCGCGACATTTCGAATTCGACCGGCAGCGTGTATTCGAAGTTCAGCCGTTCCTTCAGCACGTCGAGCTGCAGCGCGCCGACGACCCCGACGATGGCCGGCGAGCCATCCTCGGGCGAAAACAGCTGCACGACGCCCTCCTCTGCCATCTGGTGCAGCGCTTCCTTGAGTTTTTTCGCCTTCATCGCGTCGCCGAGGCGAACGCGGCGCAGGATTTCCGGTGCGAAATTCGGCACGCCGCGGAACAGGATTTCCTCGCCCTCGGTCAGCGTATCGCCAATACGCAGCGTGCCGTGGTTGGGAATGCCGACGACATCGCCGGCGAACGCCTCGTCGGCGGTGACGCGGGTGCGGGCAAAGAAGAACTGCGGCGCCGACAGCGACATCGGTTTTCCCGTGCGCACCAGCTTGGCCTTCATGCCGCGCTCGAGCTTGCCCGAACAGACGCGGACGAAGGCGATGCGGTCGCGGTGATTGGGATCCATGTTGGCCTGGATCTTGAAGACGAAGGACGTCATCTTCTCCTCGGTCGCCTCGACCTTGCGGGTATCGGCCTCCTGCGCGCGCGGCGGCGGTCCAAAAGCGCCAAGCGCCTCGATCAGGTCGCGGACGCCGTAGTTGCGCAGCGCCGAGCCGAAATAGACCGGCGTCAGATGACCCTCGCGGAAGGCCTCGATATCAAGGGGTCTGCACGCTTCCCGCGCGAGCTCCAGTTCCTCGATGAAGGCCTCGCGCTCGTTTTCCGGCAGCAGGCCGGCGACGCGGTTGGAATCGGGACCATTGACCGGCGTGCGTTCTTTCTCCGCGTCGCCCCTGCGCACGGCATTCAGCGCCAGATGATAGGTGCCGGCAAAATTCTTGCCGCGGCCGATCGGCCAGGTGACGGGGGCAGTATCCAGCGCCAGCTTCTGCTCGATCTCGTCCAAAATCTCGAACGGATCGCGGCTTTCGCGGTCCATCTTGTTGATGAAGGTGATGATCGGAATGTCGCGCAGCCGGCAGACTTCGAACAGCTTCAGTGTGCGCGGCTCGATGCCCTTGGCGGCATCGATGACCATGACCGCCGAGTCGACCGCCGACAGCGTGCGGTAGGTGTCGTCGGCGAAATCCTCGTGGCCGGGCGTGTCGAGCAGGTTGAAGACATTGTCTTCATACTCGAAGGTCATCACCGAGGTGACGACCGAGATGCCGCGCTCACGCTCGATCTTCATCCAGTCGGACCGCGTCTGAATCTTGTCCTTCTTGGCCTTGACCTCGCCGGCAAGCTGGATGGCGCCGCCGAACAGCAGCAGCTTTTCGGTGAGCGTGGTCTTGCCGGCGTCCGGGTGCGCGATGATCGCGAAGGTGCGGCGGCGCGCCACTTCTTCTTCTATTGCTTCGGGCATTCTCTGGGATTTCCGTGTGACAGGCCGGGCTTCTAGCAGCGCAGTGCCGGGCTGTCGACCGGTCCGACGGCTCGGAAGCTGCTGATCGCCGCCTCACCGTCAGAGCATACAGCTCAGCCGTGCTGTGGCTCCGGCCAGTGCATTGCCGCATATTTTGCGCTGCGCGATGTTGGCAAGCGGCTGCCGGGATGGCACTGGACGAACATCCCTCCGGATGGCGAGGCAGAGGAGCAAGCATGACTGCGGCGAAACAAGTGATCGTCATCGGCGCCGGCATCATCGGCGCCTCCATCGCCTGGCATCTGAGCAAGGCGGGAGCACAGGTCACGGTCATTTCCGACAGCCCCGTCGGTGGAATCGCCACCCCAAACTCGTTTGCCTGGATCAATGCCAGCTGGGGCAATCCGGAGCCCTATTTCCGGCTGCGCACCCGCGCGATGGCCGAATGGTCGCGGCTGGCGCAGGACCTACCCGGCCTGCCGCTCAGCTGGTGCGGTGGCCTGTGCTGGGATCTGTCGGCCACCGACATGGAAATCTACGCCACGGAGCATTCCGCCTGGGGCTACGGCATCGAACGCGTCGACCGCGCCGGTGCCGCGCGCATCGAGCCCAATCTCGCCGAGCTTCCCGACTTTGCCCTGCATGTGGCTGAGGAAGGTGTCGCAGAGCCCGTGGCCGCCGCCCATGCCCTATTGGCAGGCGCGAAGCGACATGGCGCGAAGACCATCTCCAGCACGGTGACGGCCCTGGTCCAGACCGGCGGCAGGATCACCGGTGTCGACACTTCGCACGGATTGATTGCATCAGACGAGGTGGTGGTCGCGGCCGGCGTCGGCTCGCCGGAGATCGCCGCGACCGCCGGGATCAACCTGCCGATCGAAACGCCGCCCGGCCTGATCGTCCACTCACGGCCTTACAAAAAGCTGCTCAACGGTCTGGTTCTGGCCGAGCGGCTGCACATGCGCCAGACGGCGGAAGGCCGCATCATCGCCGGCTCGGATTTTGGCGGCGCCGATCCGGGTATGAATGCCGAAGCCACCGCCCACGCGCTGTTTGCGGCCATGAAAGCCATGCTGCGCGACAGCGACGGGTTGGAACTCGATTTCCACACGGTCGGCTACCGGCCGACGCCGATCGACGGCTTTCCGATCATCGGCCGCGCGGTGGGCATGGACGGTGTCTATGTCGCGGTCATGCATTCCGGCATCACGCTGGCGCCGGCCGTCGGCCTGTTCGCCACAAGGGAAATCCTCGACGGCGAGCGCGACCCGCTGCTTGCGCCTTATGGATTGTCGCGCTTCGCTCAATAGGCGGGCGGACGGCGAAAGCCGCCGGTGAGTGGTTCGATTGCCTTGGCGATGCCGAGCAGCCGTGACTCCGACCAGCGTTTGCCGACCAGTTGCAGGCCGATCGGCAGGCCGGTGCTGTCCTGTCCGCACGGCATGGAAAGCGCTGGATGGCCGCTGTAGTTGAACACGGCGCCATAGGCCGGCAGCATCCAGTAGCTCTGCTCCTTGCCGTCGACCTTGATCGGCGTGCCCGGCTCGCAATGCGGGAAGGCGGTGGTCATGGCGACCGGGCAGATCAACGCGTCGTAGGCCTCGAAAAACCGGTCCCAGGCGAGAATGGATTTGTCGCGGCGGGCGAGTGCCTCGAACCAGCGCGAGACCGGTGTCGGTTCCTCCGGCGGCTCAGGCTGAGCGGCCTCCAGCATCATGCCGATCAGCGCGCCGCCCTGCTCCAGATCGTCATGCAGGTCGAGTTTCGGCAGTTTTGCTTCTTCGACGACCGCTCCTGCGGATTGTAACTGCCTTGCGAGACTTTCGACCGCGGCGCTGACGTCGCCCGCCACTGGAAACCCGGGAAAGAACGGCGCGAAGGCAATGCGCAATGTCTTGAGGTCGAGGCTTGGCATATCCTCGACCGGCACCGGCGCAAGATCGGTGTCGCTTCCATTAGGACCGGCAATGATTTGATAGATCAGCGCCAAATCTTCCACACTGCGCGCCAGCGGCCCAAGGCAGGACATCAGCCGCACGCTGCGCGCAGTACCGCCGGGATCGGGAAAGACGCCGGCCAGCGAGACGCGGTGCTCCGTCGGCTTCAGGCCATAGACACCGCAGAAACTGGCCGGCAGCCGGATTGAGTCCTGCATGTCGGTGCCGACATCGAACGGCGTCATCCCCGAGCAAAGTGCAGCCGCCGCGCCGCCGCTGGAACCGCCCGCCGTGCGCTGGAGATTCCAGGGATTGCTGGTGCGACCAAACAGCGGATTGTTCGACTGCCAGTCCGAAAGCATGGTCGCGACATTGGTCTTGGCCATCAGCACGCCGCCAGCCGCACGCAAGCGGGCGACGACCGGACTGTCCTGTTTGGCGACATAGTCGGCAAAGGGCGGAAAGCCGACCGTGGTCTTCATGCCTGCTGTTTCGTGCGTGTCCTTCAGCGTGAACGGTACGCCGTGCAACGGGCCGAGGGCCTCGCCGCGCGCCTGGGCCGCGTCGGCCTTCTTGGCGCACTCGCGAGCCCCTTCCCTGTCGAGCGAGATGACGGCGTTGACCGCATCGTTGTGCGCATCGATCTGCGCCAGGTGCGCGTCGAGTGCCTCGACGGCGGAGATCTTCCGCGCGGCGATGGCGGTGGCCAGCTCGATGGTTGAGGAAAAGACGAGGTCCATTGACAATGCTCCGGCTTGGCCGCGTTCGCCTGATCGGATGGCGGACAGCGGCGCTGCTTCAAATGGAGTTGAGCATTCGAGGATTGGCTGCGTTTGATCGAAATTGTGCAGACTGGACTGTCCAAGTCTGCACTCTACGGCGCCCCCCTCTGTCCTGCCGGACATCTCCCCCACAGGTGGGGAGATTGGATGTCACGACAGCTTTCGCCAATCTCGGACGTTGCAAGGAATAGCGCGGCAGTCGCAGGTGCCAATCTCCCCCGTGTGGGGGAGATGTCCGGCAGGACAGAGGGGGGGCTGTCCCGCGGCGTTGCCGCACTTTTGCAACTAGACGGCCAGTGCCAGCCTGGCCGATGCGGGTGCGAAAGGGCGAATGACCATGCCATCGCCAGTGATCGTCACAAAACTCGACGGCGGGATCGCCTGCCAGTCGCCGCCCTCGCGGTCGAACGGCTCGGAAACGATGCAGCGGCCGCCGCCCTTGCGCAGGACAGACGTGTAGAGCGTCGGTGCGTGAGCGTCGGTGGCGTAGCGCACCGCATGCAGCGCCTGCCCGTCGGAGAAGGCGGCGGTGAGTTTCAGCGCCGGTTCGAGGCCGGCGCGGCGCGAGGCTTCGAGCACGCGGCTGGTGGCGCGGGAGACGGCGCCTTGCGGATCGCCGGTCAATCCCTCGTCGATCATCAGCAGGAAAAACAATTCGGAATCGGTGGTGCCTTCGCGCTGGTCGAAGACAGCGTCGGACAGCGAATTCTCCAGCGCGCGGCGGATTTTTTCGAAGCCGCCGATCTGGCCGTTGTGCATGAACGACCAAGAGCTGGAGATGAACGGATGGCAATTCATGCGGCTGGTGGCGCCGCCGGTGGACGCCCGCACATGGGCGAGGAACAGGCCGGATTTGATCTGCCGGCACAGGCTCTTCAGATTGGGATCCGACCATGCCGGCAGGATGTCTCGGTAGAGACCCGGCTCCGGGCGGTCGCCATACCAGGCAAGGCCAAAACCGTCACCATTGGTCGGCGATTTCGCTTCCTGGGCGCAATGGCTCTGGGCGATCAGCGAGTGACAGGGCGCGGTGAGCATGTCTTCGAGAAAGACTGCTTCACCGAGATAGGCCGCCCACCGGCACATCGCTTCTGTCGCCCTCTAGGCGCGATCCATAAGAGCCGCAGGCTCCTTGATCGCGTGTGTGCCTCTGTTGTGCGTCCGCTCGTAAAGCTCACGAACGATTCGGCTGGCGGTAGTCTCAAACAGAAATGGCAAGAAAGCGTGAACGAGCGCGGCGCCAGCCGCCATCAGCAGCCGCGACGAGAACCAGCCGGCAAAGGCCATATGAGTGAAATAGGTTTCGCCGACCTTGGCCGGATGAGAGGTGAAAATCCATGCGACCGACATGCTGGTCCCCTTCAGCGCTTGAAGTTCCTGATATGAGTATCCTGACACGCTTCGCCGGTTCATCGGTCTCAAAATATCCTTGTATTTGACCCGTTGATGGGACAAACATCCCACATGGCGTTGGAAATCGACGAAATCGACCGGAAATTGCTTGCCGAATTGCAACGCGACGGCACGCTGTCGGTCGACCAGCTGTCGGAACGGGTGGCGCTGTCGCGCAATGCCTGCTGGCGCCGGGTGAAGCGGCTGGAGGAGGATGGCGTCATCACCGGCCGCGTGGCGCTGGTCGATGCCGAAAAGCTCGGACTTGGCCTTTCCGTCTTCATCCTGATCCGCACGTCCAACCACGACCCGGAGTGGCTGCAGAAATTCCGCGCGGCAGTGACCGGCTTTCCCGAGATCACCGGCGTCTACCGCATGTCGGGCGACCTCGACTATGTCTTGCGCGCCCGCGTCGCCGACGTGAAGGCCTATGACCGGCTCTACCAGCGGCTGATCGCCAAGGTGGCGCTGTCGGATGTGTCCGCGTCCTTCGTGATGGAGGAGATCAAGGAGACCACCGTCGTTCCGATGGAACTGCGCTGAGGTCACAGTGCCGCCCAAAAGAAAGCCGTTGATAGAATTACAGTCGAGTTGACCGAATCGCCGTTCGCGCCGATAGGATCGATTTTATGCGCGCAGCCCTTCAAACTCCCTCCGTCATCGGTCCGACCGTCGGCTTCGTCAGGTTGCCGCATGCTGAAGGACTTCCCCTTCCTGCTTATGAAAGCACCGGTGCTGCCGGCATGGATCTGCGCGCCGCGGTGCCCGACGACCGGCCGCTGCTGATCCTGCCTGGCAAGCGTACTTTGGTGCCGACCGGGCTGATCCTGGAAATTCCGGAAGGCATGGAGGGCCAGGTGCGGCCGCGCTCCGGACTTGCTTTCAAGCACGGCCTGACCGTCCTCAACACGCCCGGCACCATCGACAGCGATTATCGCGGCGAGGTGAAGGTGCTGCTGATCAATCTCGGCGACGAGGACTTCGCGGTGACGCGCGGCATGCGCATCGCCCAGATCGTTTTTGCCGCGGTGACGCAAGCCGCCGTGGAAGAGCGCAACCTAGCTGGCGGCACGGCGCGCGGCGCGGGCGGGTTCGGGTCGACCGGCACCGCCTGATGCCTGAACTGCCTAAACTTGTCATCTTCGACTGCGACGGGATCCTGGTCGACACCGAGAACCTCGCCAATCGGCGCCTCGCCGAATGGCTGACCGCTGCCGGCTATCCGACAAGCTTCGAATATTGCCGCAAGAATTTCTCCGGCCGCAGCATGGCGTCGGTGCAGAAAGAGATCGAAGCAGAGACCAGCGGCAGGCTCGGCGTCGATTTCGTCGATCGCTGGAACGCCGGCCTGCCGGATCTGTTTGCCCACGGCGTCGAAGCGATCCCCTACGTCCGCGAGTTCGTCGAAGCCGTGCGTTCAGCCGGTATCGCGTATTGCGTCGCCACCTCGGCCCGAGTGTCGAAGATGCACATCACGCTCGGCCAGACCGGGCTGTTGCCGCTGTTCGAACACGCGATGTTTTCCTCGACCATGGTCAGCCGTGGCAAGCCGTTCCCGGACCTGTTCCTGCATGCGGCCAAGACCATGGGCTTCGCGCCCGCCGACTGCATCGTCATCGAGGACAGCGTCGCCGGCACGCAGGCCGGGATCGCCGCCGGCATGCGGGTGTTTTCCTATCATGCCGATCCCTATTCCGACCGCGCCGGCCTGATCCAGGCCGGCGGCATCCTGTTCGACGACATGCGCGAGCTGGCCGGGCTGGTGCCGATCCACTAAGCTGATCTTCAGCCTGCGGCTGTACGCCTCGATCGTCCGTGCTAGCTTGGCCCCGCCAATTCGAGGCCACGCATGAAACCCGCCCTGTTCCGCTTCTTCCTTACCTTGACGCTGCTGCCGTTTTTGTGGACTGCGGCCGGCGCGCAAGCCGTCGGCTTCCCGGAACTCGGCAGTGCTTTGCCCGGCCGCACGGATGCCACCTATCTCGACCTCGCGAGGATGGTCATTCCAGATCTCGCCGCGGACCAGGACGGCTTCTACAGGGGCGGGTTACCGATCGAGATGCGACATATCGAGCGACCGGACGGCGGCGGTTCGCCGCCCGAAACTTCGGGCTTTTCCAATGCCGCGGTGCTTGCGATCAAGGCCGGCGGCAAGGACCGGCTGGCCATGCTGTTCGACCTCGGTGACTCTCCCGACAGCGCCGAAGGCTATGCGGTGCTGGCGCTCTACGACGTCACGGCCAAGCCAAAATTGCTCGACGCCGTCAATGTCGCGCTCGACCGCGGCACCTACTTCCGCGAACCGGGCAAGCTTTCGGTCAGCGCCAACGATGACGTCCTGATCACCATGAGCGCGCATTTCAACTCGAGCCAGAACTATGTGATCACGCCGCTGATCATGGTCCGCGACGACAAATTCGAACTGATCGACATGATCTATACGTTCGACGAAAACCTGTGCGCCTACAGCCGCAAGCAGGATGTAGCTTTTCAGGCCATCGCGGAGGGGAAGTCCTATGCTGCCATCAAAGTGACGGTGACCGATGCCACGGTGCTCAACGGCGAAAGCTGCGACGACACTCCGCCCCGACCAGAGTCCCACGCGATTTCCGTCATCTATCACTGGGACAAGAAGACATCGCGCTACATCAAGGATTCCGACACGCTGGACAAATTGGCAGGAGAGAACGCCAAACGCTTCTGAACCAACCGCATTCGTTTGCCCGGCCAAATGGGGCAGGATAAAATCCACTTAGCCACACCGCATATGGGGGTACTACCATGGACAAGGGCAAGATCTTCCGCGACCTGCATGCCTCGACCTTCGTCATGCCCAATCCCTGGGATATCGGCACGACGAAGCTGCTCGGCTCGTTCGGCTTCACGGCGCTGGCGACAACCAGCGCCGGCTTTGCCTTTTCGCGCGGCTTGCCGGACGGCGCGGTGACCTTCGACCAGATGATCCACCATTGCCGCGAGGTGTCGGGGGCGACCAGCCTGCCGGTCTCGGCCGACCTCGAGAAAGGCAAGGGCGACAGCGCCGAGCAGGCCGCCGAAACCATCTTCGCGGCCGAAGCGGCCGGTCTTGCCGGCTGCTCGATCGAAGACCACACCGGCGACCCCGACAAGCCAATCTATGATTTCGCGCACGCTGTCGAGCGCGTTGCGGCGGCGGTGGAGGCGGCGCGGGCGCTGAAGCGCGATTTCGTCTTCACGGCGCGGGCCGAGAATTTCCTGTGGGGCAAGTCCGACCTCGACGATACCATCAAGCGGCTGCAGGCGTTCGAGAAGGCCGGCGCCGACGTGCTCTATGCGCCAGGCATCGGCGACGTCGAGATGATCCGCACGCTCTGCTCGGCGGTCAGCAAGCCGGTCAATGTCATGGCAAAGCCTGGCTTCACCATCGCCGACCTCGCCATGGCCGGCGTCAAGCGCATCTCGCTCGGGCCGTGGCTGACCAATTTCGCCTATGGCATGCTGGAAACGGCGGCACGCGAGATCCAGCAGGACGGCACCTTCGGCTTCACCCGCGCCGCCATGCCGTTCGGCAAATTGCAGGCCCTCTTCGGCAAGTCTTCAGCTTGAACGGGGCCCATCGCATGACGCTGACCGTCGTCGACATGCATACAGGCGGCGAGCCGCTCAGGATCGTCACCGGCGGCTATCCCGGTATTCCCAAGGGCACGATCCTAGAAAAGCGCGCCTATGTGCGCGACCATCTCGATCATCTCAGGAAAATCCTGATGTTCGAGCCGCGCGGCCATTACGACATGTATGGCGCCTTGCTGGTCGAGCCGGACCTGCCCGGCGCCGACCTCGCCGTGCTGTTCATGCACAATGAGGGTTACTCGACGATGTGCGGCCACGCCATCGTCGCGCTCGGCCGCTACGCCGTAGATGAGGGATTGGTGGCGAAACAGGAACCAATCACGACAGTCAATATCGAGGCGCCGTGCGGGCTGGTCGTCGCCTCGGTCGAGGTCAGGGACGGCAAGGCCGGTGCGGTGTCGTTCGAAAGCGTGCCGGCCTTCCTGTTCGCCGGCGGGCAGACGATAGAGCTGGCGGGTCATGGCACGATCGGCTTCGACGTCGCCTATGGCGGCGCCTTCTACGCGCTGGCCGATTGTCACCAATTCGGGCTTGAATTCGGCAGAAGCCGGGTGCGCGATTTCGTCGATGCGGCAACCGCGCTGACGGACAGGCTCAAGGCCGAATTGCCGCTGTCGCATCCCGACCATGCCGACCTTGCCTTCCTCTACGGCACCATCCTGACCGATGGCCGCGACGCGTTTTCCAGCGAGGTGACTAAGAACATCTGCGTCTTCGCCGAGGCCGAGGTCGACCGCTCGCCGACCGGCTCCGGCGTGACCGCGCGGTTGGCGGCCATGCATGCCAAGGGCGAGATCGCGATCGGGCAGACACGCATGTTCGAGAGCATCGCCGGCTCGCGTTTTTCCGGGTCCGTGGTGCGGACGGCGAAGGCTGGCCCGCACGAGGCGATCATCGCCCGCGTCGGCGGCCGCGCCTACTATTCCGGGCGGGCCGAGTTCATTGTCGAGGCCGACGACGAACTGGGACGCGGTTTCCTGTTGCGCTGACGAAAATGCTCAGCCGCGTGAGGAGCGAGCCACTTCCCGCACCGAAATCGCCTTGTGCAGATGCACCATCATGGCGGCGGCGAAGAGCGGCGTCACCAGATTGAGCAGCGGCACGGCGAGGAAGGCAGCGATGAGCAGGCCGGCGAGAAACACCGTGCCGGCATAGTGTCTGCGCAAGGCTCTGGCCTCTTCTTCGTCGCGAAAGCGCATGGCAGCGAATTCGAAGAACTCGCGCCCGAGCAGATAGCCGTTGACGATGAAGAAGGCGGCGATGTTGACGCCCGGCACCAAGAGAAGCAGCAGGGCGACGATGTTGCCAAGAATGACGACGCCGAGAAATCGCATCGATAGCACCAGCGAGCGCAGCGCTGGCATGGCGCGGCCGGATGGATCGCCGGGATAGTCGGTGCGCTCGACCACCTCGGCGATATCGTCGAGGAACAGGCCGGCGACAACAGCCGTTACCGGCGCGATGAGCAACGCCATACCGAAGGCAAGCGCTATTGCCGCGATGATGCCGCCCAGCCAGCCGGCCCAGGACGGCATGCCGGGCAACAGCGTCTGCAACCATGGCAGGGCCAGCCACTCGACAAGGCTGGTCAGACCGAACCACAGCGCCACCAGCGCCAGCAGGGTCAAGCCCAGCGTCTTGAGGAACACGGCACGAAACGGAGGCGAGAGCAGCTCAAGGGCCGCAGTGCGGGCAGCGTCGAAAATCACCGTGCTTCAACCAAGGGTTAGCGGATACCGCCGAAAGACGGACGCCCCCGAGATAAGCAGTGCAGGTCGCCAGCACAAGCGGCGGGCGCCTACCGCGCAAGCGCCGGCCTGCGAACCGGGATGGCCATGGCAGCGACCCCAGCCACGACAAACGCCATGCCCAGCCATGCCGTCGAACCAAGGCTTTCACCGAGGAAGACGGCGCCGATGCCGACGCCGATCGGCACGCGCAGATAGGCCTGCGAAGTGGTGCCGACCGAGCCCAGCGTGTGGATGAGGCGGAAATAGATGACGAAAGCCAGTGCGGTCGAAAACACCGACAGGCCGAGCAAGGCCAGGATCGATGCGGTCGACGGCGCCAGCGTCCACGGCTGGTCGAACACAAGACTGAGCGGCACCAGGATGATTGCGCCGCACAGCATCGATCCGGCGGCCGGCAGCATCGGGTCGAGGCCCTTGAAGCCACGGCCGAAAATGGCCGCACCGGCATAGCAGATTGTCGCTGCGACGATGGCAAGCTGCGCCCACAATTGGTGACCGATGCCATCAAGCGCCTGGGTTCCGATGATCAGGCATATTCCAGCTATACCGGCGCCGACGCCAATCAGCTTGCGCACCGTGACCGGCTCATGGCGGGTGATGAGCGCGGTGAACAGGAAGGTGAAGATCGGTGAGGTCGCGTTCAGGATGGTGGCGAGGCCTGCATCGACCGAGCGCTCGGCCGCGGCGATCAGGGTGAACGGTATGACGCTGTTGAGGCATGCCTGGAAGGCAAAGCGGCGCCAGCTTGCCGCATCGCCAGGCATGGCGAGCCCGCGCCAGCGGATGATGGCAAACAGGATGCCACCGGCGATCAGGGTGCGGGCGGCAATGAAGGTGACCGGCGGGATTGTCTCGACGCCGATCTTGATGAAGGTGTATGAGGCGCCCCAAAGCACTGCCAGCACGGCGAGCAGTGCCAGGTCGGTGGTCATGTCGTTTTTTGCAGACTCGTTCTTTGTCGGCATGTTCTTTGTAGACATGGGGGGCTGGCTCGCCTTTGTAACGGGATCGGCTGAGCCAGGCTTGTAAGCGGTGCGGCAATGAAATGCTTCGGCCACGGTCGAATTGTCATAGCGCCTCGCGGCTGGTGCGGCGCCGCACGCCTTCCCAAGGCGGGGATGCTCATCGCCGCCACGCTGGCGGCGACAGAAAATCGGTTGCCAATTTTCGGGCTCATGCTGTAGACCCGCCCGGGCGTGGCAAGAAGCCGGCTCGGGTTTTTGGCGGAGATTTTGATGCCGGATTATGACGTGCTTTGCATCGGCAATGCCATTGTCGACATCATCGCCCAGTGCGACGAGGAATTCCTCGACACCAACGGCATCATCAAGGGCGCGATGAACCTCATCGATACAGAGCGCGCCGAACTGCTCTACAGCCGCATGGGCCCGGCGATCGAAGCCTCCGGCGGCAGCGCCGGCAACACGGCGGCCGGCGTCGCCAGCTTCGGCGGCCGCGCCGCCTTCTTCGGCAAGGTCTCCAGCGATGCGCTCGGCGAAATCTACGCCCACGACATCCATGCGCAGGGTGTCGCCTTCGACACCAGGCCGCTCAAGGGCGAGCCGCCGACAGCGCGCTCGATGATCTTCGTCACCCCCGACGGCGAGCGCTCGATGAACACCTATCTCGGCGCCTGCGTCGAGCTTGGCCCTGAGGATGTCGAGGCCGACAAGGCGTCCGGTGCCAAGGTCACCTATTTCGAAGGCTATCTGTGGGATCCGCCGCGCGCCAAGGAAGCGATCCGGCAGACGGCCAAGCTGGCGCACGCGGCGGGCCGCGAAGTCTCCATGACACTGTCGGATTCGTTCTGCGTCGACCGCTACCGAGACGAGTTCCTCGACCTGATGCGTTCGGGCACGGTCGATATCGTCTTTGCCAACAGCCACGAGATCAAGTCGCTCTACCAGACATCGTCGTTCGACGAAGCGCTGGCGCAGATCCGCAAGGATTGCCGGATCGCCGCCGTCACCCGCTCGGAAAAGGGCTCGGTCATCGTGCGCGGCGACGAGACCGTGGTCATCAAGGCGACCGCCATCAAGGAACTGGTCGACACGACAGGCGCCGGCGATCTCTATGCCGCCGGCTTCCTGCATGGTTACACGCAAGGCCGCGACCTGCAGACCTGCGGCGACCTTGGCTCACTGGCGGCCGGATTGGTGATCCAGCAGATCGGCCCCAGGCCGCGGCAGAATTTGCGTCGCGAGGCCGAGCAGGCGGGGTTACTGTAACCCTAAAGCCCGGCGCTTGTGCCGTAGGCGGCCGGTCGCGCCGCTGCCCTTCGCAGGCTCAGGGCGTTCGAAGCTCGAAAAGCCAAGCAATTGGCTTTTCGTCCGCTGCGCGGACCGCTTCTCACCGTCGCGCGGCTGTCATACATCGCACCTACACGCAATCTGGGCGTCCCGCGACTGACATTTCGGTGCGCCCTCAGTCAGTTGGGGTGTCAAGAAATGCTGGACAGCATGCTGTCGGGCGGCCGGATTCGTTGCCGCCGCGATTTCCGTTTTCCGCACTAGAAATTCAACAATCGGCCGCAGCTGAGGGGAGCGCGCGGCCAAAAGACAGATGCATGAACAGATTTCAGATCCAGGGCCTCAAACAGGACGACTTCGCGGAGATGGTCGCGGAGGACGTCGAGCGCGCGCTTGCGCACTATGACGAGGCCATCAACAAGCCCACCATGGTCTCGGTCGGCAAGATCGCCGGCAGCATAGCGTCCGCCGTCACCTTGCTGTCACCGAAGCACCAGCGCGCCATCGACGCCATCCATGCCGACCTGCCCGGCCTGGCCTCGAAATTCGTGCGCGCGCTGGCGGCGGAAGCCGCGCGCCGCAGCGAAGCCGGTATAGCCGGCGTAATCAATCCGCCGACGACCCCGTTGGCCGATGTCGAGCCTCCTTCGCTGCCAAAGTCCGACGATCTCGAATCGATGCTGATCGAGGACTGGGCGGGCCGCGTCGCCGGCTCGACCTATCTGGAAGAGAATTTGCGTATCGCCCGCTCGACCCTGCATCGCTGGCAACGGCGGGGCGAGGTCATCGCCTTGCGCAAGGGCGGCCGCAAACATGTCTTCCCGCTGGCGCAGTTCGTCGATGGACGGCCGGTTGCGGGCATTCGCGACGTGCTGTCGCTGATCACCAATCCAAGGCTCGCATGGCTGTGGCTGACGCGGCCCTCGGCGCAGCTCGACGGCCGCATTCCCGTCGACCTGCTTCGGCAGGATCAGGTCGACGAGGTGATCGAAGCCGCGCGCGTATTCGCGCCGGGCTGAACGCCTCGCAGACTCACCGCTAAGGCTCGCCGCTCAAGTCCCCGCCGTATACGCCGCGATCGCCGCCATGTTGACGATGTCCGAGTCCTTGGCGTTGAGCGACACGATCTGAACTGGCTTGTTCAAGCCGACCAGCAGCGGGCCGATGACCGTGGAGCCGCCGAGTTCCTGCAGCATCTTGGTCGAGATCGAGGCCGAGTGGAACGCCGGCATGATCAGCACATTGGCCGGGCCGGTCAACCTTATGAACGGATATTGCGCCATGGCCCGCGCATTGAGCGCCACGTCGGCGGCCATTTCGCCGTCATATTCGAAATCGACGCGGCGCTTGTCGAGGATGCGCACCGCTTCCTGGACGCGCTCGGAGCGCTCGCCCTGCGGATGGCCGAAGGTCGAATAGGCGAGCATGGCGAGCCTCGGCTCATAGCCCATGCGGCGGGCAAAGCCCGCGGCCTCCTCGGCGATGTCGGCGATCTGCTCGGCGTTCGGCATGTCGTGCACGGCGGTGTCGGCGACGAGCACGGTCTTGCCCCGCGCCAGCACGATCGAGACGCCGATGACGCGGTGGCCGGGCTTGGCGTCGATGACGCGGCGGATGTCGTCGAGTGCGGTGGAATAGTTGCGGGTCACACCCGTGACGATGCCGTCGGCGTCGCCCAGCGCCACCATGCAGGCGGCAAAATGGTTGCGGTCGTTGTTGATCAGCCGCTGGCAGTCGCGGAACAGGAAGCCTTTGCGCTGCATGCGCTCGTAGAGATAGTCGGTGTAGATGCCGTTGCGGCGCGACAGGCGGGCGTTGATGATCTCGATGCCTTGCTTGTTGAGGTCGATGCCGGCGTGCTTGGCGTTTTCCTTGATGACGTCGTCGCGTCCGAGCAGGATGGCGGTGCCGAGCCGCTGGTTCACATAGGAGACGGCGGCGCGCATGACCTGCTCCTCCTCGCCCTCGGCGAAGACGATGCGCTTGGGCTGGCGGCGCACGCGGTCGTAGATGCGCTGCAGGGTCGATGCGATCGGGTCGCGGCGGGCCGACAGTTCCTGCGCGTAACGATCGAGATCGAGGATCGGCTTGCGGGCGACGCCGGAATCCATCGCCGCCTTGGCCACCGCAATCGGGATGGCCGAGATCAGGCGCGGGTCGAACGGCACCGGGATGATGTAGTTGGGGCCGAATTTCGGCCGGTTGCCCTGATAGGCGGCGGCGACGTCGTCGGGCACATCCTGGCGTGCCAATGCCGCCAGCGCCTGCGCGGCGGCGATCTTCATGTCGTCATTGATGGTGGTTGCCCTGACATCCAGCGCGCCGCGGAAGATGTAGGGGAAGCCGAGCACGTTGTTGACCTGGTTGGGGTAATCAGAACGCCCTGTGGCCATGATGGCGTCGGTGCGGATTTCGGCGACCTCCTCCGGCGTGATTTCCGGATCGGGATTGGCCATGGCGAAGATGATCGGGTTCTTGGCCATCGACTGCACCATGGCGGTGGTCAGCGCGCCCTTGGCGGAGAGGCCGAGGAAGACGTCGGCGCCGTCGAGCGCCTCGGCGAGGCTGCGCGCCTCGGTCTTGACCGCATGCGCCGACTTCCACTGGTTCATGCCTTCGGTGCGGCCCTGGAACACCACACCCTTGGTGTCGCACAAAGTGATGTTTTCGGGGGCAAAACCCATCGCCTTCATCAGCTCGATACAGGCGATGCCGGCTGCACCGGCGCCGTTGCAGACCATTTTTGTGGTCTTCATGTCGCGGCCGGTGATTTCCAGCGCGTTGATCAGGCCGGCGGCCGAGATGATCGCAGTGCCGTGCTGGTCGTCATGGAAGACCGGGATGTCCATCAATTCGCGCAGGCGCTGCTCGATGATGAAGCATTCCGGCGCCTTGATGTCCTCGAGATTGATGCCGCCGAAAGAGGGCCCGAGGAAACGCACACAGTTGATGAACTCGTCGGCGTCCTCGGTATCGACCTCGAGGTCGATGGAATCGACATCGGCGAAGCGCTTGAACAGCACCGCCTTGCCCTCCATCACCGGCTTGGAGGCCAGCGCGCCGAGATTGCCAAGGCCGAGAATGGCGGTGCCGTTGGAGATGACGGCGACCATATTGCCGCGCGTCGTGTAGTCGAAGGCGCGCGAGGGGTCTTCGGCGATGGCCAGAACAGGAACCGCGACGCCAGGCGAATAGGCGAGGCTGAGGTCGCGTTGCGTCGCCATCGGCTTGGTGGCAACGACCTCCAGCTTGCCGGGGCGACCCATGGCGTGGAATTCGAGCGCTTCCTGCGCACTGACGGACGGACCGTTGTTCTCGGTTTTCCTGGCCATGATGTTCTTGATTTCCTCACCGGTGCAGCACCTCGTTGAAGCGGGTGCTTTGTGTCGGACCGAATTAAGACCACGCGCCGCCGCGTGTAAACCGCCAGCGCGCTGGAATCGCCGTCCGCATCGGCAATTGCGGACAAGCTGCCGTCCCGTCGTCCCCTGTTTTTCGAAGCTCTGGCATTAAACCGCATCATCACATCTGCTAGCGTGCCGCGCATGAACATGCACAGCCCGAACGAGCCAGACGCCCCCGAGGCGATGACGCCGGTGCCGACCGCCCACGCCGGCGCCACGCCGATGATCGAGCAATTCATCGAGATCAAGGCGGCGAACCCCGATTCGCTGCTGTTCTATCGCATGGGCGATTTCTACGAGCTGTTCTTCGACGATGCCGAGAAGGCGAGCCGGGCGTTGGGCATCGTGCTGACCAAACGCGGCAAGTATCAAGGGCTCGACATTCCGATGTGCGGCGTGCCGGTGCATGCCGCCGACGATTATCTGCAAAAGCTGATCGGCCAGGGTTTCCGCGTTGCCGTCTGCGAACAGATCGAGGATCCGGCCGAGGCCAAGAAACGCGGCGGCAAATCGGTGGTGCGCCGCGACGTGGTGCGGCTGGTGACACCGGGCACCATCACCGAGGACAAATTGCTGGCGCCGTCGGAATCGAGTTTCCTGATGGCGCTGGGGCGGGTGAAAGGCGGAGCGGACCACTCCTTTGCGCTGGCCTGGATCGACATCTCGACCGGCGCCTTCCGCGTCACCGACACCACCGCCGACCGGCTTTTGGCCGACATTTTCCGCGTCGATCCGCGCGAGCTGATCGTCGCCGAGCCGGTGTTCCATGATCCGGAGCTGAAGCCGGTGTTCGACGTGCTCGGCCGCGTCGCCAGCCCGCAACCGCCGTCGCTGTTTGATTCGGCCTCGGCCACGGGACGCATCGCCCGTTTCTTCGATGTGGCGACGCCGGATAGCTTTGGCGCCTTTTCGCGCGCCGAGCTATCGGCGATCTCGGGCGCCATCGCCTATGTCGAGAAGACGCAGAAAGCCGAGCGTCCGCCGCTGTCGCGGCCGGAGCGCGAGGAGCAGGGATCGACCCTGTTCATCGACCCGGCAACACGCGGCAATCTCGAACTCTTACGCACGCTGTCGGGCAGCCGCGAAGGCTCGCTGTTCAAGGCGATCGACCGCACGGTCACCGGCGGCGGCGCAAGGCTGCTCGCCGACCGGCTGATGGCGCCGCTGACCGACCCGGTGGCGATCGGCGGCAGGCTGGACTCGGTTTCGTTCTTCCGTTCCGAGACCCGGCTCTGCCAGGCGGTGCGGTCGAGCCTGAAGAGCGTCGCCGACATGCCGCGCGCGCTGTCTAGGCTGGCGCTCAACCGGGGCGGGCCGCGCGACCTCGGCGCGCTGCGCGCCGCCTTCGAGGCGGCAGGCGCGATCGCCGAGATTTTCGCGGCGACCGCCCTGCCGCAGGAATTGACGGCCGCACTCGCCGCCATCCATGCACTGCCCCAAGCGCTTTCGCAGCATCTGACGCAGGCGCTCGGCGACGAGCTGCCGCTGCTCAAGCGTGACGGCGGCTTCGTGCGCGGCGGCTACCATGCCGATCTCGACGAGATGCGGGCGCTGCGCGATGAGTCGCGCAAAGTGATCGCCGGGCTGGAGCGCTCGCTGATCGACGAGACCGGCATCCGCTCGCTGAAGATCCGCCACAACAATGTGCTTGGCTACTACATCGAGGTGACCGCCAATCACCACGCGATCATGACCGGCAGCGACGGCGCCAAGGCGCGCTTCATCCACCGCCAGACCATGGCAAACGCCATGCGCTTCACCACGACCGAGCTTGCCGAACTCGAGACCAAGATCGCCAATGCCGCCGACCGGGCGCTCAGCATCGAGCTTGCCGCCTTCGACGCGCTGACGGCGGAAGCGGTCGGCGAAGCGGAGAAGATCCGCGCCGGTGCGGACGCGCTGGCCGTGCTCGATGTCTCGGCGGCACTTGCGCTTCTCTCGGAAAGCGAAGCCTGGTGCCGGCCGGTGGTGGATTCGAGCCTTGCTTTCGACATTTTGGGGGGCCGGCATCCGGTGGTCGAGCAGGCCTTGCGCCGTTCGGGCGAAGGCCCGTTCGTCGCCAATGATTGCGACCTGTCGCCGGAGGGCAGCGCCAAGAATGGCGCGATCTGGCTTCTGACCGGCCCCAATATGGGCGGCAAGTCGACGTTCCTCAGGCAGAACGCACTGATCGCCATCCTCGCCCAGACCGGCTCGTTCGTGCCGGCGACATCGGCCCATATCGGCGTCGTCGACCGGCTGTTCTCGCGTGTCGGCGCCTCGGACGATCTGGCGCGCGGCCGCTCGACCTTCATGGTCGAGATGGTCGAGACGGCGGCGATCCTCAACCAGGCCGGCGAACGCGCGCTGGTGATCCTCGACGAGATCGGCCGCGGCACCGCCACTTTCGACGGCCTGTCGATCGCCTGGGCGGCGGTCGAATACCTGCACGAGAAGAACCGCTGCCGGGCGATCTTCGCTACTCACTTTCACGAAATGACCTCGCTGGCCGGCAAGCTGGCGCGGCTCTCCAACGTCACCATGCGGGTCAAGGAATGGGAAAACGACGTCGTCTTCCTGCACGAGGTCGGCAAGGGTGCCGCCGACCGCTCCTACGGCGTGCAGGTGGCGCGGCTGGCCGGCCTGCCGGAGGCGGTGGTCGACCGGGCTAAGGAAGTGCTGCATCAGCTCGAAGAAGGCGAAGTCTCCGGCAAGACCAACCGGCTGGTGGATGACCTGCCGCTGTTTTCGGTGGCGGTGAAGCGCGAAGCGCCAAAGCCGGCGAAAAACGATGCGCTCGGCGACGCGCTCGGCGCGATCAATCCCGACGAGATGACGCCGCGCGAGGCGCTGGAGGCGCTTTACCGGCTTAAGGGACTGGCGTAGCCAGTAAAGGTCGGCGGGACAGCACCCCCCTCTGCCCTACCGGGCATCTCCCCCGCAAGGGGGGAGATCGGACGTCACCTTGGCTTTCGCCAATCACCATGCAAGGAGAGCGGAGCGCGGAAGCTGCCTATCTCCCCCCTGTTTGGACCGGAGACATCGCGAACAGGTGTGCGAGGACATCGCGAACAGTTTGGCGTGCTTTGCGCCGGGAGGT
>NZ_JAMYSG010000009.1:0-215592 GCF_040321815.1 Mesorhizobium sp. M0239
TCGACCTCAACCTCTGCAGACGATAAGTGACAAAACTGTTCGCGATGTCCTCGCACACCTGTTCGCGATGTCTCCGGTCCAAACAGGGGGGAGATCGGCAGCTTTGCTGGTAGCGCTTTTCCTGCGGTGTGGAGATTGGCGAAAGCAGGACGGACAGCCAATCTCCCCGCTTGCGGGGGAGATGTCCGGCAGGACAGAGGGGGGTGCTGTCCCACCGGCTTTGCCAATCGGCCGATCCCCGCCAAATCGCCCTACTTCGTCTCGCCAATCCTCTCCGCCTTGTCGAGATTGTCCTTGCCGATGACGATCGGCGTCAAAAGCACCAGCTTCTCCTGCGGCTCGGTCTTGTCCTTGGCAAAGGCCACCGCGATGCGCACCGCGGTGCGCGACTGCTCGCCGGGAAACTGCTCGACGGTGCCCGCAAGCTTGCCGTCGCGCACCGCGACCAGCGCTTCCGGCAGTGCATCGAAGCCGTAGATCTTGACGTCGGTGAAGTTGCGAGCGGCGCAGGCCTCCATGGCGCCGAGCGCCATGTCGTCATTGGCGCAGACGATGGCGTCGGGCTTGCCGTTGGCGGCAAGGCCGGCCTCAGTCACCGACAGCGCCTCGGCGCGGGCGAAGTTGGCGGTCTGCTCGAAGACGATCTGATACTTGTCCTTCAAGGGATCGAGCACATTGTGCACGCCCTTGTTGCGGTCGATCGCCGGGCCGGCACCGGGTTGGCCCTGCAGATGGAACAGCTTGGCGCCGTTCGGGAACGCCGCCACCACGGCGTTGGCTTCCGCCTCGCCGCCCTTCACATTGTCGGCGCCGACATGCGCGAGGATGCCCTCGACGCCGTCGACGCGGCGGTCGATCGTCACTACGGGAACACCGGCCTTGACCGCTTCCTCGATGGCCGGCGCCAGTGCGTTGACGTCGAGCGGCGAGATGACGATGGCGTTGACCTTCTGCACCAGGGCGGCCTCGATGTCGGCGGTCTGCTTGGTGGCCGAGTTCTGGCCGTCGCTTTCGGTCAGATTGACGCCTTGCGTGGCGGCTTCCGCCTTGATCTCGTTCAGCATGTGCACGAAGAACGGAAAGCCGAGACTGGGCACCGAGCCAAGGATGGTGAGCTTGTCCTGCGCAAACACCGAGGGCGCGGCAACCATCATGGCGCCGAAAGCCGCGGACGACAGCAGGAATTCACGTCTGTTCATGGGATCCTCCTCCACAAGGACGCACGCCCGAAAACCGGATCGGTTTCAGGAAGGATCATGCGTCGGTTCAAAGTGTGGAGCATCCTCCCTGCGCCCGAAAACGCATGCCGCTCCAGCTGGCCGCCGCTGTAAAAAGAGCCTCCCACCGACGCCTGCACAGGGATGCTAACCCAGCGCCAACCATTTGTGCAACCTCGATATAACAGCGCCGTCCGGCAAATTATCGGAATTGTCGGATTTTTGGATCGTGCGGCATGCTTCCCAGCACAGTAGACACGGCGCTTCGCCTCCTGCGGCCTATTTGGCGTTGACTGACTTCATATTCCTTGTTGAAAGGCCATCATTAAATGTGTATAAATACACATGAAAAGCGCCGACATTATCCGCCTGTTGGAAGCTGATGGGTGGGTTGAAGTTGCCCGAAGGGGCAGTCATGCGCAATTCAAACACCGCGACAGGCTAGGGCGGGTCACCGTCCCTCATCCCAAGCGCGATATTCCAATAGGCACCCTGCGCAGCATCGAAAAACAATCTGGACTGAAACTGAGGTGACGGCCATGAAGCAGTATATCGGACTTATCCATAAGGATGCCGACAGCGACTTCGGTGTGTCTTTCCCTGATTTCCCAGGCGTGATTACCGCCGGCAAGGATCTGGATGACGCCCGGTCCATGGCTGAAGAGGCCCTCGCCCTCCACATCGAAGGGTTGGTCGAGGATGGCGGGGCTGTTCCTGAACCCTCCAGTTTGGAGGCTGTGATGGCGGACGCCGATAATCGCGACGGTGTTGCAATCCTGGTCTCGGCCCAGACCCAGACCAGGAAAACAGTGCGTATCAACGTGACGCTTCCGGACGACATTCTCCAAAGGATCGATGCCTTTGCCGAAGCTCATGGCTATACCCGATCCGGGTTTCTCGCAAAGGCCGCTGAAAAAGTGATGGCGCTTGAAGCGGCGTGACCCGATGAAGCCGCAAATCATCTGCCATATGCTCGCATCACTCGACGGCAGCCTTCATCCAAGCCGCTACACGACAAGTCCGGACGGGACCCGGGCGGAGTGGTCGAGCCTCTACGAGCATATCCACAATGATCTCGCGGCTGACGCCTGGATCGTCGGCCGCGTCACCATGGCCGAGATGAGCAAGGCCGGCGCGCATCCGCCGGCCAATACCGGCAAGGTCGACCGGCCCTATCATTTCGCGCAAAGGGATGCGGGCAGTTATGCCGTGGCGCTCGATGCCTCGGGCAAGCTTCATTTTTCCAAACCCGACATCGGCGGCGACCATGTCGTGGTGCTGCTTGGGCGTGACGTTGCCGACAGCCATCTGGCCGAGCTCGCATCCGACGGCGTGTCCTATATCGTCGCGGAAACGGCGGATATGGATCTCGCCGCGATGGTCGAGGTGCTCGGACGCGAACTCGGCATCCGCCGGCTGCTGCTCGAGGGCGGTGCCGGCATCAACGGCTCGTTCCTTGCGGCCGGGCTCGTCGATGAACTGAGCCTTCTCGTCGCACCCGCGATCGATGGACGGGCCGCGAACCAGGCGTTCGTCGAGTTCGGCGAGAGTGGCCTGCCGGGCAAGATGCAGTTGTCCCTGAAGAGCTGCGAAGCGCTGGCGCATGGACTTGTCCATCTGCGTTACGCAGTTACTCCTGGATGAGGGCTGACCGCCTCGTACAGAAGGGCCGGCAATCTGACTGAAGATTACCGGCCCCTGTATCGTCAGCTTCAGCGCCGATGCTTCAGTCGATCAAGCAGCGTATCGCATGGCGTCGAGATCGGCGATCAGCGTCGGGCCGGTCGGATGCCAGCCAAGCCGTAGCTGGGTCAGCGCGCTGGAGGCCGGCAGATCCATCGGCGCGAACATCGCCATCCAGCCGAAATGCTCCGCCGCTCTTTCCGGCGCGATGGAAACGACCGGCAATTTCAGGCCCCGGCCAAGCGCCTCGGCGATGGCCCGCACCTCGACGCCTTCCTCGCCGACCGCGTGATAGCGCGCGCCCGGTTGCCGCTTTTCCACGGCCAGCCGGTAAAGCCGCGCGACGTCGAGGAGATGGCCCGCGGAGAAGCGGTTGCGGCCTTCGCCGACATAGGCCGAGACGCCTTTTTCACGCGCGATTTCGATGAGCGGCGAGATAAGCCCTTGCTTGACCGGATTGTGGACCTGCGGCAGCCGCACCACCGACACATTGATGCCGGCGTCCAGCAAGGCATTGCCGGCCAGCTCCGAGGCGATGCGCGGATTGGGATGGCCGGGATTGAAGACGTCCTCGATCGCCAGTTCGCCATGCCCGGGGCTGCCCATGCCGACGCCGGAGGTGATCACCAGCGGCCGGTCGGAGCCGGCCAGGGCGGCGCCGAGTGCGGCGATGACGCGCTTGTCCTTTTCGCAATTTTCGGCAAACCGCGAAAAATCGTGGTCGAACGCTGTGTGGATCACAGCCTCCGCCTTGGCCGCGCCGTCGCGCAGCCCCTCGGGATCCTCGAGCGTCCCCCGGAGCACTTCGGCGCCCGCGGCGGCCAGCGCCTCGGCGCCGGCGTCGGAGCGGGTCACGCCGACCACCTGGTGGCCCGCCTGGATGAGTTCGGGAACCAGCGCCGAACCGATGAAACCGGTCGCGCCGGTGAGAAAGATACGCATGCAAAATCTCCTGCACTAGTTGCCTGCGTAATATTGCTGGTCTATTATTCTATTAAAGTAGTGATCTTATCATGGTATAATGACTAACAGGATGCCCTCCAATTCCGCCGGCTCGCTGGCAGCGTTCCTCAAAGACCGGCGCACGCGGCTCGATCCGGCTTCCTTCGGCTTTTCGGGCCGCCGACGCACGCCGGGACTGCGCCGGGAAGAGGTCGCCCAGCGCGCCAACATAAGCCCGACCTGGTACACATGGCTGGAGCAGGGCCGCGGCGGCGCACCCTCGGCCGATGTCCTCAATCGCATCGCCAAGGGGCTGCTGCTGACCGAGGCGGAACGCGAACATCTTTTCATGCTCGGGCTGGGGCGCCGCCCGTGGTCCGCTACAGAGGCGACGAGGGCGTCAGCCCCCGGCTGCAGCGCCTCATCGACACACTCGATGCCAGCCCCGCCATAGTCAGGACCGCCACCTGGGACGTCGTTGCCTGGAACCGCGCCGCGCGGGTCGTGCTGACCGACTACAGCGCCCTGCCCGAAGGCGAGCGCAACATCCTGCGTTTCATGTTCCTGCGCCCCGTCATCCGCGCCAAGCAGCACGATTGGAAAAACCTCGCCCGTTTCGTGGTCGCTTCGTTCCGTGCCGATGCGGCACGCGCCGGCGCTGTCTCCGAGGTGCGCGAACTCGTCGACGAGCTCTGCAGCGCCAGCCCGGAATTCGACGCGCTGTGGCGGGAAAACGACGTGCTCAGCCACGGCGACGGGACAAAGCGCCTGAAACACCCGGAACTCGGCGATATCGAGCTGGAATATTCGGGCTTCGCGGTCGACGGCCGGCCGGATTTGAGCCTGACCGTCTACAACCCGGTCGACAGCGCCGTCGCCGACCGCATCCGCGCGCTGGCTCTCGCCCGACACCCCAAAGAGTAAGGGCCGGACGACCCGTCCGCGGGGATGACGCCCGCCCTCCTTCAAGCGCGCTCGCAGACCGCCTTCAGGATTTGCAAGGTCGGACCCCAGTAGAGATTGGCGTGCGGACGGATCGCCGGTTCGGCGAAGTCGCTGAGCGTCAGCGTCAGCTTCGTCCCCCCATCCATCGGCGCCAGATCGAAGCTGACCACGGTGTGGTTTTCGGGCACGTCCGCCAGCCGCGAGGCCGACAGCGTGCTCCAGTAGCCGTACGCGAAGCTCTTTTCCGGCTCAAAAGCGCGGATGGTGCCATGGTTCTCGAACGGCATTCCGTGCAGCAGTCCGCGCATCACGATCGCGCCGCCGGCATGCCCTTGCAGGCTGACGGTCAACTCCTCGTCGGACATCCATTGCGGGATCATTTCTGGCGTCGTCAGTATCCGCCCAACCTTGGCCGGCTCGGCACCGATGACGACTGTCTTGGTGATCGGCGAGATGTCGGGAGACTCACTCATGCGAAGCAAGTTTATCGCGGATGCGGCGGCGACAATATCGCCGGTCCAAGAACCGCGGATGCCGCCACTGCCCCCTTGCTTTGCGCACGATTGCAGCAGCGCGTCTTGCGAAGCCATTGCAGCCCGTGGCATTTGTCGGCTCCACCAGCACAGACGGCAGCATGACACCACGGCAGACACGACAAAGCGGCAGGCAGGCGGCGCCCGGCGTCAGCCTGAACCGGGCGCTGTCGAAGCTCGGCCTGTGCTCTCGCACGCAGGCCGAGGTGCTGATCGCCGAAGGCCGCGTGCGTGTCGGCGGCAAGGTCGTGCGCGATGCAGCCCTGCGCGTCGACCTCGACCGCGACCGCATCGTTGTCGACGACAGGCCGGTGGTTGCCGAGCGCAAGGTCTATCTCGTCCTCAACAAGCCGCGCGGGCTGGTCACCACCCGCGACGACCCGCAACAACGCGACACCGTCTATGCCTGCCTGGAAGGGCTCGACCTGCCCTTCGTCTCCCCGGTCGGTCGCCTCGACAAGGCGAGCGAAGGCCTGCTGTTGATGACCAACGACACCCGGTTTGCCAACCGGCTGATGGATCCGGCCTCGCATTTGCCCAAGACCTATCACGTGCAGATCGGCATGGTGCCGGACGCAGCGATGCTGGACAAATTCCGCGCCGGCGTGACCGTTGATGGCGAGACCCTGAGCGCCAGTTCGATCGAATTTTTGCGCAGCGGCGGCCGCACCGCCTGGCTGGAGATCGTACTCGACGAAGGCCGTAACCGCCACATCCGTCGCCTGCTCGCCGCGCACGGCGTCGAGGTTCTGCGCCTCATCCGCATCGCTATCGGCCGCCTGCCGCTCGGCGACCTCGCCAAGGGTACGGCACGGCATTTGACGCCGGAGGAACTGGAGCTGCTGGCGGGGTGAGCCCCGCCTGCGCTGGTGCAGGCGCACAGCAATCCTTCCTGACGGAAAGCTGTCAGGAGGCCTGCCCTATAGGTCGGATGGGAGCCCGCCACGGCTTCAACGATCAGGAGCCAAAGCAATGAATTTCGTCTCTATCCGCATCATCACTTCGGACGTTCAGCGCCTCGTGCGCTTCTACGGCGAGATCACGGGCATGCCCGTGACGGTCTACACGGAAGACTTCGCGGAACTGGCGACACCGGCCTGCACGCTGGCGATTGGCAGCACGCGCACCTTGAAGCTGTTCGGCGGCGACATCGCCCGCCCCGCCGACAACCGCACCGTCATCCTTGAGTTCCGCGTCGGCGACGTCGATGCTGAATTCGCCAGGCTCTCGGACCTCGTCAGGAATGTTACTGTGCAGAAGCCAACCACAATGCCCTGGGGCAATCGCTCGCTGCTGTTTCGCGACCCCGATGGCAATCTGTTGAATTTCTTTACGCCGGTGACCGCCGAAGCGATCAAGAAATTCGACAGATAGGGCGGAAGCGGCGCCGCTGGCCAAAGCCGCCCTATTTCTGGTTCCATTTCCGGATGACCGGCTCGCTCAAATCATGCTCGTAGCCGAGCACGCTGATGCTGGCTGTTTCGAGCACGAGCAGCGCGCCGCCTTCGGGCGGCAGCCCGATCCAGCGCGCCGCCAGCACGCGCAAAAAATGCGCGCTGGAAAACACCAACATGTCGGCATTGGCCTTGCGTAACCCGTCAATGATCCTGTCGGCCCGCGCGCCCACATCGGCCGCCATCTCGCCCTTTGGACAACCATCGCGAAACACATTCCAGCCGGGGCGCTCGGCCAGGATCTGTTTTGTCGTCAGCCCCTCATAGGCGCCATAGTCCCACTCCTGCAGATCGTCTTTCTTGACGCTCTGCGCGCCGAAGCCGGCCAATACGCTGGTGTTGTAGGCGCGCTGCGACGGGCTCGACCATACGGCCGAAAAGGACAGGCCCTTGAGCCTATCCGCGACGCCCCGCGCGGCGGCCTCGCCAACCGGGGTCAACGGCATGTCGGTGCGGCCGGTATGCTGCCCCGAAAGGCTCCATGCCGTCTCGCCATGCCGGACCAGATGGATTTGGGGATACACGCTGCTCATGAGATGCCTTTCGATGTGGTCCGGCACCTTAAGCGACGATGCGGCAAAGGGGAATCCGCTTGGTACAAAACTGCGTGGTCGCCTGGCCTTGATCCGCGGCGGGCCGGCCCTGTGATCATCCTGGTGCCGCAACTATATCAAGGCCAGCCTCTACAAGGCTCCCGCCACCACAAGGGCACGGGCCCTTGCACAACAAGTCGAGATCATCATGTACAAACATCTGCTCATCGCCACGGACGGATCGGAACTGGCCGACAAGGGCGTTGCCCACGGCCTGACATTGGCCAAGGACCTCGGCGCCTCCGTCACCTTCGTTACCGTCTCGGAACCATTCCCGATCTTGCCTGGGGCGGCGCCATGGCCGGCTATGCCGCCGGCGATGAGCTCGTCGCCTACAAGGAAGAGGCAGGCCGCTATGCCAAGGAAGTGCTCGCCAAATGCAAGGCGTCGGCGGACGCCGTTGGCGTGGCCGCGGAGGTGGTCCATGTCGAGGACAAGCGGCCCGCCGAAGCCATCCTGGAACTGTCGCAGGCCCTGCGCTGCGACCTGATCGTCATGGCCTCGCACGGCCGTCGCGGACTGGGCAAGCTGCTTCTCGGCAGCCAGACGGCGGAAGTGCTGTCCTACACGGAGATTGCGGTGCTGGTGGTGCGGTAACAGATTTGGCCCAGCGCGCTCCTCACATGCCCGTGAGGCTAAAGCGACAGGATTTATATTGTACGGATTCAATCCGTACCATATAATAGCAGACAAAGGAGATAGCCATGCCTCGCAACGTCGGTGATAACGGTCGAATCGATTTCCGGATTCTGCCCGAAGCGAAAGCCGTGATCGCACGTGCGGCCGCCTTGTCGAATGTCGGCCTGACCGAGTTCGTTACGCGCTCCGCACTGCGTGACGCCCAGGCTGCGATCGAACGCGCCGAACATCTTGCGCTGTCAGAACGGGACAGTCTGCGCGTCCTCGACCTGCTTGAAAACCCGCCCTCCCCGACCAACCGCCTTATCCGCGCCGCCAAAGCCGGCCAGACTCTCGCGTGAACTCCGTCACATGGCAAGAAGTGCCGATCGGGAGACAACATAACCGTGCCGCCTTCGACTGTGGCGACGCGGACCTCAACATCTATTTGCAGCGCTTTGCGCGTCAAAGTCATCAAAGCGGTGGCGCAAAAACTTTCGTCGCCGTGACGGCGCAAGATCCTTTGCGCATCCTCGGCTTCTACTCTCTCAGCCCGGCTTCGATCGACTTTGCCAGGACCCCGGCAGTCGCCAAACGCGGCCTTGGCCGCTATGACGTGCCGGTCTACCGTCTGGGTCGGCTCGCCGTAGACCGTACGATACAAGGCCGCGGCCTTGGCGGCGGTTTGCTGCTCGCCGCCGGGAAGCGCTGTATGGCAGTCGCGGAGGAGCTCGGCGGCGTTGCCTTGCTAATCGATGCCAAAGGTGACCAGGCTGCCCACTGGTATGAAGGTTACGGTGCGATCCGTCTGGATGACGCGCCGCTGTCCCTGGTCCTGCCTTTCGCCGCGATCGCCAAGGCGAGAGCTGCATTCTGAACGCCTGCCGCAAGCTACAGAATACCGTCCTCCACAAGATAGACACCCAGCGCCAGCAATCCGACGAAGAAGACTTTCCGGAAGGTCTCGATGCTCATCCTCCGGCGCAATGCCTGGCCGGCGAACATGCCGGCCAGCGCCGGCGCAAGGGCTGCGACCGATCCCGCCAGTTGCGCGCTCGGCGACGCCAGGGCACCGGTCCTGAACAGCCCGATGGCGAGCGCCGCCGTCGACACGGTGAAGGATAGGCCGAGCGCCTGGATCAGGTCTTCTTTCTCCAGCCGCAGCGATTGCAGATAGGGCACTGCCGGGATGACGAAGACGCCGGTGGCGCCGGTGACCAGCCCGGTCGCCACCCCGACCAGCGGTGACATCAAGGCTTCGTGGCGCACCGGCGTGGTGAAGCCGGCCTTGGCGAGGCCGAGGATCGCATAGAGCACCAGTGCGGCGCCCAGCCCGGCCGAAGCCGCGCCCGTATGCGTGCCGGTCAGCAGCCCGGCACCGGCAACGGTGCCGAGCATCACGCCGGCCATCATCGTCCATAGCCGCTTACACAGGCCGCCGAAGGACGGGCCGGTCAGCAATTGCCAGAGATTGGTGACCAACGACGGGATCAGCAGCAGCGCCGCGGCCTGCGCAGGCGGCATCGTCACCGCCAGCAGGCCCATCGCAACGGTCGGCAGCCCCATGCCGACGACGCCCTTGACGAAGCCGGCGGCGAGGAACACGGCGCCGATCCAAGCGAGGACGCCGGCGCTCAGCATGGTCGTATCTTCAAGGCGGGATCAGTCATGCAGCAGCATATCGGTTGCGTCGGCATCCAGGCTGGCGGCCTTTGCCGGCGCCGCATCGCGGCTGGTGGATACGACCGTCGCCGCGCATCCCCGCAGGCCTGATCCCGCTGGCGCCATGGCAAGGCCAGCCACGGCAATGGCCAGCACGATCGCCGTGCTTTCGAGAATGCCGAGCCGGCCTGACGTTCGTTTGTTCATCACAATTCTCCTTCGAAACTGTTTGACGAAGATCCCGGCCGATCACAATGTGGAAGTTGTGCTGCCAACCTTCGGCCAGGACGAAGGCTGGAGGGCCGATCGCCTTCCCGGGCGCTGAATATTCGCAGGAGCAAAAGAATGCGCTTCGATCTGGTCGATCTCCGCCTGTTCCTGCTGGTGGCCGAACGCGGCAGCATCACCCATGGCGCCGAGCTTGCCGGCCTGGCCCTGGCGTCGGCCAGCGCCCGCATCAAGGGCATGGAGGAGCGGCTCGGCGCGCCGCTCCTGGAGCGCCGCCGCCGTGGTGTGGTGCCAACGCCGGCGGGACAGGCGCTGCTGCATCATGCGCGCGCCGTGCAGAACCAGATCGAGGCCATGACCGGCGATCTGGCCGCCTATGCCACCGGCCTGCGCGCCCGCGTCCGGCTGCTGGCCAACACCGCCGCTACAGCCGAGTTGCTGCGCGACATCCTGCCGGCTTTCCTTGTCGCCCATCCCCAGATCGACATCGATCTCGACGAGCGCCCCAGCCATGAGATCGCGCAAGCCGTGGCCAATGGTGCGGCCGATCTCGGCATCGCCGCAACCTGGGCCGGCCTGTCGCATCTCGAACAGAAACCGTTCTTCACCGACCGGCTGGTGGTGATCGCCGCGCGGAACCGGCCCGGCCTTGAAGGCCGCACCGTCAACCTCACTGAGGTTCTCGGCGAATCTTTCGTCGGCCTCAGCACCGGCCATGCGCTGCAGGAGCACATCACGCGCCAGGCGGCCCGCCTTGGCGGCCATCTGCATGTCCGCATCCGCGTGCCTGGCCTCGACAATGTCTGCCGGCTGGTCGCGCAAGGCGCCGGCATCGCCATCGTGCCGGAAAGTGCGGCGGGTCGTTCCGTGCGCACACTGCGGCTGACCGACGACTGGGCGACGCGCCAGCTCAACCTCTGCGCCCGCCGCTTCGAAGAGCTGACGCCACAGGCAAAACTGTTGGCGGCAGCGCTGGTCTGAGCCCTGACAGCGACCACCTATCACCAGTAGCGCTGAATCATTGCCTTGCTTTTCCAATATCCGTGACGTAGCTTGTTTGCACATTGGCAAAAAAATCGCCAAAGTTTTTTCCTTTTGTGAAAGACGGGGACTTTGCGAGAACATCTCGATCTGACCGATCGGCGGCTGGTCAAACAGCTGTCGCAGGATGCACAGCCGGGCATCAACCGCATCGCGGAGATATTGGCGATTTCGGTGCCGACGGTGCGCACGCGGTTGCGCAACCTGCTCGACCGCAACCTGCTCAAGATCGTCGGCCTGCTGAATCTGACCGAGCGTCCCGAGCTGATCTCGGCCATTGTCGGCATCAATGCCCAAGGGCGCGGCCGGGCCCGCGAACTGGCGCAGCGCATTGCCGAACTGCCCTTCGTCAACTCGGCCTCGGTCGTCACCGGGCGCTTCGACATCATCGTCGACGTAACCGTGGCGGGTGACGTCGCCGACCTCTACCGCGTCACTAGCGAACTGATCCCGGGTGCCGGCGAGCCCGGCGAAGTCGTGCGCAGCGAAACCTTCGTCGTCATGGCGTCCTGCAACAAATGGGTCAGCCTGCCGGAAGGCTGCTGGTCGGACGACCGCAAGGAGCCGGCATGAAGATCGCGGTACTCGGCGGCCTCGGCCTGCAAGGCCGGGCGGCAATCGCCGACCTTGTTGCCAGCGACGGCGTCGAGGAAATCGTCTGCGTCGACACCGCAGCGGATGGCCCGGCCCGGCTTGCCGGCCTGACCGATCTTGCCCGTGTGCGCTTCGTCGTGCCTGAAGGCGCGATCGGCCCGGCGCTGGCCAATGTGCTTGATGATGTCGACGCCGTCATCGACCTGTTGCCGCAGCCATTGATGCGCGAGGCGGTGCAGGCCGCGATCGCCACGCGCACGCCGCTGGTCACCACCAACTACGCCAAGTCGATCGCCGATCTGGCGCCGGCCGCCGAACAAGCCGGCGTCTCGATCATGACCGAATGCGGGCTCGACCCCGGCATCGACCTCGTACTCTACGCGCGCGCCGCCAGGCAGTTCTCTTCGATCACCGCGATCGATTCCTATTGCGGCGGCATCCCCGAGCCGAAGGCGATGGCCAAGCCGCTGTGCTACAAGGTGAGCTGGAATTTCGACATGGTCCTGGTCAGCCAGAACCGCGACAGCGTCATGATCGAGGGCGGAAAGCGCGTCGCGGTGCCGGCCGGCCAGCAGCACGAAAACCCTTTCATCCATGAGATCGAGGTCGCGGGCCTGGGCAGGCTGGAAGCGTTCCCAAATGGCGATGCGCTGCATTATGTCGAGATGCTGGAGGCAGCCAAGGGTCTGCGCCGTTCCGGCCGCTACACGCTGCGCTGGCCGGGATGGTCGGCCTTCTGGGCGCCGCTAAAGGAGCTCGGTTTCCTCTCTGAGGACAAGGTGCCCGGCACCTCCAACAGCCCGCGCGAATTCCTCGGCCGGCTGCTCGGCCCGCAACTGCAATATGGTCCCGGCGAGAAGGACCTGTGCGTGATGCGCAATGTCTTTTCCGGCCTCGAAGGCGGCCGCGCCAAGACGGTGACGTCGGACCTGATCATCGAGCGGGACCTGGCTTCGGGCCTGTTCGGCATGAGCCTCGGCGTCGGCTATCCCGCCAGCATCGTGGCGCAGATGCTGGCGCGTGGCGAGATCACCAAACCCGGCCTGCTCAACCCGCTGCTGGACGTGCCCGACGAACCCTTCTTCGACGAGCTTGCCAGACGCGGCATCAAGGTCACCGAGACGGTGGCCTGGGACTGAGGATTTTCGAACGGTGGCTGCCGCCGGCAACGGCGCTGCCGCTCAAAAAGCACCCCAAAGGGTGAAAAACAACGAAGACATGGAACAATAAAACAAGGAGGACTACCAAATGAAGATTGCCAAGCTTTTCATCGCCGGACTTGCGCTCGCCGGCCTTACCACTGCTGCCTCAGCCGGAACACTGGACGACATCACCAAGCGCGGCGAACTGCGTGTCGCCGTGCAGACCCAGGGACCCCCTTTCTCGCTGGTTGGCGCCAATGGCGAACGCACCGGCAGTTCGGTTGAACTGGCCGAACTGATGGCCAAGGAAATGGGTGTGAAAATCACCTTCCTCGATTTCGACTGGGATGGTCTGATCCCGGCGCTGCTGTCAGGCAAGGCCGACCTTCTGGTCGCTGACATGACACCGACGCTGGCGCGCGGCATGAAGGTCGCCTTCACCACGCCTTACATGTACACCGGCAGCACCGTCTTCACCAAGGCCGACAGCAAGTTCAAGACCACCGAAGACTGCAAGGCCAAGGGCACCAAGATCGCCGTGCTGCTCGGCGCCACCGGCGAGAAGGAAGCCAAGAAAGCCTTCCCCGACGCCGACATCAAGAGCTACAAGGGCGGCGGTCCGCTGCTGCTCGACGCCGTCAACAACGGCCAGGCCGATTGCGGCGTCAACGACGTCTCGGCGGTCAAGGGCCAGTCGACCGCCTATCCGGCCGGCAGCTTCACCATCATGCCGGACCTTCTGTCGAAGGAGCCGCTTGCCTTCGCCACCCGCTATGACGAGCCGGACCTGCTGGTCTGGATGAACCTGTTCCTCAACCAGGTCACCATCGACGGTCGCCTGCAGAAGAACCTCGACTACTGGGTCAATTCCGACGCCTGGAAGAAAGACCACTAAGCAGCGATAAAACCCAGGCGGTTTCGCGCGCGTCTCAAGCGCCGCGAACCGCCTGGAATTTCGCTTCATCCGTCGTTTCCTGCACTCTGGGGATTGCACCCAACGATGCTCGAAAATTTCAGTTTCCGCACCATCGTCGAATACCTGCCGCTGTTCGGACAGGGCCTGATCACGACCGTCTGGCTGTCGGCGCTGTCCTTTGTAGGGGCGCTCATCGTCGGCATCGTGCTGTGCGCCATGAATCTGCAGCGCGGCTGGCTGTTTCGTGTGCCGGCCAAGGCCTATATCGATGCGGTGCGCGCCACGCCCTTGCTGGCGCAGCTCTATTTTCTCTATTTCGGCCTGCCCCGGCTCGGCTTCGTCCTGCCGGAACTCGTCGTCGGCATCCTCGCGCTGTCGTTGAACAGCGGTGCCTATATCGCTGAAATCATTCGCGCCGGTATCTTGTCGATCCCGCGCGGCCAGGTCGAGGCCAGCGTCGCCTCGGGCATGACCTATGTCCAGCGCATGCGCCTTGTCGTCCTGCCGCAAGCCTTCAAGGTGACGATCCCGCCTCTGCTTGGCCAAGCCATCGTGCTGGTCAAGGATTCCGCCCTTCTGTCGCTGATCTCGGTTGCCGAACTGACGCGCGCCGGCCAGTTGCTCGCCTCCGACCGCTTCATGCCGGCCGAAGGTTTCCTCACCATCGCCGCCTTCTATCTGCTGCTCTATTACGGACTGAAGGGACTGGCTGGCGTCTCCAGCCGCTGGCTCGGCACGGCGGGGGCGCGGACATGATCTGGCAACAACTGCAAAGCCTCGCCGGCTCCTATCCGCTGGCCCTGCGCGGCCTCGGCATGACCGTGATGCTGTCGCTGATCAGCCTTGTGCTCGGCACCTTGCTCGGCTTCGGCCTCGGCATCCTGCGCACCGGCGGCAACCAGCTGATCTCGGGCTTGATCGGGGCCTGGGTCGACCTGATCCGCGGCACGCCGTTCCTCGTGCAGATCTTCCTGATCTTCTTCATCCTGCCGGAGTTCGGCATCGAGCTTGACGCCTTCACCGCCGGCATCATCGCGCTGACCAATCTGGCCGCCTGCTTCATCTGCGAGATCGTCGTCGCCGGCATCCGCTCGGTGCCGACCGGCCAGGTCGAGGCGGCGCTGGCGTCCGGCCTGTCGCGCTGGCAGCGCATGCGCCAGGTGGTGCTGCCGCAGGCGATGCGCATCGTGCTGCCGCCGCTGGTCGGGCAATATGTGCTGCTGATCAAGGATTCTTCGGTCGTCTCCGCCATCGGTCTCACCGACCTCACCCGCGTCGGCTGGCTGGTGGTGCAGCGTGTGCCCAACGGCCTCTTGGTCTTCTTCCTCGTCGGCGTCGGCTATTTCATCGTATGCTATCCGCTGATCATGCTGGCCCGTCGGCTGGAGCAGCGCATGGGCGCGGCACATGGCGAGGTGCAGTTGTGACTTCCAACCCCAAAGGTCCAGAAAACATGACCACAACGGGCCTTGCCAAGACCGGTATGATCGACTTTCGCGGCGTCAACAAATGGTTCGGCTCGCTCAACGTGCTCAAGGACATCACGCTCAGCGTCGAGCCGCGCGAAGTGGTCGTCGTCTGCGGCCCGAGCGGCTCGGGCAAAAGCACTCTGATCCGCTGCGTCAACGGCCTGGAGGCGATCAAGAACGGCGACCTCGTCGTCGACGGCCAACGCCTGGGCGACCCCGCCACCAACATGACGCAGCTGCGCACCGAGATCGGCTTCGTCTTCCAGTCGTTCAACCTCTACCCGCATAAGACGGCACTCGAGAACGTCACGCTAGCCCCCATCCATGTCCGCAAGATCCCGCGTGCCGAGGCTGAAAAAGCAGGCCGTGAATTGTTGGCCAAGGTTGGCCTCGCCGACAAGGTCAATGCCTATCCCGCACAGCTCTCCGGCGGCCAGCAGCAGCGCGTGGCGATCGCGCGTTGCCTCGGCATGCGGCCCAAGATCATGCTGTTCGACGAGCCGACCTCGGCGCTCGATCCCGAGATGATTTCCGAAGTGCTCGACGTCATGGTGGCGGTCGCCGAGGAAGGCATGACCATGATGGTGGTGACGCACGAGATGGGCTTTGCCCGCAAGGTCGCCCAGCGCGTGGTGTTCATGGACGCCGGCGCCATCGTCGAAAGCGGCACGCCGGACGAGTTCTTTTCACACCCCAAGACCGACCGCAGCCGCGCTTTCCTGAGCAAGATTCTCAGGCAGTGATGTCACGCCTTATAAGACATGCTTCTTTTTCGGTGTATCGACGAACCTCCGTTTGGGCAATGCGGGGCTTCCGTCATTGACGACATAGCGCAAACGCGCTGCAAGCCGTGCTTCCGCTTCAGGCCAATCCTTGAGACTTACCGGAAGCCGCGCGATGAGCTTCAGTTCGCGATCGTAAAGATCCACATGGACGAAAGGAATGACGACGACAACGACAATGACTTGTCCAAAGCCTGCCAACTCGGAGAGTGGGATCGTTTTGTTTCTGAAGAGACGACGGTAGATGATGTTTTCGCCTTCGATGCTCCAACGTGCGTATTGGACAGCAATCCCGGCCACCATGAGACCGACAAGGAAAACACCGATGACCACTCCGGACCAAAGCTCGGCCGGGGTCTGCGCTTCGGGATGCGTGAAAATACCATAGATCATGGCTGCCAATGCGCCCGCGGCACCCAGACAGACCAACCATCCCAACGTTCGTTTTGCTGACCCGGTCTTGAATACAAAATCATTCTGCATAAGATTCCACCTGGTTCACTGTGACCGCGGGTAGCGGGAACCCCGCGACGCATTGGATGTTGAGCCGGTCTTCCCGGCGCTCCTTAAGAGCCAGGTTTCCGTCGGCAGTACACAGCGGTAGATGCAAAAGGGATTGCGGTCGATCCCCACTCTCAGCGTTCCGGACCCTTTTGCAGACCATCATGATCGGCGCCAGGTGCCAAGTCACGCGAGATGGGTCACGAACGCTGGCAGGCCGCCCCGCCGTCTGAGCAGCACGATGGCGAGGAAGGCGATCACGCCGCTCGCGGCGACGACCACCAGCACCCACAGCGAATTGGCGACGGATGTCCGCGCCATCATGAAGGCGAGCGCGAACGGCGCGAAGGCCGAGGTGAACTGACGGGCAGCGCTCGCCCATCCGAGCCGCGCACCATAGCCCTCGCGGCCGAAGAGTTCGAGCGGCAAGGTGCCGCCGACGATGCTGGTGAGGCCGGAACCAAGGCCGAACAGCAACACGAACAGGAAAGCGCCTGGCAGCCATGGCGTCGTCAGGAGCAGTGCGCACAGCCCTGCTGTGATCAGCGATGCGGCGATGACGGCGAGGTGCGTCTGCTGCAGCCGCCCGCCAAACAGCATGTTGATCAACCGGCTGGCGACCTGCGCCGGCCCGAACAGGGTCGAGACGAAGAGGCCTGCGGTTCCGAGCCCCAGCGCCGCCGTCAGCGGCACCATGTGGATGAGGATCGCCGACAGCACGAAGCCCTCGGTGGCGAACCCCGCCAGCATGAGCAGGAAGGCGGTCCGGCCGCGCCGCGCATCGAGCCGCGTGCCCGCTTCATCGGGGGCGGACCCGCGCTCTTGCGGCATGACTGCTGCATGGCGGCGCGACAGGCGCATCAGCCACGCGTGGATCGGCAGGCATAGGCCGAGATTGAGAGCGGCGAACAAAAGATAGACCTCGCGCCATGTCAGATGCGCATGCAGCGCCGAAGTCAGCGGCCAGAACAGGGTCGAGGCGAACCCGGCGATAAGCGTCAGATGGGTGATGCTGCGCTGCGGTCGGGGAACCCCGATCTGCACGATCGCAACGAAGGCGGCGCTGTAGAGAACGAAGCTGGAGGCCAGTTCCATCGCCAGCAAGGCCACAACGAAGCTCACGCGGTCGGGCGCGACGGCGCACAGCGCCAGCGCCACGGCTGCCGCCACCGAGCCGACGGTCATGATGCGGCCGGCGCCGAAGCGGTCGGCCCACCGCCCGGCAGTCGGCGCGAACAGGCTGCCGGCAAACAGCGAGGCCGACAGCGCGCCGAACACCCAGCCTTCCGTGAGCCCGAACTCCCCAGCCATTGCCGGCGCCAGGATCGAGAAGCTGTAGTAGAGCGTGCCGTAGCCAATGATCTGGGTCAGCCCAAGCGCCCAGATCGCCTTGCGCAGGACGGATCGTTCAGGCATCGGCGCCGACCGCCATATCCTCTCGCGTCTCGGTGGCCGGCGCGGTTGCGCAGCCGCAACCCGATGCGCCGGTTGCCTTGGCGTCCGCATCCCTGACGCAGCAGGCATCGACAGCGGCCGGCGCGGGCCCGCCACAGCAGCCGGCGCTTGCCGCTACCGTCGCGACACCGACGGCGCTGCACACGCCGGTCTCCGGCAGCACCAGCCGGACCTCGCGGGCCGCGGCATGGTCTCCGGCAATGTCGGCGACCACCGAGCGGACTTGCTCGTAGCCGGTCGCCATCAGGAAGGTCGGGGCACGGCCGTAGGATTTCGAGCCGACGATGGTGAAGCCCGGTTCGGGATGGGCGAGCTCTGCAATGCCATGCGCGGGAACCGTGCCGCATGAGTGGAAGTTTGGATCGATCAGCGGCGCCAGTGCCGGCGGCGCCTCGACGGCGGGATCAAGCGCGATGCGGATTTCGCTCAGGAACGACAGGTCTGGCCTGAAGCCGGTGGTGACGACGATGCGGTCGATGGCCAGGTTGAACGGCTTGCCACCCAGGCTGGCATCGACACCAAGCCCCTTGCCCTGCGTCTTGATGCCGTTGACGGCGAAGGGCGCCAGCATGTTCAGCCTGCCATCCGCCATCGCCTGCCTGGCCGCCAGCCCAAGCGCGCCGCGTTCCGGCAACTGGTCGTTCAGCCCGCCGCCGAGCAATCTCTCGATGCTGGCGTGGCGCAGCGCCCAGAAGATTTCGGTGCCAGGCGCCGCATCCTGCAGCTCCATCAGCGCCAGCGCGACGTTGATGGCCGAGTGCCCGCCGCCGATGACCAGGATGCGCTTGCCCGCATAGTCTTCTCTCGCCTTGCCGAGCACGTCGGGAATGCCATAGGCGATGCGTGCCGACGCCTCGCCTTCGCCGGAAACCGGCAGCCCGTCGACGCCGATCGGATTTGGCCGCCACCATGTTCCGGACGCGTCGATGACGGCGCGCGCGAGAACGCGGTGTTCGCCGCCGGCATCGCGATAGCGGATGACGAAGGGCGCGTCCTTGCGGCCATCATTGGCGACCTTGTCGTGTCCCTGACGGGTGATCGCTGTGACCTCGGCGCCGAGCTTCAAATTGGCGGCGATCGCGGGAAGCCGGCCAAGCGGCGCCAGATAATCGCGCACGATCTCGCCGCCGGTCGGCAGGCCCTGGCTGTCCGGCGCCGTCCAGCCGGAGCGGTCGAGCAGCGCCCGCGCCGCCGTATCGATGTTGTATTTCCATGGCGAAAACACCCGCACATGGCCCCAATCGAGCAGCGCCGCACCCACGCTTTCGCCGCGCTCCAGGACGAGCGGAGTGATGCCGCGCTCGACCAGATGCGCCGCGGCTGCCAGCCCGACCGGGCCGGCGCCGATCATCGCGACGGGAAGGTTTGCCATCATGTCCATAGGTTCGATCCTTCCGGTATGTTCGAATTATAAGTGCAAAAAAATCAAGCCAGCGCTTTGCCGACGGCGGGCGCGCAGACGGCGTCAGCGCAGCACTCGTCGGCGAGATAGCCGATCAGCGCATTCATGCCGGGATAGTTGGCGCGGCAGATCAGCGTCGTCGCTTGCCGCTCCTGCGTGACAAGCCCGGTGTCGACCAGGCGTTTGAGGTGATGCGACAGCGTCGATGACGGAATGTCGAGCTTGCCCTGGACGCTGCCGACGGCAAGCCCGTCGTCACCGGCGCGCACCAGGATGCGATAGAGCTGAAGTCGCGTCGGATTGCCGAGTGCTTCAAGCTGGGCAGCTGCTTTTTCGAGTTTCATGGAAATAAACTACGCGGCACTTTTCGCGCCGTCAACTTAATTTCGAAAAATATGGAAATAACATCAGCCGGCGCGTTTGCCCGAGGCGCCTGTGATCACCTCGCCATCCTCCTTGGTGAACGCACCGATCTCCGGGTTGGGCAGGATGTCCAGCACCTTTTCCGACGGCCGTGCAAGGACGACGCCGAGCGGGCTGTCCACGATCGGCCGGTTGATAAGGATCGGATGTGCCAGCATGAAATCGACGATCTGCTCGTCGGACCATTTCGGGTCGGCAAGGCTGAGTTCGGCATAGGGGGTGCCCTTCTCGCGCAGCAGGTCTCGCGGTGTGATGCCCATCGCGGCGATCAGTTCGACTAGCCTTTGTCGCGACGGCGGCGTCTTCAGATATTCGATCACCTCCGGCTCCTCGCCCGACTGCCGGATGATGGCCAGCGTGTTGCGCGACGTGCCGCAATCGGGGTTGTGGTAGATGGTGATGGTCATTTCGAGGCCTTCCCAGTCGACATGGTATTCCGGACGGCGCCACCCTTCTCGTACCAGCCCTTGCTGCGGTTCACGATCCACACCACCGACAGCATGACCGGAACCTCGATGAGCACCCCGACCACGGTGGCAAGGGCCGCGCCCGAATTCAGCCCGAACAGCGCGATCGCGGCGGCCACCGCCAGCTCGAAGAAGTTCGACGCGCCGATCAGCGCCGATGGTCCAGCCACGCAGTGCCGCTCGCCGCTGAGGCGGTTGAGCAGATAGGCAAGACCGGAGTTGAAATAGACCTGGATCAGGATCGGCACTGCCAGCAGCACGATCACCAGCGGCTGCGCAATGATCTGCTCGCCCTGGAAGCCGAACAGCAGTATCAGCGTCGCCAGCAAGGCAGTCAGCGACAAGGGCTGCAGCGTGGCAAGCAGGGCATCGAGCCCGACCTGTCCCCTCGCTGCCAGCAGCCGGCCCCGAACCAGCTGCGCGACGATCACCGGCGCGACGATGTAGAGTGCGACCGACAGCATCAGCGTGCCCCATGGCACGGTGATCGTCGACAGGCCGAGCAGCAGGCCGACGATGGGCGCGAAAGCGACGATCATGATCGAGTCGTTGAGCGCCACTTGCGAAAGTGTGAAATTCGGCTCGCCGCGCGTCAGGTTCGACCAGACGAAAACCATCGCCGTGCAGGGCGCCGCAGCAAGGATGATCAGCCCGGCAATGTAGGAATCGATCTGCACGGCGGGCAGCCACGGCCGGAACAGCCAGCCGATAAAGAGCCAGCCCAGCAGCGCCATCGAAAACGGCTTCACCGCCCAGTTGATGAACAGCGTCACGCCGATGCCGCGCCAATAGGTGCTGACCCTGGCCAGCGAGGCGAAATCGACGCGCAAGAGCATCGGCACGATCATCAGCCAGATCAGCACGGCGACAGGAATGTTGACCCTGGCGATCTCGGCCGACGCGATGGCGCCGAACACGCTTGGCAGCAGATGGCCAAGTGCGATGCCCGCGACGATGCACAATGCCACCCACACCGTCAGATACTTCTCTACGAAGCCGATGCCGGGCCGCGTCGCCTCGCCCGCGTTCAGAGCGTGATCGGTCATGATGGCTTTCCTTGTTCGAACGGCGCGCGGCGGACAGTCACAAGCCCCTCAGCAGTCACAGGTCACGGCATTGATGACGGGACGGCAGAGCTCCGGCGCGCCATTGCAGCAATCTTCCATCAGATAGGCCAGCAGGTCGCGCAAGCCGGTCATGTCGGCGACATAGCGCACGGTCCTTCCGTCGCGTTCGGGACGGATCAGCCCGGCATGGGCGAGCACCTTCAGATGCGCCGACATGGTGTTCTGGACCGTGTCCAGCCTCGTTGCGATCTCGCCCGCCGGAATGCCTTCCGGACCGGCACGCACGAGCAGCCGGAAGACATCCAGCCGCGTCTCCTGGCCAAGTGCGGCCAGCGCGTTCAAAGTACCCTTCTTATCCATATATCCGAATCCTTGGATTTATGGATTCGTGATACCGACTCCCCCACGATCTGTAAAGGGTCCGCCCACCATCAGGTGACGGCCAGCACCTTTCCCGTATCGTGCTGGCGCACGAAGTCCACGCGGGCGCCGTCCCAGTGGTAGCTGTAGTGGCGGCCCTGGACTGGAATGGTAATGACATCGGGCCAGAAGATGCCGATGCAGCCGCCGCCCGGCATGCGCACGCTGTTCCACACCAGCCCGTCGCTGCCTGCTGCCCGCAGCGCCCGCCCTTCCGCCTGCGAGGCGGAATAGTCGTCCGGGTCGAGCACGCCGGGCACGGCGTTGACGTCATCTAGGTCGCGGTCGACGCTGCCGATCAGCACGCGGAAGTCAGCCGTCCAGCCCGGTCCCTCGTTGGTGGCACGCATGAATTTCTGGTGGTGGTGGATGGTCTCGGCCAGCGCGACGTCCTCGCTGTCGCCCGCATAGTAGATGCCGTAGCTGCCATCCGAGAAGCGGCCTGGCCTCAGCGTCGAGCAGTGCACGAAGGGCGCCATCACGAAGCTGGCGCCGGGGCCGGAAACCCGCCTTGCGGCCGACACCTTGCCGAGATCGCCGATCTCGAACCTTATGCGCGGGTTTGTCTTCGCCTCGACGGCGGCAAGCGCCTCCCAGTCGCGCGGGTCGGCAATGTCCTCGAAGAGGTCGATGGGCGGATGGATGGAGCGGATGATGCGGAAGGTCTGGTGCCAATGGACGCCGCGCCGGACCGCAAGCCCACTCACCATGCACCACGCTCCGCATCGAGCCATTCGCGCATCGCCGATAGATCGGAAATTTCGCCGCGCAGCATCAGGTCGAGGGCCGACTGGCCGCCGAAGGTGGCATTGGGCTTGCGTATCCAAGCATAGCCGCGCGCCGGCTCCGTGAACAGATAGCGCAGGCCCTTGTGGATGCCCATCAGGTGCGCCATGCGTGTGCGAAGATCGCGGTCGATCCTGCCGACGCCGCCTTCCTTCGCCCCAGTCTTCCAACGCGCCCAGGTCCGCGCCGACATGCCGCCGAGCAGGATGCAGGCCTCCAGGTCGGTGAGATTCCAGGCCTTGAACAGGTTGACCGTGGTGCGCGCCAGCGCGCCAGCTTCTTCATCCGAGATAGCGGCTCCGACCGTGGCCGGCGTGGTGACGATGGACTGAAGCTGCATTTTGTGCCTCGCTATTGGCAGACATATAGCATGTATTTGCCAATTGGCAAGATAAGTCCAACCGCATCTTGATGGGAAGAGGATGGCGGGACGAGGCAGGGCTTGGGTTCCTCGCCCCCACGGAAGTGGGGGAGAGGTGGCTCGGCGAAGCCGAGACGGAGCGGGGGCGGCGCGGCCTTAGGTGATTTAGAGGGAACTTGCCAGCGTCGCAGCCCCCTCTCCGACCGCTTCGCGGCCACCTCTCCCCCGCTTTGCGAGGGCGAGGAACCCAAGTCCTGAAAGTCGCCGCCAGTACCCCGCCTACTCTGCCGCCTCATACCCTGCGATGCCCTTGATCTCGAGGAAATCCTCGAGCCCGTATTCGGCATACTCGCGGCCATTGCCCGACTGCTTGTAGCCGCCGAACGGCAGGCCGGCGTCCCATTGGGGATAGTTGATGTAGACATTGCCGGTGCGCATGCGCGCCGCGACTTCGCGCGCCTTCTTCATGTCCTTGGCCTGGATGTAGGAGGCAAGGCCATAGACGGTGTCGTTGGCGGTCTCGACCACCTCGTCGACGCTGTCGTAGGGCATGATCGCCAGCACCGGCCCAAAGATCTCCTCGCGCGCGATGCGCATGTCGTGGGTGACGTCGGCGAACACCGTCGGCCTGACATAGTAGCCGCGGTTAAGCTCGGCCGGCCGGCCTGGGCCGCCCGCCACCAGCGTCGCACCTTCATCGATGCCGGCCTGGATCAGGTCCTGGATCTTGTCGAACTGAACCTGGCTGACGACCGGGCCAAGCTTGGTGCCGGCGGCGTCAGCGGGGCCGACGGTGAACTTTTCCGCCGCGGCCTTGGCATAGCCGGCCGCCTCTTCATGGCGGTCGCGCGGCACGAACATGCGCGTCGGCGCATTGCAGGACTGGCCGCTGTTGCTGAAGCAGCCGGCGACGCCCTTGCTGACGGCGCTTGCGAGGTCGACATCCCCGAACAGGATGTTGGCCGACTTGCCGCCAAGCTCCTGGTGCACGCGCTTGACCGTATCGGCGGCGGCCTTGGCCACCAGGATGCCGGCGCGGGTCGAGCCGGTGAATGACATCATGTCGATGTCGGGATGGCTGGACAGCGCCTGGCCGACGCCGGGACCGTCGCCATTGACGAGGTTGAAGACGCCCTTCGGCACGCCGGCCTCGTCCAGGATTTCGGCGAAGATGATGGCGTCGAGCGGCGCGATCTCGGAGGGCTTCAGCACCATGGTGCAGCCAGCAGCAAGCGCCGGACCGACCTTGCAGGTGATCTGGTTGAGCGGCCAGTTCCACGGCGTGATCAGCCCGACGACGCCGATCGGCTCCTTGACCACCAGATGGTTGCCCTTGACGTTGCGGAATTCGAAACTCTTCAGCACGTCGGCCATCTTCTGCAGATGCGCAAGACCGATGCCGACCTGGCTGTCCAACGCCATCTGGCGCGGCGCACCCATCTCGCGGGACACAGCGACGGCAAGATCGCCACTGCGCTTCTTGTAGACCGCGATGATGCGGTTCAGCAGGTCGAGCCGCTCACCAACCTCTGTAAAACCAAAGCTGTTGAAGGCGCGCTTGGCGGCAGCCACCGCCTTGTCGACATCGGCCTTGGAGCCTAGCGAAATCTGCGCAAAGGCGTCCTCATTCGAGGGATCTATGACGTCCAATGTGTTGGGCACAACAGGATCGACCCACGCGCCATCGATATAGAATTGCAGATTGTGTGACATGGTTTTCTCCTTGGCCGCATGGCCGCGCCGGGCCGTCATATCTGGCTGGAGATAACGATGCACAAACGCCGCTGTCAAACGCAACCCCCGAAGTCGTTGAGCCAGTGCGGCAGTGATTGAGCCAGAGCGGTTGGGCCAGCGAGTAGTGGTGAGGATGGACTACAGCAAGATATGCCCGGCCTCGACCAGAAACCGCCTCGCGGCGGCCTGATCCGTCGCTTTCACCAACAGATGGTCACCATCGAAAGTGGACACCAGGAAGATGCCCAACCCGTTTTCCGACAACGGCCTGATAACCGACAGCACGATACCGGTTTCATCGAAGGCAAACGGGCCCTCGAGTTTGAAGGCCACCCAGTCGATATCCTGCTTGACGGCATGCGGCACGCGGTCCTGCAAGCAAACGATCGAAAGCTCGTCGTCAGTCCTTGTGATGCTGACGAAGCCTGGCCCGTCCGCCCAACCGGGAATGATCTCGCCCGCCTCCAGCCGGGAAACCGCGTAAAGCCCTAGAAGTTGCTTAAGCCTGACCCTGGCAGCCATTATCGAACTCCTTCGTCAGATTGCCGGTAATCCCGCGAGCCTCTTGCTCATATAGACCGTCATGCCGCCCATGAACGGCTCTTCCCGATCGATGACATAGCCCTGCCTCTTGTAGAGCGACACATTCGCCTCGAAGGCGCCATTGGTCAGCAGGCGAAGCTCGGCACGTCCTGCTTCGATTGCCTTGCGCTCGGCCAGCTCCAGCAACAGCCGGCCAATCCCTCTCCCCTGCGCATCCGGTGCCACGCAGACATTCTCGATCCAGAGGTGATCTGCGGCCAGGATGGTTTCGATCATCCCGACAATGCCGCCATCCTCGACGGCGAGATCGAACGGATGCTCGGCAACAGCCTTGTCGTAGTCGGCGCGCATAGGCAGCGGCTCGCGGCCGATCACCGGCACCCATTTGACATAGGCGGCACGAACGATATCCCGGATCGCGATGGCGTCAGCGGGCTCGGCGGGCCGAAGCCGGATAGAAGAATTGTTGGTCATCAAAGTGCTCCAGATATGAAAAACCCCGCCGGCGGTGTCGCGGGCGGGGCTGGAAACGAACGAACCGGATCTATCCTGCCGGTCTTTGTCGTCGCGCAATCAGTCTGCCGCTCCGCCCTGTGCAGGTGCGGCGTCGCTTGGTGTTGGCGGGCGCGAGGACGAACATGGCGCCAAGCTGGAACATGATGCGTGGCGCTGTCAAGGCGGCTGCTCGATCGGTAATGTCTCATGTCATGAATCGCTGCGGGCCTTGCGATAAACGGCAATTGATCGATGGACAAAATAGGACCGGAACGCTGAACAAGGGTGCGGATGGTTGCCATCCTGAACCTGGCCTATTTCGGGATCGAGTTTGCCGTAGCCGTCTGGATCGGATCGGCATCGCTGTTCGCGGACAGCATCGATTTTCTGGAGGACGCATCCGACAATCACCGCCGCCGACGGCCCGGCTTTCGCCGTCGAGATGCAGGGACGCGGCAAGCAACAATTACTGGGCCGGTTTCTCCCTCCCCGCGCAACACAGCCTGACCGCGCCTTCGGGAATCGTTGCCCCCGGCGGCCGGTGGGCGGCGCAATGCCCGGCCGATGGAACACCCTCCATCGCCGTCGCCGATATCCACACAAATCCGGCGGACCCGGCCCGGCCTTGGCGGCGGACGGCGCGGACGGGAATCTATCAGCCGCATCTGGTGGACGACGACCAGCGGAGCAACGACCGCGGCATGTTCTAGGCGGCGCGCCGGCAGGCGATGTCGCATCTGGACTGCACCCGCAGTCGTTCTATCTTTTTGCTCGACCCAGACCAAGCACCGGAGCCATCGCCGTGACCGTTACCGACCTCTATCGAGGCTACATCGCCTGCCTCAACAATCAGGATTGGCAAAATCTGCATCGCTTCGTCCATGACGAGGTCCACTACAATGGCGACCGCGTCAGGCTGGCGGGGTACCGCGAAATGCTGGAGCGCGATTTTCGGGAGATCCCAGACCTCTATTTCGACATCCAACTGCAAATCGCCGAACCGCCGTTCATAGCCAGCCGGCTCCAGTTCAACTGCACGCCGAAGGGAACCTTCTTCGGCCTGCCCATCAACGGCCGGAAGATCTCCTTCAGTGAGAACGTCTTCTATGAATTCCGCGACGACACAATCAGGAACGTCTGGTCGGTGATCGACAAGGCGGCGATCGAAGCGCAGCTTTAATCCAGGTCGGCCAGAAGATGACGCACAGCCAATGCCCGACCGATCGTTCGTAAAAACCGATCATTATGACGAAAATAATTCGTTGGAAAGATTATTTGAGGAATGGCATTCCTCCGGCACACCCGTCCGGAGCATTGCATTGTCTTCCATTTCCCACTTCGCGAACGATATTCCGAAAAGCGCTTTTCCTGCCGATCTGACACCAGGACGGAAATCCCTCAACTGGAATGGCATCGTCCCCGGCATCGTCTTGGTCACGATGATCACTGCGGTCGCCTTCTCGGCCCGCAATGTCTCCGGCTTCGCCTTGTTCAGCCCGATGATCCTGGCCGTCGTTGCCGGCATGATCTACTCCAACGTGCTGGGCACACCGGTGCACGCCAAAGCCGGTATCGCATTCTCGCAAAGGCGCCTGTTGCGCTTCGCCATCGTGCTGCTCGGCTTCCAGCTGACGCTCGGCCAAGTCGTCTCGATCGGCGCCGGCGGCGTCGGCATTGTCGCGGCCACGCTTGGTGCCACCTTCGTTTTCACCATCACGCTCGGTCGGCTGATCGGCGTCGACGCCAAGCTGGCGCAGCTGATCGCCGCCGGCACCTCGATCTGCGGCGCCTCGGCTATCGTCGCCACCAACATCGTCACCGATGCGCGCGACGAGGACGTCACCTACGCCGTCGCCTCGATCACCTTGTTCGGCACCGTCGCCATGCTCGGCTTCCCGCTCATGGCGCCCATGCTCGGCCTCGACCAGCACGCTTTCGGCCTGTGGGCCGGCGCCTCGATCCATGAAGTGGCGCAAGTCATCGGCGCCGGCTTCCAGAACGGCACCCAGTCCGGCGAGATCGCCACCGTCGCCAAGCTGACCCGCGTCGCCATGCTGGCGCCGATGGTCGTCGCGCTCGGCCTGATGGCGCGCCGCAGGAGCAGCAGTGAGGTGGCGGCGCGGCCGCCCATGCCGTGGTTCGTCGCCGCCTTCGTCGCCATCGTGGCGCTGAACAGCCTCGTCACCGTGCCGGCCGAGGTGAAATCGGCAATGGCGCTCGCCACCACCATCATGCTGACCATGGGGCTGGCCGCCATGGGCCTGCAGGCCGACATCTCGCAGTTGCGCTCACGCGGCCTGCGCCCCTTGGCGCTCGCCTTCTCGGCCTTCCTGTTCATCGGCTGCTTCAGCCTGCTGCTGGTGAAATTCGCCTAGTCTAAACCGGGCCTAGTCCTCGAACGAACTCGACGCGGCATAGATCGCCGCCAGCGTCTCGATGCCGGCCTGGTCGGCCTTGTCGAAGCGGCCGGGCAGCGGACTGTCGAGATCGAGCACGCCGAAGACGCCTTCATCGTCCTCGAGCAGCACCACCAGTTCCGAGCGCGAGTCGGCATCGCAGGCGATGTGGCCGGGAAAATCATGCACGTCCTTGATCAGCATCGAGGTGCCGAGTTCGACCGCCGTTCCGCACACGCCCTTGCCGACGGCGATGCGCACACAGGCCGGCTTGCCCTGGAACGGCCCGAGCACCATTTCCTCGTCCGACTGCAGGAAATAGAACCCGGCCCAGTTGAGGTCCGGCACCATCTGGAAGATGAGTGCTGCGGTGTTGGCGGCGTTGGCGATCGAATCGCGCTCGCCGTCGAGCAGCGCCTTAAGCTGAGTGGCGAGGTCGCGGTAGAACGCGGCCTTGTCTGAGGTATCGATGGCCTTGGCCGCAAACATGAACGTGTCTCCGTATCGAGGATAGCGGTTCGTCCGATCGCTTCACAAAGTCCCGGCGAGCTCCGCAACCAGGACGGCCGCCTGCACAGTCTAGCGTGGATTGCGTCCCCTCCGAAAGCCGCAAGATCAGGGGTGCCTCCCGGCGCTGAGCCGGACGGCAAGGCAGCTATGCGTAAACTTTGCGATCATCTTGAGAATCATGACGGCCCCGATCGGGGCCGTCATTCACCTCTCAAACAGATCGGACAAGTCCCGGGTTTTAGTAGCCGCCCATACCGCCACCGCCGCCCGCCGGGGCAGCGTCTTTCGGCGGAACGTCGGTGATCATCGCTTCGGCGGTGATCAGAAGGGCCGCGATCGAACCGGCATCCTGCAGTGCGGTGCGCACCACTTTCGCCGGATCGACGATGCCTGCCTTGATCATGTCGACATAGACCTCGTTCTGGGCGTCAAAACCCTGATTGTGGTCCTTGCTGTCGGTGAGCTTGCCGACGACGATCGAGCCCTCGACGCCGGAATTCTCGGCGATCTGGCGGATCGGCGCTTCGAGCGCCCGCAGCACGATCGTGATGCCGGCCGTGACATCGGCATTGGCGCCGGTCAGGCCGCCAAGTACCGAGCGGGCACGCAGCAGAGCCACGCCGCCGCCGGGCACGATGCCTTCCTCGACCGCCGCGCGGGTGGCGTTCAGCGCATCGTCGATGCGGTCCTTCTTTTCCTTGACTTCCGACTCGGTGACGCCGCCGACGCGGATGACGGCTACGCCGCCGGCGAGCTTGGCCAGCCGCTCCTGCAGCTTCTCCTTGTCGTAGTCGGAGGTCGTCTCCTCGATCTGGCCCTTGATCTGGGCGACGCGCGCCTGGATCGTCGCCTTGGTGCCGGCACCGTCGATGATCGTGGTGGTGTCTTTCTCGATCAGCACACGCTTGGCGCGGCCGAGCATCTCGATGGTGACGTTTTCAAGCTTGATGCCGAGGTCCTCGGAGATCATCTGGCCTGATGTCAGCACGGCGATGTCTTCCAGCATCGCCTTGCGGCGATCGCCGAAGCCCGGCGCCTTGACGGCCGCGACCTTGAGGCCGCCGCGCAGCTTGTTGACGACCAGCGTCGCCAGAGCCTCGCCCTCGACGTCCTCGGAGATGATCAGCAGCGGCCTGCCGCTCTGCACCACCGCTTCGAGGATCGGCAGCATCGCCTGCAGATTGCCAAGCTTCTTCTCGTGGATGAGGATGTAGGGCTCTTCCAGCTCGACGCGCATCTTGTCGGCATTGGTGACGAAATAGGGCGAGAGATAGCCGCGGTCGAACTGCATGCCTTCGACGACATCGAGTTCGGTCTCTGCGGTCTTGGCTTCCTCGACGGTGATGACGCCGTCATTGCCGACCTTGTCCATCGCCTTGGCGATCATCTCGCCGACGCTGGCATCGCCATTGGCGGCGATGGTGCCGACCTGTGCGATCTCGGCCGACGACTTGACCTTCTTGGCGCGCGCCTGGATTTCCTTGACCACGGCGGAAACCGCCTGGTCGATGCCGCGCTTCAAATCCATGGGGTTCATGCCGGCGGCGACCAGCTTGGCGCCTTCGCGCAGGATCGAGGCGGCCAGCACCGTGGCGGTGGTGGTGCCGTCACCGGCGAGGTCGTTGGTCTTCGAGGCCACTTCGCGCACCATCTGGGCGCCCATGTTCTCGAACTTGTCGGCAAGCTCGATTTCCTTGGCGACGGTGACGCCGTCCTTGGTGATGCGCGGCGCGCCATAGGCCTTGTCGATGATGACGTTGCGGCCCTTGGGGCCGAGCGTGACCTTCACCGCATTGGTGAGGATCTCGACGCCGCGCAGCATGCGGTCGCGCGCATCGGTGGAGAATTTGATTTCCTTGGCAGACATGATTTTTATCCAGTTCGTTCGGAGAAAATGAGGTCAGGCAGCTTTCTTGGCGGCCACGGTCTTGTCGGTTACAGCCGTCTCGCCCTTGTCGATGATCCCGGTCTCGCTCTTGTCGATGACGCCCATGATGTCGGCTTCCTTCATGATCAGAAGGTCCTCGCCGTCGATCTTGACCTCGGTGCCCGACCATTTGCCGAACAGGATGAAGTCGCCGGCTTTGACGTCGAGCGGAACAAGCGCGCCGTTTTCGTCGCGTGCGCCAGGGCCGACGGCGATGACTTCGCCCTCCTGCGGCTTTTCCTTGGCAGTGTCGGGGATGATGATCCCGCCCTTGGATTTGATATCGCCTTCGGCGCGACGAATGACGACGCGGTCGTGGAGTGGCCGAAATTTCATGGGAACTTTCTTTCTGGGGCCGGCACAGGCGGCCACGCCCCTCCTCTATAGACGCGTTGGCACTCGATAGATAGGAGTGCCAAAAATTATTCGCGGACCACATTAAATATTCAAAAGTATTATTTCGGCTGGCCGTTTCGTGATATCCGCAGAATGTCAAATAATTCAAAAGATTGAATTTTGCCGATCGAGTGCCTATTTATCGGACAAGTTCACTTTCACGATTTCAGGCACAAGGGAGATTTCTTCGATGGCCGAAGGCAATCAGACGATCATGGAAAAAGCTGAAGCCCGCTTTGTCGACAAGCAAAAGAAGACAGCGGAGAAAAACAAGGCGACCGCCGAATATATGTCCGAGGCAAGAGCCAGGGAGATCAAGACGGCAAGGCTGAGGGAGCTTCGGTTGGCCAAGGAAGAGGCCGATCGTGTCGCCGAGGCCCTCAATCCGACGCCGAAGAAGAAGCGGGTGACCAAGAAAGCCACGGAGGCCAAGACATGAGCCTCACCTTTCCCAACCGCAGCCGCAGCTATGACGAAGCGGGCCAGCGCATTCGTTTCGTTGGCCATGACGGCATGTTTCAGATCTCGTTTTCCGTCGCTGCCGACGCCATGGCCAAGATGCGGCCGGGCACAGCTGCCGATGAAGCCGGTTATCTCCAGACATTCGACACCGAGAGCAGCGCCATCCGCGAGGTGGCGTCGAAGGCCTATGACCGCACCCGCAAGAGCATGTATGTGCTGACGGCGGCCGATTTCGGCTGAAATGGCGGCGAGTTGGCGCTGACCGCGATCAGGTCTTGCGCTCGGCCCTTTCGCGGCGTCTGACGTCGCGGACATTCATCTGCACGACCATGTCCTCGGCCTCGCGCGGCCCCATCCCGACCATCACCTTTTGCCGGACAACCGCAGGCTGGCCGGTGAAGACATCGATGATGCTCCAGCTCTGGGGAAGCTCCATGCGCAGCGTGTAGCGGTTGGCCATGGCGGTCAGCCTTGCATCGTGAAAAACACGGCGCCCAGGATCAGCACCGTCCAGGCGACGACCGACAGTTTCAGCACCATGCCGCCATGCACGGCCAGAAGCTTCCGCAGGTGCGGCACACCTGCCGACGAGACCGGTGCCGCCGCCAAGGCGACAGGGGCCTTGAGGCCAAGTTTTCCAAAGACGGGCAGCAGCGACGGTTCACGCACGAAAGGCCTCGAATGTCAGGGAAAAGCGAAGCAACTACGCTCGCACCCCTTCCATAGCACTCTTTTCGCGAGCGCCTGCATGCCAAATTCAAGACAGGATTGCTTTGACGGCCAGTCCGTACTGCCTTCGCAACACACAATCTATTCGTGGGAACTGACTGCGCCCGGGGCAGATTGGGACGCCAAATTTTGGGGGCCTCGCCTCGGGATCGAACCGAGGCTTCAGAGATTTGCCGTCTCCCGAGGGATTGTTCAGAATTTTCGGATCGAGTTTCAGAGCGTTCGCCAGCCAACCTTGCCGGGTCTCGCTTCCGGCGCAGAGTTGCGATCCTTCACGCCCCAAGCGGCAGCCCGCCCCGTCTCGACCGAGGGCCTCCAGCACTGCGACTGACGTTCTTCCCCAGAGCTACGCGCTTCCGAGGCTGCTTTTACCCCGCGTTGCATTTTGGAGGAGAGGAGCGGAGGCCAACCAACTTTTCCCCTTGAACAGCGATTCGATCTGGCTTAGCTTCTTCTGAGAAAAGGTTTTCCCAAACAATCGTCGTCGGGCTCGGCCACCTGCCGGGCCTCATCCGGCTCGGTAAGAGAAAACCTTTTCCCAACCAAGGATCTCGGCGCGATGCCATCGGACGATCTGCCTGTTCCGGTCTTTTCCAAGCCAGTCACCTTGCGTGACGTGGCCGCCCAGGCCGGAGTCAGCGTCGCCACCGCATCCAAGGCGCTCAACGGCCAGGGCCGGATGACAGCCGAGACGCGCGAACGCATTCGCGAGACCGCCCGGCGGCTTGGCTTCCGGCCCAACAGCCTGGCGCAAAGCCTGCTCCGGCGCCGCAGCTTCACCGTCGGCCTGCTCACCAACGATACCTATGGCCGCTTCTCGCTGCCGCTGATGTCGGGCATTTCGGACGCGCTGGTCGACAATGGCGTCTCGGTGTTCCTGTGCAATGTCGAGGAGGATCCGCGGCTGGGCCAGATGCATGTCGACGCCATGCTCGACAAGCGCGTGGACGGCATCATCGCCACCGGCAAGCGCATCGATCGCCATCTCCCCGTCGACCTCTCCAATCTGCGCGTCCCGGTGATCTATGCTTTCACGCAGCCAGATCCCGACGCCGTCGCTTTCGTCTCGGACGATGTTGGCGGCGCCCGGCTGGCCGTCGAGCATTTCTGCCGGCTGGGCCGCAAGCGCATCGCCCACGTCACCGGGCCGGCGAGCTTTGCCGTGGTGCACGCGCGCGTCCAGGCTTACCGCGACGTGCTCGTCGAAAACGGCCTGACGGTCAGCGAGCCGCTGCTCGGCTCCTGGTCGGAAGCCTGGGGTCACCAGGCGGTTGCGCAACTGTTTGACGGCAAAAGCGAAAGGCCGGACGCGGTCTTCTGCGGCAACGACCAGATCGCGCGCGGCGTCATCGATGCTCTGCGCGAACGCGGGCTCGACGTCCCCAGGGATGTCGGCGTCATCGGTTTCGACAATTGGGAGATCGTGGCCGAGGCGACGCGCCCGCCGCTGACCTCTGTCGACATGAACCTGGTCGCGCTCGGGCGCGAGGCCGGGTTGACCCTGCTTTCGCTGGTCGGCGGCAAGCCCGCCGCGCCAGGCATTCGAAAACTGCCGTGCCGGCTGGTGGTGCGGCAGTCATGCGGCCATCCGCCGGGTGGCTGAAAACGAAGCGCCGCGCAATCGGCGCCAAGCCGCGGCCCGCGGCCAACCTTGGAGGAGGAGAACATGAGGAACCTGATTGCCAAACTGACCCTGGCCGCTGCTGTTTTGGGTGGCGGTCTCGGCACTGCCGCCGCCGAGACGGCCAACATCTGGGTGCGCGCCGACGGCTCGAATTTCATGCCGAGGATCGTCGATGCCTACAACAAGGCGCACACCAACCAGGTCAAGCTCGACATTATTCCCAATGCCGAGATCATCCCGAAATACGGTGCCGCGGCCGCCGGCGGCACGGCGCCCGACGCGCTGTCGCTCGACCTGATCTACACGCCGTCCTTCGCCGCAGCCGGCCAATTGGAGGACATCACCGACTGGGCAAAGTCCCTGCCCTATTTTGCCAGCTTGTCGCCGGCGCATGTGAAGACCGGAACCTACAAGGATCACATTTACGGGCTGCCGTTCTCCGCCGACGCCTCGGTGCTGATCTGGAACAAGAAGCTGTTCAAGCAGGCCGGCCTCGACCCCGAAAAAGGTCCGGCCAACTGGGCCGAGATCGCGGCCGATGCCGAGAAGGTCAACGCGCTCGGCGGCAACATCAAGGGCTTCTACTTCTCCGGCAATTGCGGCGGCTGCAACATCTTCACTTTCACACCCCTGATCTGGGCGTCGGGCGGCGACATCCTGAGCGAAGACGGCTCGAAGGCGACGCTGGACAGCCCGCAGCTGCGCGGCGCCATCGATCTCTACCGCTCGATGGTCAAGAAGGATCTGGTGCCGGCGGGCGCGCAGACCGATACCGGCGCCAACTTCTTTGCGGCATTTGCCGCCGGCAATATCGGCATCTCGCCATCCGGCGCCTTCGCCATCGGCGCGCTCAACACCCAGTATCCCGATATCGATTACGGCGTCACCTTCCTGCCGGGCAAGGACAGCGGCTGGTCGTCCTTTGCCGGCGGCGACAATTTCGTCGTCACCAAGGGCACCACGAAACTGCCGGTGGTGAAGGAGTTCCTCGATTTCGCCTATTCGCTCGAGGGCCAGACCATCCTCGCCAAATACGGCAGCCTGCCGGTGCGCGGCGACATCGCCAAGGAGGCGCTGAAGGATCTCGATCCGCGCTACCAGATCGCCGCCGAGGCCATGGCCAAGGGCAAGACACCCTATTCGGTGGTGTTCAACGACCTGATCAACTCCGCCAACGGGCCGTGGACGCAGATGATCAACGAGGTCTTCTTCGGCGACGATGTCGATGGCGCCATAGCCAACGCACAAGAGACGATGCAGTCGATCATCGACCAGGCGCCGCAAAAATAAGCGGCCGCCTTCCGGCCGCCCGCCTGTCTCCCTGGGCGGGTGGCCGGCGCGTTCTTTACCCTCCCCCTTGTGGGGAGGGTCGCTGCAAAGCAGCGGGGTGGGGGTCAGCGCCAGTACCCCCCACCCGGACCTTCGGTCCGACCTCCCCACAAGGGGGAGGTGGGGCGGCCAACTGTATCCGACGGAAGAACAGGCACGGCATGAGCTCTATCACAACCGCAGCAAGCCCCGCCCCGCCCAGCGCCCGCAGGGTCGCCAGCCGCCAACAATGGATCGGCCTGCTCTATGTCGCGCCGGCTGTCGCGCTGGTCATCGTCTTTTTCCTGATCCCGCTCGGCATGACGGCGTGGATGTCGCTACACAATTGGCCGCTGATGGGCGAGCACAGCTATATCGGCCTCGGCAATTACGTCGCCATCCTGCGCGACACCAGGTTCTGGAACGCGCTGCGCTTCACCGCCTTCTACACGGTGATCGTCACCATCGCGATCTTCGTGGTGGCCTTTCCGCTGGCGCTGTTCGTCGAACGGCCGCGGCCGCTGACCAATCTCTACCGCACCATGTTCTTCATGCCGGCGGTTGTCGGTTTCGCCTCGGCCAGCCTGCTCTGGTCGTGGTTGCTGAATGTCGATTCCGGCCTGTTCAGCCCGGCCGCTTACGACCTCGGACTGATCGACAGGAAGTTCAACCTTCTGGCCACCTTTCAGCCGGCCTTCTGGTCGATCATCGCCATGGTCGTCTGGAAGGTCGCCGGCTTCACCATGATCATCCTGATGGCCGGCCTGCAATCGATCCCGCAGGACCTGCAGGAGGCGGCCGTCATCGACGGTGCCGGGCCTTTCGCCAGGTTCAGGGCGATCACCTTGCCGCTGATGCGTCGCACGCTGGCGCTGGCGCTGATCCTGTCGGTCGCCGGCTCGATCCTCGCCTTCGACCAATTCTACATCATCCTGCGCGGCGGCCCGCGCAACCAGACGCTGACGGCGGTCTACTGGATCTTCAACCAGTCCTTCGTGTCGTTCAAGCTCGGCTATGGCGCGGCACTTTCCATGGTGCTGCTGGTTATCCTGGTGGCGCTCAGCCTCGTCCAGCTATGGTTGTTGCGCAAGCCGGAGGGTCTCGACTGATGGCGCAGGCCGCCTCCCGTAGCCGCCGGCTCCTGAGCCGCGTCGCAGAGCATTCGACCGGCATCATCGCCTCGGTGCTGTTTGCCGCGCCGATTGTTTGGGCGGTGCTGTCGGCGTTCAAGCCGGCGGCCGAAGCACGCCTGCCGCCGCTGCCGCCCTGGCCGACGTCGGGGTTCTCGCTGGAGAACTATGCCACGCTCAACAGCTTCGGTGACGGGCTGTGGGCTTCGGCGCAAAACAGCATCTATGTCTCGGTGATGACCGTCGTGCTCTCGGTCGCCGTCAGCGTGCTGGCCGGCTACGGCTTTTCGCGCTTTCGGTTTCCGTTCAAGGACCTGTTCTTTATCCTCATCCTGTCGACGATCATGATCCCGTTCCAGTCGATCCTGACGCCGATCTTCCTGGTGCTGACCAAGCTTGGCCTGCACAACACCCTGACCGGCCTGGTCGGCGTCTATGTGACGCTGCAACTGCCGTTCTCGATCTTCATGATGCGCAACGCCTTCGACGCCGTGCCGCGCGAAATCGAGGAGGCCGCCCGCATGGACGGTGCCAGCAATCTCACAATGCTTTTGAAGGTGATGCTGCCGCTGGTCTGGCCGGGCGTCGTCACCATCGCCCTGTTTGCCTTCCTCGGCGCCTGGAACGAATTCCTCGCCGCCCTCGTGCTGATGACCGACCAATCCAAGTTCACGCTGCCGGTGATGATGACCGCACTGCAGTCGGGCCGCTTCGGCGCCATCGACTGGGGCGCGGTGCAGGCTGGCGTCACCGTGATGATGGTGCCGTGCCTGATCCTGTTCCTGGCGCTGCAGCGCTTCTACATCCGCGGCCTGATGGCCGGGGCCGTCAAATAGACAGACCGAATGGAGTAAGTTTCATGACCGCATCGCCATCCGCAAAAACCGGAAAACCGAAGCTCGCCTTCCGCCCGCTGCCGGTGCCGCAGGTCGACGTGCACGGCTTCTGGGGCGACCGCGCCGACGCTGTCGCCACACGCACCGCCGACATCCTCTACGAGCGCTGCGTCGAGGCCCGCATGCTGGAGCAGATCGATCCGGGCCGCCCCTCGCCCGGCATAATCATCCCCTTTCACTCGCCCTCTCCCGACGAAGCCGATCGCCAGGGCGCAGAATTCACCGGATCGACGGTGACCACGCAGATGTTCTGGGATTCCGATCTCGGCAAGACGATCGAGACCGCGGCCTATTCGCTTTACCGGCGCAAAAACCCCGAACTGGAGAAGAAGATCGATGCCGTCATCGACATGTATGGCAAGCTGCAGCAGGAGGACGGCTATCTCTCGAGCTGGTATCAGCGCATCCAGCCCGGCAAGCGCTGGACCAATCTGCGCGACTGCCACGAACTCTATTGCGCCGGCCACCTGATCGAGGGCGCGGTCGCCTACTACCAGGCGACGGGAAAACGCAAGCTGCTCGATATCATGTGCCGCTATGCCGACCATATCGCGTCGGTGCTCGGCCCCGAGCCCGGCAAGAAGAAGGGCTATTGCGGTCATGAGGAGATCGAGCTGGCACTGGTCAAGCTGGCGCGGGTGACCGGCGAGCGGAAATACATGGAGCTGGCCAAATACTTCATCGACCAGCGCGGGCAGCAGCCACATTATTTCGACGAGGAGGCCCGCGCCCGCGGCGCCGACCCGAAGGCCTATCATTTCAAGACCTATGAATACAGCCAGTCGCACATCCCGGTGCGCGAACAGCACAAGGTCGTCGGCCATGCGGTCAGAGCGATGTACCTCTATTCGGGCATGGCCGACATCGCCACTGAATATGGCGACGACACGCTGCGGTCGGCACTCGACCTTCTGTGGGACGATCTCACCACCAAGAGCCTCTATATCACCGGCGGACTGGGACCATCGGCGCACAATGAGGGGTTCACCAGCGACTACGACCTGCCCAACGAGAGCGCCTATGCCGAGACCTGTGCAGCGGTGGGCCTGGTGTTCTGGGCCAGCCGCATGCTCGGCATGGGGCCGAACGCGCGCTACGCCGACATGATGGAACGCGCCCTCTACAACGGTTCGATCTCGGGCCTGTCGCTCGACGGCTCGCTGTTTTTCTACGAGAATCCATTGGAAAGCCGGGGCAAGCACAACAGGTGGAAATGGCACCGCTGCCCGTGCTGCCCACCCAATATCGGGCGCATGGTCGCCTCGATCGGCAGCTATTTCTACAGCCTGGCCGACGATGCGTTGGCCATCCACCTCTATGGCGACTCGACAGCTCGCTTCGACATATCAGGCACACCGGTGAGCTTGACGCAGGCAAGCCGCTATCCCTGGGACGGCGCCGTCGAGATCACGCTCGAGCCGCAGGCGCCGGTCGAATTTACCTTGCACCTGCGCATTCCCGCCTGGAGCGCCAGTGCCCAGTTGAAGGTGAACGGCGAGGCCATCAAGCCGGCTGAGATCACCAGCGACGGCTACGCCGCGATCAAGCGAACATGGACGAAGGGCGATGATGTCCGGCTCGATCTCGAAATGCCGATCGAGCGGCTCTATGCCAACCCGCAGGTGCGCCAGGATGCCGGCCGCGTCGCGCTGTCACGCGGCCCGCTGATCTATTGCGTCGAGGCATCAGACAATGACAGCCAGCCGCATCGCCTGACGCTGCCGCGGACGGCCACCATCGAAGCGCAGCAGCGGCCGGAACTTCTCGGCGGCGTGGTGACGCTGTCGACCGCGGCACTTGCCGATGTCCCCGACGGCTGGCAGGACGGGCTCTACAGGCCCGAGCCGCCGACCACCGCCGAGACGCGCCTGACCGCCATTCCCTATTTCGCCTGGGACAACCGCGAGCCCGGCGAAATGCTGGTGTGGCTCAGGGACGGCTGAACGAGGTCGGTCTATGGGCGATGACCGATCCAAGCTCAGCCGCGGTCGATGCCGCAGTTTCGGGCTTTCGGTCCATATAGCGCAGACGCAGGCGCAGGAATGGCGCCTCGACGCAGGTGTAGCTGAGATAGCCGATCGGGATCGTCGCCACGAAGCACAATGCGGACCAGAGGCATGCGACGTAGAAATTGCTGATGCTCATGACATTCGTGTCTATGAACGCCGCCAATTGCATGACGAAGAACAGGTGCAGAAGATAGATCGAATAGCTGTAGGCCCCCGCCTTCTCCAGTATCCTGAACGGCGGGCTTGTTCGCTTTTTCGAAAAGCTCGTGTCGTAGTAGGCGATGCCGAATGAATAGGCTGCCGCCTCCAGGGTCGGCAGGATGATCCATATCCAATGAGGCGACGGATAGCGGCCCAGTTGGTAAAATCCGCCGGCTGCATCGAACCACCAGAAGAACCCCGAAAAAGCCATGAGAACGGCCAGCGCCAGCCAGTGTTGGTTCTTCGCGTGGGCACGCAGGTGGAAGGCAAGAATGCCGGCCAGGAACTGATCCGCATGGCCTATGATGGTTACGGACGCCGCCGACTGCACTTCGCCGATCTGCACATACAGGACGGACCTCAGCACAATGGCTGCCGCGATGAATAGCAAGGGCGCGAACACAAACCGCCTGGATGCCATCAGCAAGAACGGCAGCAACAGGTAGAAGTGCGCTTCGATCGTTACCGACCAGCCGCCATTCGGGAGGGTGGGAAAAAGAAACCCCAATCCGACGCCCGTGAAATACCCGTCGAGGGACTGTCCGGCCAGGTACCTGCGGCAAGCCTCGATACATATCACGACCAGCAGAAGCGGAAGCAGCCTGAGGGCCCTGTTGGCAAAGAAGGGCAGATAGTTGATCTGCTTTCCATCGAGCAGCTTGGCGAACAGGTACCCGGAAAGCGCCATGAACAGGGAAACGCCAGTATGCCCTTCATCCAGAACGCTGAAGAGGGGAAGAGCCGGCACGAAGTCATAAGGCACCGGGCCTTCAGGAGACGCATGAAGGAAATGCCAGGAAAAGACAAGAAAGGCCGCCAGGCCACGAACATGATCCAGCGCTGGGTAATGCTCTCCGGTCGAGGATTTCATGATTTGCCCACGCGCACCGTGTCCTGCGCCGGTGTTCAGGTCATCGTTGGGCCAGAACTGTTTTCAATTCATTAAACCCTCACTGCGGAGACTTTCGAAATCAGAGATTTGCTTCAAAAAGTGCTGTGGCCTGCAAACATCCGGGGCCAAACACGACTGAAGCGTGCCGCGTCTGAGCGGATCACTTCTGGGCGGATCACTTCTGGGCGATGGTCAGCCCGATCTCCACGGCCACCAATTCCTGCAACCGCCACAGATTGCGGTCGCGGATGCCGCAGGCTTCGAGGTGGCGGATCGTCTCGAAAAGATATTGCGCGCCCGAGCCCCAATGACCGGCGGCTGTCACCAGCGTCGCCGCGATCGCCTGCTTGTCGAGCTTGCCGGCATAACGCGGATTGGCGGGATCGACGACGAAGCCAAGCGCGCGACATGGGCCGCCTTCGGTCCTGACCTGCAGCCAGCGCGGCACGTTGACGGCGGGCAGGATGGTCATTTCGCGGCGCAGCAGCGCTTCGAGGTTAGCCGCCAGCGGCTCCGCGATCTCGAACACCATGCCCTGGCACTGGCCGCCGCGATCGAGCGCCATCATCAGGCCGGGCTGCTCGACCGTGCCGCGAAAACGCTGCACCGTGAAGCAGAACGAACGATGCCAGCCGCTGGCCACCGCGCGTTCTCCGCCCCTCACCTCGCCGGCGGGCTTCCACAACAGCGAGCCATAGGCAAATAGTTTCAGCGGCCCGGCCGGAGCGCCGGCCAGCACCTCGTCGCGGATGCGCGCATAGTCGGCATCGGTCATGTGAACCATGCCCGGCGTCGGCCCGGCATCCTCGACAGCACGCATGGTGCGCGCGATGAGATCCTCGGTCAGAGCCATCGGCGCCTTGCGCGGGACCCTCGATGATGCGGTGGAAATAGCCTTGCTCATCTTCGCGCTCCCAGCCCTACCGCCATGTTGCCGAAGGCTGAAGGATTCTCAAGGGCCGTGCAGCCGAGATAGATCACGAGTGGCCGATGCCGCTCTTGCGTGACGCGTCTTGGAACGATGTTGCCGGCAAACTGTTCTGTTCCTTGCCGGAGGATGCCATGAACGACGCGTCGGCAAAGCCCGCTGGCCCCGTCCTTTCATCGGCGGAGCGCGTCAACACGCTGTCCCATTTCCACCGCGCCGAGATCGCTCGCATGGCAGGATGGCGCGACCGGCTGGACAGGACAACCAACTGGGCAATCACGGTGGTGGCGGCGCTGCTTTCGGTATCGCTGTCGACGGCCAGTGCGCATCACGGCGTGCTGCTGTTCGCCATGCTGCTGATCCTGCTGCTGCTGTGGATCGAGGCGCGCCGCTATCGGTTCTTCGATTTCTATCGGGCGCGCGTACGCCAGTTCGAACGCCACTATTTCGCCCAGATCTTTTCCCCACAGCCCGACTTCGCCTCGGACTGGGTGCTCATCGTCGGCGAAGGCCTGCGCGCGCCGAAATTCCTGCTGTCGCAGCGCGTCGCGCTAGCCCGTCGGCTGCGGCGAAATTACATCTATCTGTTTCTGATCCTGTTGCTGGCCTGGGTGCTCAAGATATCCACACCCAGCCTTCAAACCGTGGGTGTCAGGGCCGGCTTTGCCGGCTCGCTTCGCGAGGCCCTAGACAGCGCCGCCCTTGGCCCCGTTCCCGGTGTGGCGATCGTGGTTGTTGTGGCCGCATTCTATGTCGGGTTGCTTGCCATCGTCTTTTTCACGGCCGATGACGACGGCGAACTGTCCTTTGGCGACGTCCATGTTTGACGTTGATGTCCGGCGACACGCCGCTGCAATGTCAACGGCGCCCCGCGGCGTTGACATCCGCCGGGACGTTTGGGGAACGGAAGACCCTGTCTTCGCGGCTAGATGCCGAAGAACTGCTTGCCAATCATGTAGCCCAGTGCCGCCACGACCAGCGGAAAAAGTGCCGGCGCGGCTTTGCCAAGAAGGGAGACCTGCTGGTCCTTCGCTGGCGTATGACGTGCATTGCCGAGATTCTTGGTCATTGCTTGCCTCAGGTTCGGAGGATTTATTAGCAAATGCTTATTAAAAGCATGGCCGCATTAACGGCCTGATAGGAAATCAACTCTGATCAGAGGCAAATTCTAATGATCGGCACTTGGACGGCAAAGACGCGCTGCCCTATTTAGCCCGTTCGAAGCATTGGCCGCGACGCGCGGCCGTTCGCGTCAATCGGTAAAACCGCGCCTGAACAACAAGATGGCTCAGGAACCCGATTTAGCAGGTGAACGCCAGCTCCAGAGCCGGTGCAGTTCGTCCGCCGCCTCGCCCGACAGGCGCGGGGTCGAACGGCATGCCTGTGGGTGACGCAGGCCGTGCGCCCTCAAAAAATTCGCAAACCCAAAAAATTCGCAAACCAATGTCGGACTGGCTAGCCTTCGTCCGTCCTTGGGGTATCGAACAGGCATTCATGAAAGGATCCAGCAATGCCCGGCACCGTACGTTTGCACCGCGTTCTGACGACCAGCCCGGAAAAGGTCTATCGCGCCTTCGTTGAAGCGGACGCGCTGGCCAAGTGGCTTCCGCCAAACGGCTTCACCTGCACGGTCCATAATTTCGAGGCAAAGGTCGGAGGCACGTTCAAGATGTCGTTCCGCAATTTCACCACCGGCGACAGCCACTCCTTCGGCGGCGAGTATCTCGAACTCGTTCCGGGCGAGCGCCTGCTTTACACCGACAGGTTCGACGATCCCAACCTGCCCGGCGAGATACGAGTGACCGTGGTCTTGAAAAAAGTGTCGGTCGGCACTGAAATCGACATCACCCAGGCGGGCATTCCGGACGTCATTCCGGTCGAGGCCTGCTATCTCGGCTGGCAGGAGTCGCTCAGAAATCTGGCAAAGCTCGTCGAGCCCGAGATCAATCAATAGGCTGAGAGTGGCTGGGAGAACGGTCGTTTCTGGCCTGCCGAAGCCCGAAACTTGGACTGTGGCGGGAACTGCCCTTTATCGCTAGCAATTCATCATTGCGTTTGACACCCCCTGTGACTGGACGTGTCAACGAAATGAAGAGTGCAGCGGAGGCTGAAAAAGCATGACTTTGACCAATCGAGACATTGTCGAACTAACCGAATGGCGGCGCAAGCTGCATCAGCAACCGGAAATCTCGAATGAAGAGGAGAAGACCGCAAAAGAGGTCGTCGCCTTCCTCGCCGATACGGGGCCGGACAAGGTGCTGACACAGCTCGGCGGGCACGGCGTCGCGGCCATATATGACAGCGGCAAAGCGGGGCCGACGGTGCTGTTCCGTTCGGAACTCGATGCCTTGCCTATCGAAGAACTTTCAGGCGTGCCGCATTCGTCGCGCGTACCGGGCAAGTCGCATATGTGCGGCCATGACGGACACACCGCGATCCTGGCATCCCTTGGCCGTCAGTTGGGGCGCGAGAGGCCTGCAAGCGGCCGCGTCGTGCTGATGTTCCAGCCGGCGGAGGAAACCGGCAATGGCGCGGCCGGCGTCGTCGCCGATCCGCGCTTCGGCGAGATCGTGCCGGATTTCGCTTTCTCATTGCACAACCTGCCCGGCGTGCCGTTCGGCGAGGTGCGGCTCAAAGCCGGCGTGGTCAACTGTGCATCACGCGGCATGCGCATCGTGCTGGAAGGCAAGACCGCCCATTCGTCCATGCCGGAGACCGGCATCTCGCCGATGCTGGCGATCAGTGAGCTGATGCCGGCGCTGCCGGCGCTCGGGCGCGGGACCTTCGCCGATAACGACTTCTCCATGCTGACGGTCACCCATGCCGCGATGGGCGAAGCCGTGTTCGGCATCGCGCCGGCTCACGCCGAGGTGTGGGCAACGCTGCGCACCCGGCGTGACGAGCGCATGGCAAACCTGTGCGCTGCTGCCGAAGCACTGGTCGCCAGGATCGCGGGCGAGCATCGCCTTTCCGTCCGCTGGGACTATCACGAGATCTTCGTCGCCAGCGTCAACGCGCCGGACGCGGTGGAGCATCTGCGGCGCGCGCTCGATGAAGAGGGCGTCGCGCACGGCGAAGAAGCCCTGCCGATGCGCGCCTCTGAAGATTTCGGCCTGTTCGGCCATAGTGCCAAGTCGGCGATGTTCTTCCTCGGTGCAGGCGAGCGGCACCCTGCCTTGCACAATCCCGACTATGACTTTCCCGACGACCTGATCCCGATCGGGTCAAGGATCTTCATGCGCACGGCACGTAATTTGCTGGGCTGACCTCCGCCAACTCTAACACCGAAAGGAACACGCAATGCCAACGATGCCAAAGAACACGATTTGCCTCTGGTTCGACAAGGACGCCGAGGCTGCGGCTCGCTTCTACGCGGAGACCTTTCCCGACACCAGGGTGGGCGCCGTTCACCGTGCGCCGAGCGACTTTCCGTCCGGCAAGAAAGGCGACGTGTTGACGGTCGAATTTACCGTTGCCGGCATTCCCTGCATCGGATTGAACGGCGGCTCCACATTCAAGCAGAGCGAGGCCTTCTCGTTCCAGATCGCCACCGACGATCAGCAGGAAACCGACCGCTACTGGAATGCCATCGTCGGCAATGGCGGCCAGGAGAGCGCGTGCGGCTGGTGCAAGGACAAATGGGGCGTGTCCTGGCAAATCACGCCGCGCACGTTGACCGAGGCCATGGCGGCCGGCGGCGAGGAAGCCAAACGCGCCTTTGATGCGATGATGGAGATGACGAAGATCGACGTCGCGGCGATCGATGCAGCCCGGCGCGGCTGACCTCGATCGCAGCTGAGTTGCTATCTGACCTTGATGACGACCTTGCCCTTGGCGCGTCCTGTTTCGACATAGGCCAGCGCCTCGTTGGCGGCTTCGAAGGGAAAGACCCGGTCGACAACCGGGCGGATCGCACCAGCTTCGATGAGCGATGCGATCTTGCTCAATTGCTCGCCCTGCGCCCACATGAAGAGAAACGAGAACGTCACGCCACGGCGCTTGGCTCTCGCTCGAATACCGCGGCTCAGCAGGCGAAGCACCAGCTTCAGCACCATGTTCAGTCCCTTTTCCCTGGCGAAGTCGGGATCCGGTGGGCCGGAGATGGAGATGAGCTTGCCTCCCGGTTTCAGCACATTCAGTGACTTTTCAAGTGTCTTTGTGTCCTGGCTGTTCAAGACGACGTCGTAGCCCGACAGCACTTTTTCGAAATCGTCTTTCTTGTAGTCGACGACGACATCGGCGCCGAGCCCCTTGACCAGACCGGCACTCGCCGCGCTGGCGGTGGTCGCAACGGTCGCGCCGAGATGCTTTGCCAGTTGGATGGCGAATGTCCCCACGCCGCCGGATCCGGCTTGAATGAAGACCTTCTGTCCCCTCTTCAGGTTGGCCCTTTCGATGAGCGCCTGCCAGGCGGTCAGGCCGACCAGCGGGATCGAGGCCGCCTCTTCCATGCTGAGGTTCCCGGGCTTCAGGGCTACATCGGCCTCATCCATGGCTATGAACTCGGCGAATGTCCCGATCCGGCCATCGCGCGGCCTCGCATAGACGTCGTCGCCGAGTTTGAACTTGCGGACTGTCGATCCCACGCGGACAACCCTCCCGGCCACGTCGTGACCCAGGATGAACGGCCGGCGATAGGGTAGGATCAGCTTGAACTCTCCGGTTTTGACCTTGGAATCGAGCAGGTTCACCGCCGCGGCGTGGACCTCGACCAGGACATCGCTGTCCCCGAGTTTCGGCTCCGGCATTTCGGCCAGCCGCAGCGTGCCTTTCTTGCTATACTTGTCGACGACGAATGCCTTCATGGCAGTGACTTTCTGAGAGTATTTTTGGCTAGCCGCATGTGCGTGAAATCCTCTGCTCGCTGTCGTTCAGACCGGCAGGCGGAACTGTTTGCGCAGGCTCTTGTCGAATATCCCCGCAGGGGCAAAGCGGCGCAGCAGGCTGACTTGGCGCGCTGCCTTGCCGGCGGTGTAGCGCCGTAGCGGACGGGCATCGGTCGCTGCTTTGACGACCACCTGCGCCACCACTTCGGGCCGATCGGCGACAGGCATCACATCGCGAAGCAGCGCTTCCAGCGTAGCTCGAGCCTGATCGTATTCCTGCAAAGGCGAATCCGGCTGGATCCCGTTCTGGTCGAAGACAGTACGAACGAATGCCGGCTCGATGACCGAGACGCGGATATTGAAGGCACGAACCTCATGGTCGAGCGATTCCGAATAGCCCTCGAGCGCGTGCTTGACTGCCGAATAATGCGCTGAATACGGCGCCGGCACCAGTCCCAGCACAGAGCCGATATTGACAATGCGCCCTTCGCCACGCCGCCGCATCGACGGCAGCACCGCATTGGTCACGCGGATGACGCCGAACAGATTGACGTCGAACAGGGCCTGTACCTGTGCAATCGAGAATTCCTCGGCGCCTCCAAGCTGGCCGACGCCGGCATTGTTGACCAAGAGGTCGATCCGGCCGGTCTGCGAGAGCACCGTCGAAACGAGTGCGGCAACGGCCTCACCGTCGGTCACGTCGCAAACCAGCATGGTCACCCCGTCCGGGCCGTCGTCGGCCTTGCGCCGGCTGGTTCCGAAAACCGTGAACCCCGCCCTTGCCAGAGCCTCGGCACTGGCGCGGCCAATGCCCGAAGAGGCTCCCGTCACAACAGCGGTTTTTCCGGAATTCGCATTCATTTCGTGCTCCAAAATCATGAGGGCTAGCTTTTTTGCGCCCGTTGAATTACAGTCGTAATATCAGATTACGCTCATAATGCAATAGCAGAAAGGAATAGCAGCCATGCGCTACGAAAAGGGCCGGAAGGACACCTCGCGCGGACGGATCATGGAGGTCGCAGCGGAACGCTTTCGCGGCGACGGCATAGCTGCGTCCGGACTGGCGACCATCATGAGCGACGCCGGGCTGACGAACGGCGCCTTCTATCCACACTTTCAATCCAAGGCGCAGCTTGTCCGCGAAAGCGTGGCGGCGGCGATGGAGCTTCAGGCGCAGCAACTGGCGGAAGCATTGGCTTCGGGCGTGGAGATGGCCATCGACACGTATCTGTCGGCCGAGCACCGGGACAATCCCGGAAAGGGCTGCGCGTCAGCTGCGCTGCTGCCGGAGCTCGCCCGTCAGCCGCCTGAAACGCGTGAAGCCTATACAGACCACCTGCTGGCCTTGGTGCGCCACTTGGCGCAAGCGCTACCGCAGGCCAAGGATCCGGAGGGCGTGGCGCTGGCTGTCTTCGCAACGCTCCTCGGCACGCTGCAAATGGCCCGCGCCGTGGGCGGAACGGAATTGTCCGATCGCATCCTCGCGGTGGGGAAAAATGCGGCAAAGACGCTGATCGAGCAGCGTTAGCGCTCCAGGAAAGATCGTAACGGCGTTGCCGGCCATATGGCTGACATCGGGTGATCGCGAAGGAAGCTGATCGTGAGGAATATGCCGGGCGTTGACGGATAGCCGATCCGTCAGATCTTCCGGCTGGCCAGCAGCCTTGTCAGCCAGTCCGGATTCATTTCCGGAACAGAGGACAATAGCCGTTCGGTATAGGCCGCGTGCGGTGGCGTGAGAACTTCGCTCTTCAATCCTTGCTCGACGACTTTGCCGCGGTGCATGACGACGATTTCGTCGGCTATCGCGCGCACGGTAGCAATGTCATGGGTAATGAAGATGTAGCTCATTCCGAGTTCACGTTGGAGACGTATGAGAAGCTTGAGAATTTCCTCTTGGACGATCTGGTCGAGCGCGGACGTGATCTCGTCGCAGATGATAAGCTCCGGATCGGCAGCCAACGCGCGGGCAATGCAGACGCGCTGTTTTTGGCCACCCGACAGCTCGCCAGGCAGGCGTTCCAGAAAATCTTCGCTCATCTCGACCATGTGCATAAGTTCGCCGATCCGGCGATCCCTCCGCGCGCCCTTAAGGCCTAGGTAGAATTCGAGCGGCCGAGCTATGACCTCTTCGACCGTTTGGCGCGGATTCAGGGCGTTGTCGGGCATTTGATAAATCATCTGTATGCGGCGCAGGACCTCCTTCGGCCGCGTCTTCAGGCTCGAGGAAAGAAGCTGGCCGGCAAAAGAAATCGAACCTGAAATTGGCGGCAAAAGGCCGGTGACGACTCGAGCGAGCGTCGATTTCCCCGAACCGGATTCGCCAACCACAGCCACGGTTCTTCCGCGCGGAACCTTGATGGAGACATCCTGGAGCACCTTGACCTTTCCTGCATAGGCCGCGGTAACGTTGTCTATAGTCAGCAGATAGTCATCGGCTGGAACTTCGGGCTTGGCGAGCTTGCGTACGGCCCAGAGCGTTTTTGTATATTCCTGGCTGGGCGAGGCCAGCATCTGGCGCGTGTCAGCCTCCTCCACGGTTCGTCCGTGGCGCAGAACTATGATGCGATCCGCCATTTGCGCCACCACCGCCAGGTCATGCGTCACGTAGATTGCAGCGGTGCTGAATTCCTCCACGATGTTGCGAATGGAAGCTAGAACTTCAACCTGCGTGGTTACGTCGAGCGCCGTTGTTGGCTCGTCGAATATTATAAGGTCCGGACGACAAGCCATTGCCATCGCTGTCATTGCCCGTTGCAACTGCCCGCCGGAGACCTGATGAGGATAGCGAAAGCCTATGGTCTCCGGTTCTGGGAGTTGAAGGCGTCGATAAAGATCGACGGCGCTCCGGTTCGCCTCTTCCCGGCCGGCAATTCCATGTGCCACTGCGGTTTCGACGGTTTGTTCCAAGAGCCGATGTGCCGGATTGAAAGAGGCAGCCGCGCTTTGCGCGACATAGGCAATGCGGGAGCCCCTGAGGCGACGGCGCCCTTTTTCATTGACTGCCAGAAGATCAATCCCGTCGAACAGGACCGAGCCTTGCGTGATCCGGCAGCCCGGCTTGGCATAACCCATTGCGGCAAGGCCAATGGTGGACTTGCCGGCGCCTGACTCTCCGATCAGCCCAAGAACCTGGCCCCGCTTCAGCGTCAGATCGACCCCGTGGACAATGGGATGCCACCGCTCATCCGAGAACCCCTCCACATGCAGATTGCGGATTTGAAGCAGATCCTTTCCTTTTTCGCGTGGGCCTGGACCGCTACTTTTCATCCCGCAACCCGCTTGTTGCTTGCAGGAACCAATCCACCACGAAATTCACGGACACGGTAAGGAGAGCAATCGCGCCGGCCGGAAGTAGCGGGGTGACATCGCCATAGGTGATCAGGGTCGCGTTCTCGCGCACCATTGATCCCCAATCGGCCGTCGGCGGCTGAATACCGACGCCGAGAAACGACAGCGCCGCAACTGTCAGGAACACGAAGCAGAATCGCAAGCCGAACTCGGCGACCAGTGGCGGCATGACATTGGGAAGGATTTCCTTGGCGATGATCCATTTCGGTCCCTCGCCGCGTAATCGTGCCACCTCGACATATTCCATCACCGCCACGTTAAGCCCGACGGCGCGAGAAAGCCGAAAGACCCGGGTGGAATCCAGAAGCGCAATGATGACAATCAGGCTGGTGATCGACGAGCCGAAGATCGTCAGCAGCACCAGCGCGAAGATCAGACTCGGGATCGACATCAGCACGTCCACCGCACGCGACAAGATCTGGTCGAGCCACCCCCTGTACAATGCGGCAAGAAGGCCGAGCGAGACGCCGACCGCGAAGGACAGCAACGTGGTCGCGACCGCGATAGCGATGGTGTTGCGCGCACCGTAGATCAAGCGGGTAAGCATGTCGCGGCCGAGCTGATCGGTTCCCAGTTTGAACTCCTGGCTCCACGGCGCGAAGGCTTCGCTGAAAACCTGCGTCTCGCCATATGGGGCTATCCAGTGCGCGAAGACCGCAACAAAAACGTAGCCGAGGATCACGACGATGCCGAACCATGCGCTGAACGGTGCCTTCTTCAGCGCAGTTTTCGCCCGGGTCGCACGCGAGCGCCTCAGCCTCCGAACCGCCGCGACAGATTCGGATCTGGTCATCGCGGGTGCAAGAGCCTGGGATTGGTGGCGATGGAAATAACGTCGGCTAGCAAGTTGAGAAGGATGTAAGTCGCGGCGAAAATCAGGGCGCAGGCCTGGACAACCGGAACATCCCTGGATTTCACCGCGTCAACCATCAGCTGGCCGATGCCGGGGTAGACGAACACGACCTCGACCACGACCACTCCGACGATGAGATACGCCAGGTTGAACGCCACCACAGTGACGATCGGAGCCCAGGCATTGGGCAGGGCATGCCTCAGCACGATCACCATTGGGGACATTCCCTTGAGGCGCGCCATATCGATGTAGGGGCTTGCCAGCATGTTGATGATGGCCGCTCGGGTCATGCGCATCATGTGGGCCACGATTACGAGCGTAAGGGTAATTGCCGGCAGGGCCACTTTCCAGAGATGCTCCCAAAATGGCGTCTGATCGTTCACATTCGACAATGTCGGAAATTTGGGAACCGCATTGAGCGCCCAGTTCAGCGAGACAGTGAGCCAATGAGGCAGCGTTTGAGCGAAATCGGATCCGATGAACGTGTCGCGCGAGATCACCAGGTAGGCGAGCATATAGGCGACGAAAAATTCCGGGAATGAAATGGTTGTCAGCGTCGCGACATTCACCAGCCGGTCGAACCAGCCGTTGCGGTACAGCGCAGCCAGAATGCCAAGCCCCAAGGCCAGAGGAACAGCTATCAGCGCAGTCACCGCTGCAAGGAACATCGTGTTGTAGAGGCGTGGTGCGATGATCTCGGCCACGGTACGCCGATATCCGGTGCGGCTCGCAAACGAAGAGCCGAAATCGCCATGGAGCATCTGGGCGACCCAAACGAAGTAGCGCTCGACAGGCGGACGATCGATGCCGATTTCCCGCTGGAACGCGGCGACCGTTTCGGGCGTCGCCGATTGCCCTAGCGTGGCCTTGGCGAAGTCGCCTGGAAGCATCGCGATCGCAGAGAAGATGATGATGGACACGATGAACAAAGTGACCAGGCCGAGGCCAAGGCGCTGCAGGACCGTTCTTGCGACGGGGTTCATGTGCGTGGCGTTTCCCTTTGGGCGGCAGCCCTGCACTCGGAGTAAGCCGGCCGGACCCTCAAAACCATCGCGGCTCCGGCCCGCCATCTCATGCCGTGGCGATCCACCAGCGTTCGGCCATTTTCAGTCCATCGTTCTCCCAGTTGGGCGCCACATCACCGTGTGCGAGCTTTTTGGATTGCGCGCTTACGAAATTGTTGAAGACCAGCACGATGCTGCCGCCGTCATCGTGGGTTAACTGCTGCATCTCGGCATACATCGCCGCTCGCTTGGCCTCGTCCGTCTCGGCGCGCGCCTGGACAAGCAATTCGTTGAAGTGGGGATTTTTCCAGAAAGACTCATTCCAACTGGAGTCGGCGGCGAAGGCTTGCGTGAACATCCAGTCGGCCGTGGCCCGACCGCTCCAATAGGAAGCGCACCAGGGTTTCTTCAGCCAGACATTGTCCCAATAAGCGTCCTCGGCCTCACGCACGACATTGACGTCGATGCCGCATTGGGCTGCCGTTTCGCGAATGAGCGAAGCCGCGTCCACCGCCCCCGCAAAAGCGGCATCGGCCACCGAGAGGTCCACCTTCAGGTTCTCCATCCCGGCCTTTTTCAGGTAGTGCTTGGCCTTTTCCGGATCGAAGCTGTGTTGCGGTTGCGGATCCTTGGCGAATTTGATGGCCGGCGCGATCGGGTTGTCGTTGGCCACAGTGGCGTGGCCATGAAAGATCTTGTCGACGATTTCTTGGCGATTAATTGCCCATTTCAATGCCATTCGCACGTCCGGATTATCAAACGGCGCCATCGTGACATTCATCGGCAAGGTATAGTGCCCGTACCCAGTGACTTCGACGATTTCCACCTTGGGATTGCGTTTCAACATGCCGAGGGTCTTCAGGTCGGCGCGGCCGATATAGTCCACCTCCCCCGTGGACAGCGCCGCCATGCGGGCGGCAAGATCCGTGATGGCGATGAACTCCACCTCGTCGAGGTAGGGCTTGCCATTCTTGAAGTAGTTTGGATTGCGCTTGAGTTTGGCCGAAACACCGGGCTGGAAATTCTCGAGGACGAAAGCACCGGTGCGAACGCCTGAAGCCCAATCCGCCTTGCCGTCCTTGGCCGGCATGATGACCAGATGGTAGTCACTCATGATGTAAGGGAAATCGGCGTTGCCGTCCTTGAGCGTGAAGACCACCGTTTCCGGGCCGTCCGCCTTGACGTCGGCGACGGAGTCCAACAGCGATTTCGCCGCCGATTTGGTGTCCTTGCCCATGTGATATTGCAAGGAGGTCACGACGTCATCCGCCGCCACGTTCTTGCCGTTGTGGAAGGTTGCGCCTTTGCGCAGCTTGAAGGCCCAGGTTTTGGCCCCATCCGAAGTTTCAAAGCTCTCGGCGAGGTCCGGTTGGACATTGCCTTTGGCGTCGACCTCAGTGAGGCTGTTGGACAGCGAGCCCGAAAATGCGGTTTGTGTGAACGTGTCGGGGTAGCCGGCCGGATCGATCGAATCCGTCGTCGCGCCGTGAGCCATGCCGAGCTTGGCGAAGCCGCCCTGCATCGGTTCGGCCCGCGCCGTGCTCACGAACAGCCGGTCGGCGGCGGCAACGGTCAGGCCCGCGGCCAGCCCAAGATGAATGAAGTCGCGGCGGGAAACCTTGCCGCCCCCGATCAGGCTTTGCGCGATACCAAGCTTGTATTCAGATTCTGACATTTGACTCTCCCATTGCGGAGTTCTCCGCGTTATTTCTTGTCAAGCACCTGCGAACAGATCTGCTGGTTGGCGACGACCACCTTTCCTTCGAATTTCCAATCCCAATCGATCTGCGCCTGTCAGGCCGTCACATAGATGCCGCCGGCTTCAACGGTGACTGGGAATGTGCGCGCGCGAACGGACGGATCGACCAAGGCCGCGCCTGACTTGATGTCGAACTCCCAGCCGTGCCAGGCGCATCGAACGATCTCGTTTTCGCGATGATAGATGAATTGCGCCTGTTCAACGGGCGCGGTTGTGCCGCATTGCGGCCCCTCGCAAAGCGGAGCGCCGCGGTGCGGACAGACATTCAGCAGCGCGTGGAATGAATCTCCGATGCGGAAAATCCCGACCGAAAGGCTGCGGATCTTGGCGATGAACGGAGACCCTGTTTCGATCTCGTCGACGCGGCAGATATATGTCTTCTCGGGCATCATATGCTTCCTCAGGCGGCATTCGCGGCTTGCGCGCGGGGGATGCGTTTGTAGACTTCCAGCGCATTCAGTCCCATGATCTTGCCCTTCCAGGCAGGAGGGATTTGCAGCGTGTTGGCATCGTCGTAATCCCAGTGCGGATAGTCCGATGCAAACATCAGCGTGTTTTCGCCGTCCATCGCTTCGAGCGTGGACCAGAGATGTTGGATGTTTGCAGGCTGCTCCAGCGGCTGCGTGGAAAAGCGGATGTTGCGCCGGCAATATTCAGACGGCAGCATCTTCAGCCATGGCGTCTCCTTGCGCAGCGCTTTGTAATCGGCGTCCAGGCGCCAAAGGACCGACGGAACCCAGGCGACGCCGCACTCGATGATCACGAAGTAGAGGTCCGGCCATTTCTCGAAGACGCCATGGGCGATCATGCTTGCCACGTGCGACATCGCCGACATGTGCAGAATGGCATGCGTTTCCCAGAAGAATGTCGTCGGGGCAGGAGCAATGGCAGTTGAATTCACGCCGCCATGCCCGCCCAGATGAATGGCGAATGGCAACCCCACTTCCGCGCAGGCTTCGTAGATCGGATGGTAAAACGGGTCGCCATACGGCTTGACGGAACCCTGGGAAGCGAGAACCTGGACCATGCGCGGATGACTGCCAAGACGGCGTATCTCGGCGGCAGCGAGCTTCGGATCCTGTGGCGCGATGATGATCGAGCCCATGAAACGATCGTCTTTCGGCAACCACTGATCGATCTGATAATCGTTGTAAGCGCTGACCAGAGCGCTGGCATAATAAGGGTTAGCCAGGGTCGACGCCTCGATAGGCTCATCGCCGGTCAGGATCGCCACGTCGACTTTGTATTTGTCGAGGTGCTTCTCCTTCATGATGAGATAATTGTCGGCTTCTGTTTTCGGACGGATGTCCTTGCGGGAAAAATCCTGCGGGTGGAACCAGGGCCGATGACCATGCGGAAAGGCGCCAACGGGACCTGTTTTCTCGCCCTCGATGAACATGTCTTTCCACAAGCCGGAGAGATAGGGCTCCAACACGGTGGCGCTTGACCAGTAATTATGACAGTCGCAGTCGACTATGAACACTTCTTCCGCTCCGTATCCGTGTCTCGTCCCGCGGCGCTGCCGGCCGCTGATCTGCTGCAGCTTCCGCCTTGAGTATTGTTTGATCAAGCTTATGATACGTGGAATATGATCGAGTTTTTCGATTGGATATTTCATGCAACTTGATCACATCGAGACCTTTCTCGACATTATCGAATCGAGAAACTTCAATCGCACCGCGGATCGGCTAGGGTTGACCCAGTCGACGATCAGCACCCGCATCAAGAACCTCGAGAGCGCAATCGGGTCCGAACTGTTCCAGCGCGGACGCGCCGGGGCGGAGCCGACCGCCGCAGGGCGCCGGTTCGAAGCTTATGCAAGATCCTTGCTGTCCACATGGTCGCAGGCTCGCCACGATGTCCGGGCGTTCAATCGTTTCGAAGGCACCTTGCGCGTCGCCGCGCAGGTCGGGATGACCCGCTCGGTTTTGCCGGGTTGGGTCGAGACGCTGTGTCAGGCTCTTCCCAAATCGTCGATCCATGTCGAGTCGGATTATTCAAACCAGATGGTCAGCGACCTAAGCATGGGAAATCTCGACATCGCAGTGCTTTACGCTCCGCGATACCTACCCGAAATCTCCTATGAGCATTTGATGGTTGAGGAATATGTGATGGTTTCCACGGTGGCCAGAACCCTCTCGGAGGTCGATCCCGAAACCTACATTCGTCCGGGCTATACGGTCCTGCTGGAGAAGGCCCATGCCGAATTGCTCGGCGAGTTGGCGATCTGTCGCCTTTCCATGGGATCGGAAACCTTGGCGGAAATGATGCTACGGCGCACGGGCGGCACCTGCTATATGAGAAGTGACGATGCGCGCCGGTTCGCCCTCGAACGCCCATCGTTCATCGTCGAAGGCGCTCCGACGCTGCATCAGCCGGTACACACGGCCATCCTGGCGCGCCGCAAACACGAACCGATCATCCGCAAGGGAATCCGCGCCCTTCACGTTGCCGTGATGTCACTGGATATGTAATCGAAATAATCGATCATAACTTGGGAGGGATGCTTCTGTTGCGGGGGGCCTGGAACTGGCATCTTGGCTCGACTTCAAACCGAGATGAATGATGAACGCACACGTTTCCTTTGGGGCCCCCGACCTCCTCCCGATGAGGCGTCATCGGCAATGGGCACAAACCACATCGCAGCTTGTACTCTGCCGTCGTGTAATCGAGGAAACGCCCGATGTGAAAACCTTCGTTTTCACATCCCCGACGGATCGGATGTTCTGCTTCAGCGCGGGCCAGTATGTGCTCGTGCACCTTAAGATCGAGGGTGCCGCGGTGACGCGCTCCTACTCTGTTTCGTCACCACCGACGCGACCGCTCGACCTGCAGATCACGGTGAAGCGAACACCGGGCGGCCTGGTTTCGAATTGGCTCCACGACAATTTGGGGGCGGGCGACGAGATCGAGATCGAAGGGCCGCTCGGCTCATTCAATCTCGATGACCTGCCATATGAAAAGCCGCTCTTCCTTTCGGGCGGCAGCGGGATAACGCCGGTGATGTCCATGCTGCGTGCGCTTACCGACCGCGCGGCCGACCAGGATATCTCATTCGTTCATAGTGCCAGAACGCCTGGTGACATAATCTTTCGAGGGGAATTGGACGCACTTGCCTCTCGCTTGCCCAACGTAAAAGTAACGTGCGTTTGTAGCCAGGAAGATCCCACCTGGAGGGGGCCGACTGGCAGAATAGACAGCCAGATGCTGCTGACCCTCGTTCCCGATCTCCACAACCGCACTATCTTTGCCTGTGGCCCTGAAGCGTACATGAAAGCCGCACGTGCCTGCCTGGATGCGATTGGCGTGGCTCCGTCGCGGTACCACCAGGAGAGCTTCGGCGGCGTCAGCAGCCCTCAGTTGGAACCGGCCTCGACAATACCATCTTCGGTCCGTTTCGTCCGCTCCGGGATCGTGCATAACTGCTTGCCCGGAGAGACGCTGCTGGAGGCGGCACGCCAATGTGGCGTCTACGTCCCAACCGCCTGCCAGCAGGGAGTTTGCGGCACATGCCGCATCGCCAAGTTGTCCGGCGAAGTCGCCATGGAGGATCTCGGCGGTCTGGCCCCTGAAGAGAAGTCGGCCGGCTATGTCCTGGCATGTTGCAGCCGCCCGCAAGGAACGGTTTTGCTCGATCTTTAACCCCGGGTGCTTGGTTCAGCATTGAAGCCGGCGCAGTAGTGTTGAACTGCCGGCGAAGGCGTTGCCGGCGTAGCGGACTGATGCCCATCGACCCCAGCCGATATTGCTCAGAAGTCGAGAGCGACCATCATGCCGCGGACTTCGGCCATTTCCAGCAGCAGGTCTTGCAGTCTTTCGTCCAGCGCGGCACCGGTCAGCGCCAGAAGCTCGGTGATGCTCTCTCTCATCGATATGACGGCAGCGCCTGTCTTCTCGGCGAGCAGCCGACCGATGGCAGCTCGGATCAGGTCGTCCTGATCAGACATCGCTTCACCTCCCGACGCACTGCAACCTCCCCTTGCTTTCCATGCCTCACCGCCGCTTTCGACAACAGGGCGTGATTTCCCATACGGTATGATTTTCGATGCGACATCAGGCACCTTTGCTCATGCCAGCAGACCGTCTCGATGGGCCCGCCAGTCGTTCAACACCGACAATGAGGGCAGCAGCGAAAAAGGGCCGGGCTGGACCGTTTCAACCGCTGCAAGCAGCGCCAGCGGCACTTCGTGCCGATAAAGCCCAATGCACACGCCCCCTTCGACCGTTGCCGGCAATTCCGTGATTGTGTCGAAAATCGAAAACGTACCCGTTGGCTCTTCCACGATTTCGAAACGCCCCACCCGAAACCTCCCTCTGCACAAAAGTAGCGACCAACGCGGACATCCCCAACCGGTTCCCTGAGGCCGGCACTTTTTTTCGCGCCTTGGTTGTAGCGCATGCCGGCAGCACAGTCATGCCCGCAGGGCGCACAGTCAAAAATCGCTACGCACATTTTAAATCTTGACGCGTGTCAATTTTTTATAAAACATGCGCAAACGCCGGCATGGCATCGACCGGCGCTCTGGGAGGAGCAATGCCTGACGTCGAAAGTGCCCGAACCTGGGCTGCAGTCCGCACATCCCAAGCGGGCAGCATTCTGTTGGCGAGACCATCGCGCCGGGCGCCGGGCTCGCGCCCCGTCGGACATTGCAGTCGCCGGCCAGCGACATTGATGCAGCCCATAAAACAATCAGGAGGAGGAAAAACCATGCGTATGTTCAATTGCCTGAAGCTTGGCACGAACCTGCTTGGCGCAGGCATGCTTGCAGCCATCGTCGCAGCGCCTGCCCATGCCGAGGATGCGGCGAAAGTCGCGGCCATCGTCAAAGGCCTCGACAATCCGTTCTTCCAGACCATGCAGAAGGGCATCGAGGAGCAGGCCAAGGCAAACGGCGTGAATGTCAGCGTCCAGGCCGCCGCCAACATGGGTGACGCCACCGGCCAGGCCGACCGCCTGACCGCCATGGCCATGCAGGATTTCGATTGCTACCTGGTCAACCCGATCAGCGTCTCCAATCTCGTCCAGGCGCTGGTGCCGGTCGCCCAGAAGAAGAAGCCGATCGTCAACATCGACTCGACCATCGACCCCGAGCAGGCCAAGGCCGCCGGCTTTGCCGTCTCGACCTATATCGGCACCGACAATGTCGCCGCCGGCGCGCTGGCCGGCGAAGAGATGCTGAAGCTGGTGCCGAAGGGCTCCAAGGTCGCGCTGGTCGCCGGCATCGTCGGCGATGTCGGCTCCAACGCCCGCATCAAGGGCTTCAAGCAGGCGGTGGAAGGTAAACTCGACATCGTGGTGATGGTCAGCGCCGACTGGGATCGCGAAAAGGCGCTGACCGCCGCAACCGATATCCTCGCTGCCCATCCGGACCTCGCCGGCTTCTTCGCCGCCAACGACATCATGGCACTCGGCGTCGAGCGCGCCGTGCGGACCTCGGGCAAGGACGTCAAGGTGATCGGCCTCGACGGCATCGTCGACGCGCTGAAGTCGATCGCATCAGGCGAACTCACCGCCACCGTCGCCCAATATCCCTATGTCGTCGGCGCCATGGGCCTCGAGGCCTGTGCAGTGGCCGCCAAGGGCAAGGAACTGCCGGCCAACGTGCCAGCACCGGTGCTGTTGATCAACAAGGACAATGCCGAAGCCTCGCTGAAGAATTTTCCGCGTCCGGGCGGCGACTATCCCGATCCCTTCCGCGAGATGCTGAAGTGAGCACACCTGCAGACAACGCGCCCGCCGCCCATTCGGCGGGTGCGGAGGAGAGCCGTCCCTCCCTGGCGGCTCTCCTCCTCGATCCCTCCTTCTGGGCCGACTGGGCATCCGTCGTCGGCCTGGTCGGCCTCGTCATCGTCTTCGGCATCGCCCAGCCGGTCTTTCTCAGCGTCGCCAATCTGCAGGCGCTGTTGCTGGCGGCTGCGATCCTGGTCGTGCTGTCGATCGGCCAGACCTTCGTCATCGCCACCTCGGGCATCGACCTGTCGCTGGCGGCCGCCGTCATGCTCGGCGCCATCATCCTCGGCCTCGTCAATGCCGCCGACTACGGCATCTTCATCGCCTGCATGCTCGCGGTTCTCGCCACCAGCGCCGTCGGCTTCCTCAACGGGCTGATCATTACGGCAGGCAAGATCCCCGACTTCGTGGTGACGCTCGGCACGCTGTCGGGCATCACCGGGCTTGGGCTCATCCTGTCGGGCGGCGAACCGACCATGGTCGGCTCGACCTTCCTGCTCAGGCTCGCCTCGGGCTCGTTCGGACCGTTCGGCTATCCAGTCTGGGTGGCGATCGCAGCCGTCATCGTCGCCCATATCGCGCTCTACCACACGCGCTTCGGCGTGCATTTGCTGGCGACCGGTGGCCAAGCCGAAAGTGCCGGCGCGCTCGGCATCCGCACCAACCGGGTCAAGATCGCCGCCTATACAGTCTCGGGCTTCTGCGCCGGCATCGCGGCCATTCTTCTGGTCGCCCGCATCGGCTCGGCCGAACCGCAGATCAACACCAGCCTGCTCTTGAATTCGGTGGCGGCGGTGGTGCTGGGCGGCGTCAGCCTGTTCGGCGGCCGCGCCAGCATCCTTGGGCCGGCGATCGGCGCCTTGATGCTCACCGCGCTGGTCAACGGCCTGACTTTGCTCAACGTGTCGGCCTTTTATCAACCGCTTGCCGTGGGGGCCATCGTGGTGCTGGCGGCGCTGATCATGCGGTATCAGAAATGAGGGCTCCCGATCACATCCCCGCCGCGGACGCGATCATCGCCTGCGAAGGGCTGAGCAAGCATTTCGGCGGCATCCGCGCCTTCACCGACGTCGCCTTCCAGGCCCGTCGCGGCGAGGTCACCGCCGTCATCGGCGACAATGGCGCCGGCAAGTCGACGCTGATCCGCAGCCTGGTCGGCGTGCATCAGCCGGACACCGGCAATTTGTTCTTCGACGGACGGGCGCGGCCCTTCGCCAATCCCGACGAGGCACGCAAGGCCGGCATCGAGACCGTGCACCAGAACCTGGCGCTGATCGACGAACTGACGGTCGCGCAGAACCTGTTCCTCAACCGCGAGATCGTGCGCCGCATCGGCCCGTTCGCTTTCCTCGACCGCAAGGCGATGAAGCGCGAGGCCCGCTTAATGCTGTCGCGGCTGTCGATCAACGTGCCGTCGATCAACCAGCGTGTGCGGCGTCTGTCGGGCGGCCAGCGGCAGGCGATCTCGATCTGCCGCGCTGTCGGCTCCGGCGCCAAGCTGGTGGTGATGGACGAACCGACGGCGGCGCTCGGCGTGCAGGAGACGGCCAATGTCGAGGCGCTGATCCGGCGCCTGCGCGAGCAATCCGTCAGCGTCATCCTGGTCAGCCACAATTTCGATCAGGTCCGCCGCCTGTCCGACCAGATCTGGGTGATGCGGGCGGGAAAGATGGCGGCGACCGTGCGCGCTTCCGAAACGTCCGGAAATGAGCTCGTCGCGCTGGTAACCGGCGCGGCATAGTCCTGCAGCATCAGACTTGAAATCAAAGGGAGTTCGCCTGTGGCACCAATTCGTGTCGGACTGATAGGTCTTGGAGAGGTCGCGCAGTCGATCCATCTGCCTGTGCTGGGCGATCAGCGCGACCGCTGGGTGATCGCGGGCGTGTACGACGTGTCGCCCAGCCTGATGTCACTCGTCACCTCCGAATTTGCGACGGCAAAGGCCTTCGACACGGCCGAGGCGCTGATTAATTCGCCCGACATCGACGCTGTGTTCGTGCTGTCATCCGACGATACCCACAGCCGCTTCGTGCGGGCGGCGATTGCTGCCAACAAACATATCCTGCTGGAAAAGCCCGCTTGCCTCACGGTGCGCGAAATCGACGATCTGCTGGCGCTGATGCCGGGCTACGACAAGACCCTGTTCGTCGGCTATATGCGCCGCTATGCGCCCGCCTATCTGGCCGCCAGGGACGAGCTGCCCGCCTTCGCCGACATCACCCATGTCCGCATCTTCGACCTGATCTCGGAGGGCCGGCATTTCCTCAAGAAGAGCCAGAACGTCCTTTACCCCCAGGACATCGACCCTGCCCTGCTGGCGCGTGGCGCAAGCGAACGCGACGCGCTGATCCGCGAGGTGGTGGGCGCCGACGCGCCGGCCGATCTGGTGCGCGCCTATCGCGGGCTGACGGCACTTTCCTCGCACCACATTTCGGCGATGCGTGGGCTGATCGGCGAGCCGACGCGCGTGCTGGCCGCGCACCGCACCAACGGCGGCGCCAACACATCAGTCACCTTCGACTACGGCCATTTCGCCTGTCTCTACGACGCGGTGGTCGACGATCTCGGCTTGTTCGACGCCATGATCGAGGTGCGCTCGAACAACAGGCGGGTGCGCATCATCTACGACACGCCCTACATCCGCAGCCTGCCGACGCGGCTGGAGGTCACCGATGCCGGCCCGTTCGGCCCGGTGACGAAAACCCTCGGGCCTCTCTACGGCGATGCTTTCTCGAAAGAACTCGAGACTTTCCACCGCCACATCACCCAAGGCACAAAGCCGCTGACCGACCTCGCCGATTCCCGCCGCGACCTGGCGCTGATGGCCGAGATCATCGAGCGGATGAAGGAGAGTGGCGGGCGCTGAGGCGCTGCCTGCCGCCTACTTCCCACAGTGATGATCGTTGATCTTGTTCAACGCATTCGCGTCGGGTCCGACGCGATGATAGGAGCACGCGCCGGCTGCTGTCGTGACCAACTGCTGATCGTAGTAGCGCGGGCCGCCGAACAGGATGTCGATGAGATCGCCTTCGGCGGGAACGTAGCGTTCGGAGTGGACCCGGCGGTCGTGATACCGGTCGCCAGCGAAAGCCGGGGCGCAAACGCTTGAGCCCATGGCGACAGCGAGAGCTAGGATCGCAACGCATTTCGTGGTCATCGCCAATACCCTCCTGGCCATTTCCGGAATCACACCATACATCCAAAACCGCCAGCCGGACAAAAGTTCCGGAGATGACCGCGATAGGCTCTTGCCGAAGCCAGCTGCCTCGCTCATCCATGGTGCGTGGAAATGTGGGACCCGTGATGACCGATGCCGGCTTTCATCTCGTCGAAGCGACGATCGACCAATTGCGCCGCGCGCTCGATGACGGCACCGTCACCAGCGTCGAACTGGTCGGGGCGTATCTCAGGCGCATCGCGCATTTCGACCGGCACGGCATCAGCCTCAATGCCGTCCCGTTGCTCAACCCTGGCATGTTCGAGGAGGCTGCCGCCTCCGACCAGCGCCGCCGCAACGGCACCGTGCTCGGGCCACTCGACGGCATCCCCTACACCGCCAAGGACAGCTACAAGGTATCAGGCCTGACGGTCGCCGCCGGCTCGCCGGCCTTCGAGCATCTCATTGCCAATGAGGACGCCTTCACCATCGCCCGGCTGCGGGCCGGCGGCGCGGTGCTGATCGGGCTGACCAACATGCCGCCGATGGCCAATGGCGGCATGCAGCGCGGCGTCTATGGCCGCGCCGAAAGTCCGTACAATGGCGACTATCTCACCGCCGCCTTCGCATCGGGCTCATCCAATGGCTCCGGCACAGCGACAGCGGCCAGCTTCTGCGCCTTCGGGCTTGGCGAGGAAACCTGGTCGTCCGGCCGCGCGCCGGCCACCAACAATGCGCTGGTCGCCTATACGCCGTCGCGCGGTGTCATTTCGGTGCGCGGCAACTGGCCGCTGGTCCCGACCATGGATGTCGTCGCGCCGCACACGCGCAGCGTCCCCGACATGCTCGAACTGCTCGACGTGATTGTCGCCGACGACCCCGAGACGCACGGCGATTTCTGGCGCGCGCAGCCCTGGGTCAAGCTGCCGAAAAGCTCCGACGTGCGGCCGCCGCGCTATACCGACCTCACACTGGCGGGGTCGTTGAAAGGCATGCGGCTTGGCGTGCCCAGAATGTATATCGGCCGCGACACCGAGGCCGACAAGCCGATCGAAACCCGCGCCTCGGTACTTGCCCTGTGGGAGCAGGCGGCGGCCGATCTGAGGCGGCTTGGCGCCGAGGTGATCGAGGTCGATTTTCCCGTCGTCTCCAACTATGAACGCGACCGCCCCGGCGCGCGCAGCATGGTCGAGCGCGGGCTGGTGCCCCCAGAGTTCGCCGAGCGCGAGCTCTGGGACCTCTGCATCTGGGGCTGGGACGACTTTTTGCGCGCCAATGCCGATCCGGCGCTTCCCGATCTCGTCTCGGTCGATGGCCCAAAGATCTTCCCGCAACCGCCCGGCACGCTGTCCGACCGATACGAAGGCGGCTTCGACCTGAGGGTATATGTCGAGCGGGCACGGTCCGGCGTCACGCCCCTCGTGGACATTCCAACGCTGGAAGAGGGACTGAAGGGACTGGAAGCGACAAGGCGGATCGATTTCGAGGACTGGCTGGACGCGCAAGGCATCGACGCCGTGGTGCTGCCCGCCGCTGCCGATGTCGGGCCGGCCGATGCAGACATCGACGAGGCGTCCGCCGCCTTTGCCTGGCGCAATGGCACCTGGGTCGCCAACGGCAATCTGGTCTGGCGCCATTTCGGCATCCCCACCGTCACCGTGCCGATGGGTACGATGGCCGATATCGGTATGCCGGTCGGCCTGACTTTCGCCGGCAAGGCCTATGACGACGAAAGGCTGCTGCGCATGGCCGGCGATTTCGAACGCTCCACGCAGCGCCGCACCCGCCCGCCGCGCACGCCAGAACTTGCCGCCGATGTGTTTTCAGGCCGCCCCGCCCGAGCCGACGACAGCAAGGCGTCAGCGTTCGCCATCACGCTTGCCGCCGAGACGCGGCCTTTCGGCGATCAGGACGAGATCGTCATCACGCTCGACCTGCCAAATGAGGTGTCTGGGACGGCCTGCCTCAAGGTACATGTCAACGGAGAGGCCGTCGCGCTGCAGCGAAGCGGTGCGCGCTTCAGCGGGCACGCGCTCATTCCGGCCGCCGAGCATCAGCGCTTCCACAGCGTCTGGCGTGGCTCCTACGGTTCGATCGTCACAGCGGTGGTGTGGCTGGAGGATGGGCGCAGCGCCGGCGCCTATCTGGTTACGGGCGGGATTGGGTGAGGTTGCGCAATTCGTGCCTTAAGCCTCCCCGAATTCGTCATCCTAGGGCGGAGCAAGGAGCGAAGCGACGCGGTGCAGACCCTAGGATCCATGCCAGGACTGTGACCGAAGAATGCATCGGTCCAGAGCAATTGAGGTCAACTTTTCTTTCCAGATGCAGCGATTGCGACTGAAAGTTCTCCACCGTCGCACCGCACGGAAGTCGCGGCATGGATCCTAGGGTCTTCGCGACGTCGCTTCGCGACTGCTACGCCCTAGGATGACGAAGCGTGGGGTTCGCAAAAGTGACGTCAATCAACGATCGCCAACCTCTCGCAGTTCTGGCAGCGCCGTTCCCCTCGTCATCCACTTGCAAAGCGACTCTCGACATAGGCCAGGTCCCGCTGAATGACATCCCGCTTGTCTTGCGACAGACCGCCAAGCAGCTTTTCATCGAGATATCCTGCTCGAATAAGCTGCGCGAACACGAAGAGAAGCTGCGAATAGCGATAGTCGAACGTGCGATCGATTTCCCGTCGCTGTTCACGCAAATAGCCTTCGAGCTCCCACATCTCGGAGGGCTGCGTCACCGCACTCGCCTTGCTTTTGAAGTCGGCCATCGTCTTTGCGAGCGCCGCCTCAAGAGCGGTATCGAAGGCATGGCGCGCGAGCTTCTTTTCGGATCCGGACCACTCGAAATCACTCATTTGATATCTCCATGGATGCCCTGTGAATTCAACCCAGGTTTTCACGAAAACGTGCCTGCTGCTACCCCCGCGCCGCCCAAAGCAAACCCCGCTCCACCATCAGCGCCATTTCCGGCACCGCGAACTCATCCGCCGTGTGACCAAGGGAACTGTAGAAAACCTTCCCCGCCCCATAGCGCCGTTTCCAGACGACCGGCATGACGACGCCGCCTATCCCCGGAAAATGCGCGTCGGTGAAGGTGGTGGTCGCCAGCACCTCGTTGCTTGGGTCGACATGCATGTAATATTGCTCCGACCGGTAGGCGAAATCGCTGATACCTTTTGTGATCGGATCGTCCGGCCGGGTGATGGCGACGTGATAGTCGATGATGTTGCCGGGATGCGCGACCCATTGACCGCCGGTCATGAACTGATAGTCGGGCTCGTTGCGGAAACTGTCGCCCATCGTCCCGTGGAAACCGCCGAGTCCGCTCCCCCCGAGAACCGCATGCGTCAGGTTCTGCAGTTCGGTCTTCTCGATCGTCGACATGGTGATGACGGGCACGATGAGATCGAATGACGACAGCTCCGGATCGGCGAACATCGCCGTGCCCTCGCCCAACGTGACGTCGAAGCCGTTTCGCTCAAGCAAGGTGCGAACGATCTTCGCGCTCTGCTCCGGCGTATGGCCCTCCCAGCCGCCCCAGGCGATCAAGGCCTTCTTTGGCATGGTGTACCTCCCTTGGAGCACTCCGCTTCGATCGATCCGGCGTCAGCGCCAGCCCAGAGCCGGCGCGACATGGGTCAGGATCGCCTCGATGACATGCGCATTATAGTCGACGCCGAGCTGGTTCGGAACGGTGAGCAGCAGCGTGTCGGCCTCGGCGATCGCCTCGTCCTGCGCCAATTCCTTGATCAGCACATCCGGCTCAGCCGCATAGCTGCGCCCGAAGATCGCCTTGGTGTTCTCCTCGATGAAGCCGATCTGGTCGCGGCTTTCGTTGCCGCGTCCGAAATAGGCGCGGTCGCGATCGTCGACCAGCGCGAAGATGCTGCGGCTGACCGAGACGCGCGGCTCGCGCTTGTGGCCGGCCGCCTTCCAGGACTCGCGATAGATGCGGATCTGCTCGGCCTGCTGGATATGGAACGGCTTACCGCTCTCGTCGAATTTGAGCGTCGAGCTCTGCAGGTTCATGCCGAGCTTGGCCGCCCATTCCGACGTGGCGTTGGTAGCCGCACCCCACCAGATCCGCTCGCGCAAACCCTCCGAATGCGGCTCAAGGCGCAAGAGGCCGGGCGGATTGGGGAACATCGGCCGCGGATTGGGCTGGGCGAACCCCTCGCCCCGCAGCGTCTCGAGGAAGACCTCGGCATGATGCCGCGCCATGTCGGCGTCGCTTTTGCCTTCCGGTGGCGCGTAGCCAAAATGGCGCCAGCCGTCGATCACCTGCTCGGGCGAGCCACGGCTGATGCCGAGCTGCAGGCGGCCGCCGGCGATGATGTCGGCGGCACCGGCATCTTCCGCCATGTAGAGCGGATTCTCATAGCGCATGTCGATGACTGCGGTGCCAATCTCGATGCGGCTGGTCTTGGCGCCAACGGCGGCCAGCAGCGGGAATGGCGACGCGAGCTGGCGGGCGAAATGATGCACGCGGAAATACGCCCCATCCGCGCCAAGCTGTTCGGCGGCGACGGCCAGCTCGATGGATTGCAAAAGCGCGTCCGATGGCGAGCGCACTTGCGATTGCGACGAGGGCGTCCAGTGCCCGAACGACAGGAAACCGATTTTCTTCATAGCCATGCGATATAAGGATGCGCGTCAGGCTTCAATGCCAAAGAGATTTTTCGACGCACCCGATCAAGGCTCATGCATCGCTGTTTTCGAAGGCGCCGATGCCTTGTGCGATAAGGTTGGTCGCCATGACCAATGAGACGATTGCCGCGGAATTGAAGACGACGACCCACCATTTGCCGCCGGTCAGGAAGCCGTAGCCGTCGGCGACGGCCAGTCCCCAGTCGGCCGATGGCGGCTGGATGCCGAGGCCGAGAAAGCTCAGCGTCGCGATCGAAAAGAACGCGTAGCCCAGCCTTGTGACCAGCTCGATCAAGATCGTTTCCCTGATGTTGGGCAGTATCTCCAGAAACATGATGGCGAGCGGGCCCTCGCCGCCAAGCCGCGCAGCGCTGACATAGTCGCGCTCCTTCTGCTCGCGCACGGCGGCGCGGACGGTGCGAGCCACCAGCGGCGCGTAGGCGATGCCGATCACCAGGATGACGGTCAGGTTCGACGGGCCGATCGCCACCAGCGTCATGGTGACGAGAACAATGAACGGAAACGCCATCAGCGTATCGAGCAGCCGCGCGCCGATGGCATCGACCAGGCCGTCGAAATAGCCGAGCACCAGACCGATGATGCTGCCGGCGGCAACGCCGGCCAGCGTCGCCAGCGGCGCAACCAGCAGGATATCGCGCGATCCGACGACTATGCGGGACAGCACGTCGCGGCCGAGATGATCGGTGCCGAACCAGTGCAGCGCATCGGGCGGCGTCAGCATCGCCAGAAAATCCTCGGCATAGGGATCGTAGGGAACGAAGAGGTTGCCGAACAGTGCGCAAACGACCCAGAACAGAAGCAGCAGCGATCCGACCACGACCGACGGGGCCAGTCCGGAGAAAACACTGCGGATCCTGCGCACTGCCGGAAAGCCGGCCACCGCGCGCCGTGGTGCGGGAAACTCCGCCAGATCCGTCATGGCGAGGTCCGGCGGCGTTGCCGCGGATCGAGCAGCGCCAGCACGAGGTCGCCGGCCGCCGCCGACAGCACGAAGATTGCCGCCATCACCAGCACGCCGGCCTCGAGCATCGGGAAATCGCGTGCCTTGGCCGCATTCAGAACCAGATTGCCAAGCCCCTGGATGCCGAACAGCGCCTCGATCACCACCAGCCCGCCAAGCATGTAGCCGGTCTGCGTCGCCAGCACCGCGATGGTCGGCGTCAGCGCGTTGCGCAGCACGTGCCGAAAGATGATCTCGCGCCGCTCCAGCCCTTTCAGGACGGCGGTGCGCGTATAGTCGGCGGCCATTGCCTCGATCACCCCTGCCCGCGTCATCCGGGCGATGTAGCCGGCAAGGTTCAGCACCAGCGGCAGCGCCGGCAGGATCAGATAATAGCCATGCGTCCAGAAGCCCGCGCCATCGGGCGCAACGCCGGAGATCGGGAACCAGTTCAGCCACAGGCCGAAGAGGATAAGGAGCATCAGCCCGGAAACGAAATCAGGCACGATGCCGAAGGAAACGCCCGCCATCACGATCAGCCGGTCGATCAGGCGGCCGGCATTGAGACCCGCGATGACGCCGGCCCCTACACCAAGCGGCACGAGAAAAATCAGAATAATGCCGGCAAGGGCAGCAGAGCGCTTGAGGCTTTCGAGCACGAACGGCGCCACCGGCCCGCGCATAGACAACGAGGTGCCGAAGTCACCGGTCACGGCCTTGCTGAACCATAGCCAGTACTGGACGAGAATCGGCTGGTCGGCGCCGAGCCGCTTGTTCAGTTCCGCCACCGCCTGCGCGTCGGCAAACGGACCGAGCATCACGCGGCCGACATCGCCGGGCAGGACCTGCCCGGCGAAGAACACCAGGATGCTGACCAGCCACAGCGTGAGGACAAGTGTGCCCACACGCGTTGACAAAGTGCGGCCCGTCAGCATGTCTCGATCATGCCTGGACGAAGGAAACGCGGTCGAGCAGCAGATGCGAGATCGCCGTGAAGCGCACGCCCTCGACCTTGGAGCTGACGATTCGGCTGTATTGCGAGAAGTAGCTGATGATCGCCGGCGTTTCGTCGAGCAGCAAGGTCTGGATCTTGCCGGCAACGAGGCGCTGTGCCTGCAGATCACGCGCCTTCGAGTAATCGAGCAGCAGCGCATCATAGGCCGGGTTGTTGAAATGCGCCGCGTTCCAGGCTCCCGAACTCTTCAGCGTGGCGTTGAGGAAGATGTCGGGAGTGCCGCGATGGCCGTAGTCGGTGATGCCGAGCACCGAATCCAGCCATGGCGAGCTGCCGAAGGTCGCCGAGCCGTAATAGGCGTCCTGCGGCAGGACATTGAGCTTGATGTCGATGCCGGCCTTCCTGGCGAAGTTCTGGATGATCACCGCATAGTCGGGAATGTCATAGGCGCGTTCGGTGGTCAGCGTCACCTCGAAGCCGTTGGGCACGCCCGCCTCGCCAAGCAGGCGCTTGGCCTCGGCAATGTCTTGCTTGCGCTGCGGCACCGATGGATCGGCCGATGGGAAGATCGGCGCGAACGGGGTGTCGTTGCCGACGATGGCGCGGCCCTTCAGCAGGCCCTTGACGATCGCCTCGCGATCGAGCGTGAGCGCCAGCGCGCGGCGGACCCGCTTGTCGGTGAACGGAGCCTGGTCGGTTCTGAGATGCACCTGGTCATGCGAGCTTGCCTGCACGCTGAGCAGCTTGAAGTTGGGATTGCCTTCGATCGCGAGTTCCAGGCGCGTCGTGCTCGGGATGACGTCGAGCTGGCCGGCCTGCAGCGCCAGCACCTGCGCCTGCTCGTCGTCGAAAAACTTGATCTCGACCCGGTCGGGCAGCGCCTTGTCGCCCCAGTAGTCCTCATTGCGCACGAAGCTGGCGCCTTGCTTGGGACGGAAGGATTCCAGCTTGAACGGACCCGTGCCGTTGAAATTCTTCTCGAAATCGCCGGCATAGTCGGCCGGCAGGATCACGGCATTGTAGACGTCTGAGGAGACATAGAAGGGGAAGTTGCTGTTTGGGCCGTCGAGATCGAAGGCGACGGTTTCGTCGTCGACCAGCTTGGCGCCGCCCTTGGACAGGATGCCCTTGTAGGCCGACAGGGCCGACGAGCCGCTGGCCGGATCGACCAGCCGCTCGAAGCTCGCCACAACATCCCTAGCGGTGACCGCGCGACCATCGTGGAATTTCACCCCTGGCCGCAATTTGAAGGTCCAGCGACTGGCCGTCTCGTTTGCCTCCCAGGACAGAGCGAGCTTCGGCTGCAGACCATCCTTCGGATCGTCGAGGATCAGATACTCGCCGACCTGGCTGATCACCCCGATGCTGGCCGGATCGGTCACCGAAACCGGATCGATCGCCTTGGTCGGCTGGCCGAGCCCGACGCGAACCGTGCCGCCGGCAGCAGTCGCGGCGCGTGCGCCTCCAAGCCCCTGCGAGGCGGCAAAGCCGGTCAGGCCGAGCAGTGCGGCGTATTTCAGGAGATCGCGGCGCTTGAGAAAGCCGCCCTGATATTCGTCGACGGCGACATTCCAGATGTCCCCCGACAGGTTGCGAACTGCGTCGATATCTCTGCGTTTGGTCATGTTAAACCCCTGCTCTGAAATGAAGATTGAAAAGCTATGCGACGGGTTCGCCGTCGAGATGGATGCGGTCGACGGCCTGCGGATAGAAGGCGATGAGCCCTTTGATCTTCGGCATTTCCTCTATCGGATCCCGGTAGCTCCAGGCGATGTCCGGGCGCACCGTTCCGTCGCTCAGCAGGCCGGACCAGTAGGAGGCGATGCCCTTGTAAGGACATCGCGTCGTTGTGACGGACGCCGTCAGCCGCTCCAGCCGGATGTCTTCCGCCGGCAGATAGAAACGCGTCGGCAGATGCGTCTCGAACAGCAGAACCGGACGGTGGCTGTCGGCGATTGGCTCGCCGTCGAACCAGATTTGCACATGGCTGGAGCTCTGCAGCACATCGATGCGCGCATACGGGTCTCGAGCGTGGACGAAGACTTCTTCATCCTCCTCGAACCACTGGTCGACGGCCTTCCAGGTGAAGGCGATGCGGCCAGCCAGCGGCGACAGGTTTTCATCCGGCGGCGAAACGAACGCCCAGGCCGCGTTGGCGCTGCGCCTGTCACCGGTATCAATATCCCAATAGGCTGTCTCGCCACCGACCGGATGCGGTTCGCGATGCAATGAGGGTCTCAGCACCGACGGGTCGACCGCTGACGGCGGGAAGAAATAGATCGGCAGGAAATGGTTGGAGCGCAACACCAGCACGTTGCGGCTGTCGGCGATGGTGCGGCCGCCGAATTTGACACGCACGCGCTTGGGGCTGTGCAGGACATTGACGAGCTGCGGCGCGGTGGCTTCGCGGGGCTGCAATCTTGGTGCAACGGTCATGATCGTTCTCCCGGCCTGACGTCAGGACACCGCGCGCGCATTGTCGCGCTGTTCGGCGAAGCGATTGGCTGGTCGCGCCAGGCCGAAGCGGTCGCGCAACGTTCCCGGCGCGTATTCGAGGGGGAATACGCCGCGCCGCTGCAGCTCCGGAACCACCTGTTCGGCGAAATTCACCCAGTCCTCGGGCAGCAGCGGGAACATCAGGTTGAAGCCATCGGCAGCACCCGAAACGAACCAGTCCTGCAATTGGTCGGCGATCTGTACCGGCGTGCCGGCGACGGTCGGCACCGAACCGCTGTTGGCAAGCTTGCGGGCGATCTCGCGCAGGCTGAGATTCTGCTTCGCCCACTGCTTGACCCGGTTGAGCGACGTGCGTCCGCCATTGAACGTGCTCTCGTCCGGCAGAGGCGGCAATGGCCCGTCCGGCGGGAACAGCGACAGGTCCAACCCGCTCCAGCTGGACAGAAGGTCGATGCCGACCTGATCGGGAAGCAAGGTCTGCAGATATTCCTGCTTTTCCCGGCCTTCCGCCTCGGAGGCGGCGACAACAGGCAGGATGCCGGGCAGGATCTTGAAGCTCTCCGGCCGCCTGCCGTGGCGGGCCAGCCGCTCGTTGATATCCTGACGGTATTTGATGCCATCCTCCTTGGTGCTGTAGATGGCGAAGTGCGCATCGGCCTGGGCGGTGGCGAAGTTCTTGCCGTCTTCGGAGGATCCGGCCTGGACGATCAGCGGATGACCTTGCGGCGGCCGCGAGACGTTGAGCGGCCCGCGCACCTTGAAATGCTTGCCCTTATGGTCGATGGGGTGGACCTTGTCGGGATCGGCGAAATAGCCCGACGCCTTGTCGATCAGCAGCGCCTCGTCTTCCCAACTGTCCCACAGCGCTTTGGCGATATCGAGGAATTCGGCCGCGCGCTCATAGCGGAATGCATGTTCGATATTGCCGTCGCGGCCGAAATTGCGCGCCTCCTCGTCCATAGCCGAGGTGACGACGTTCCAAGACGCCCTGCCCTTGCTGATATGGTCGAGCGACGCGAACATGCGCGCCACATTGTAGGGCTCGCTGTAGGAGCTCGACGCCGTGGTGATCAGGCCGATATGCTTGGTCACGCCGGCTAGCGCCGACAACAGCGTCAGCGGTTCGAGGCGGGCATTGGCATAGTGGGCAACGCCGCTCTTGACCGAATCCCAGATCGACACGTGGTCGGCGACGAAGATGGTGTCGATCCTGGCGCGCTCGGCCGCCTGCACGAGATCGCGGTAGAACTCGAAGTCCAGCACTTCCCGGCCCGGTGCCCGCGGATGGCGCCACGACATTCGATGATCGCCCTGCGGGTTGAAGAAGAATGCGCTGAGGATCATGTGGTCTCGAGCCATGCCGGCCTCCTTCCAGATCTGCTCCGGAGACCGTCGCGCTGCTTCGGCAGGCGGCGACAATCTCTGCTGATCCGAGAAAGGTAGATTGCGCTCCGGCTTAATCCGAGTAATTTTATAGAGAAAATGCGTTGCGAAAGCGGAAGCGATTGCCCTCGATCGCAGCCCGCGAAGAAAGTGGTTTCAAGTCCCCATGTCCTCCTCGGTTCTGAACGTCGACCAGCTGTCCATCGCCTATGACGGGCACAAGGGATCGCATCCCGCCGTCAGCGGCGTGTCGCTGCATATAGGCGAAGGCGAAGCGCTCGGCCTGGTCGGCGAGTCGGGATCTGGGAAAAGCTCGGTGGCGCTCGCCATCCTGCGCTATCTGCCGAAGAATGCCCGCATGGCGGTGTCAGCGCTCGAATTCCAGGGCCGGGAAATCCGCGACCTCTCCGCCGAGCAGCTGCGCCAGCTCCGGGGAAATCACATCGCCGCCGTCTACCAGCATCCGGGCGCGGCCCTCAATCCGAGCATGACGATCGGCCGGCAGATCACCGAAACGATCATGCGGCACCGCCCGGTTCGCCCCGACGAGGCGCGCGAGCGTGCCGCGGAACTGCTCGGACGGGTCCGCGTCAGCCATCCGGAGCGTGTGCTGGATCTCTATCCGCACGAATTGTCCGGTGGCATGCAGCAGCGCGCCAACATCGCCATTGCGATTGCGCTCGATCCGTCGCTGCTGGTGCTGGACGAGCCAACGACGGCGCTCGATGCCAGCGTCCAGTCCGAGATCATCGCCATCCTGCATGACCTTCGCAAGGATCACAAAACCAGCATCCTGCTGATCAGCCACGACATCCATATGATCCGCCGCTCCTGCGACCGTGTGGCGGTAATGCAGGAGGGCACGGTGGTCGAGAGCGGCGCCGTCGGCGATGTCTTCGACAACCCCTCTCATGCCTACACAAAGGCGCTCATCGCCTCGATCCCGGCGCTCAACTACACCAAGCGGGACGGAAGACTGGCGGAGACGGACGGCATGCCAGCGCACCCCACAGCCCAAGGCGAAGACGCCGGCTTGCCAAAAGAACGCCGGATCGCGATCGCCTGCAAAGGCATCAGTCATGCCTTCGGCAGCCAGCCAGTGCTGCACGGCATCGATCTCGACATCGGCCAAGGCGAAACCTTCGGGCTGATCGGCGAGTCCGGTTCCGGCAAGTCGACCCTGGCACGCATCGTCACCGGCCTGCAGACGCCCAGCGCCGGATCGGTCGAGCTGTTCGGCAGAACGGTCGCGCCGCGCGTCGAGAAGAGAAACCTTGCCGAACGCCGCGACGTGCAGATGGTCTTCCAGTCGCCGGATCGCACGCTCAACCCGCGCCAGCGGATCGGCAGGATCCTTGGCCGCCCGTTGCGGCGGCTCGCCGGGCTGCGCGGCAGTGAGGTGAGAGCGCGCGTCAGCGACCTGCTGCAATCGGTCCGCCTCGCCGGCGCCACGGCCGAGCAGAAATCGCGGTCGCTTTCCGGCGGACAACGGCAACGGGCGGCGATCGCGCGCGCCTTCGCCGGCGTGCCGAAGGTCGTCGTGCTCGACGAACCCACCTCCGCACTCGACGTCTCGGTCCAGGCGACAGTGCTCAACCTGCTCAACGACCTGCAGCGCGACAAGGACACCACCTATCTGTTCATCAGCCACGACCTCAGGGTGGTGCGCTACATGGCCGACAGAATTGGCGTGCTCTATCGCGGCCGCTTGGTCGAGACAGGCTCATCCGACCAGATCTTTCGCGGCCCGAACCACCCCTACACCGCACTGCTTCTGGCGGCATCTTCCGATGAGGCCGCGCCAAAGCTTTCCGCTTCGGTCGAGACAGAGGCCACCGGCATCCCGAACACGGGATGCTCCTTCGCCGACCGCTGCCCGCTGGTCCTGCCCGACTGCAGAAAGGCAGAGCCGCCCGCTAACGAGGTCGCGCACGGCCACCGGATCGCCTGCTGGCGGCACAGCCAGGGTTTTTGAGCGGCTCAACAGCAGTCCGAAGGCCCGCGGCAGCTCGGTTTTAGCGGCAGGCAGGATGCGATGCCGGGATTGTCGCAGCATCGGAATCCAGCTTGCAAATGCCTCCTTTTGAGGCCAGCCTAGATGCATGATGGCACGCCGGTCGCCAAAACATGTCCTTGTCATGCTGCTCGCGGTATTCCTGACCGCCGGGTTCAGCCTGTCTGCCGCTCAGGCGAGCGTCATGTCGGCGAAGATGATGATGACGACTGGCAGCGGCATGCCTGCCGGCACCGGCATGGCCAGGATGGCCGACACAGCCATGAATGGCGATTGCAGCGCGTGCCTCAAGGGCGCCGCCGACAGCGATAAGCCGATGCATTGTCCGCCGACCTGCATCGCACCAGTGCTCGCGGTGCTCCCTCAAAGCCTCGCCATCACCATGGTTCCAGCGGTGCAACAACCATCGGCGCTACCGATGCCGTTCCTTCACGGGCGAAGTTCCGTGCCCGACCCATTCCCTCCCAAATCCACCGATCTCGTCTGACGCCGTTTCAGCCATCCCGCGGCTGATTTCCGGCGTTTGATTGCCGCTGGCGCTTCGCGCCGGCAGGCACACGGCAATTTACGTCGAGAGGCTCGCCGTCGATCGAGATCGCAAAGGGCTTGAGAGTGAGTATCAATTCCAGTCATTCCATTTCACGCCGCAGGTTCGTCCTTACGGCGGCGGGCGTTGCTGCGGCCACCCTGGTGCGCGCCGCAACGCCAAGAGCATCCACCGTCGATGAGCGCCGCATCAGGATCGCGCCAGGCCACGCCAGCTTCACCGGCCCTGGCGGTCCGCTCACTCCTGTCTGGGCGTATGACGGGACGATCCCCGGCCCGATGCTGCGCCTGCGCCAGGGCCGACCCGCTCGCATCACGGTCGAGAACGCATTGGACGAGGAAACCACGGTCCATTGGCATGGCATCCGCCTGCAAAACACCATGGACGGAGTGCCCGGTCTGACGCAGCCGCCGATCAAGGCGGGGACAGATTTCGTCTATGAATTCACGCCGCGCGACGCCGGCACCTTCTGGTATCATCCGCATGCCAACAGCCTTGTGCAGCTCGGCCGCGGGCTCGCCGGCGCCCTCATTGTCGAGGAGACCGAACCCGTTGCCGTCGACCGCGACCTGTTGTGGTTGCTGCAGGACTGGCGGCTTGCCGATGACGGGCAGATGGCGCCCGGCTTCGGCAGCGCGATGGATGCGGCGATGTCCGGCCGCGTCGGCAACGTCGTCACCATCAACGGCACGGCGCCGGCCGATCAGAGCGTAAAGGCGGGTGAACGCGTCAGGCTGCGGCTGGCCAATGCCTCGCTCGCCCGCATCATGGCGCTGCGCTTCGAAGGCCACCACCCGGTCGTCGTGGCGATCGACGGCCAGCCCTGTGATCCGCATGAACCGGAGGACGGCCGCCTTTTTCTGGCACCCGCCATGCGCATCGACGTCGTGATCGACATGCAGGGCGATCCAGGCAAGCGTTACGCGGTGATCGATGATTTCTACGACGGTCTCGCCTATACGCTGACCACGCTTGCCTATGACAGCGCATCGCCGATTCGGATCCATCCTCTCGACACGCCGCTTGGCCTGCCGCGCAACCCGTTGCAGCAACCCGATCTCGCAAGCGCCGAGCGCCAGGAGATCGTCCTGCAAGGCGGCATGATGGGTGGCGGCAAGCTCGCCGGCGTCGGCGGCATGATGGGCATGGCGACACCCGGCATGAAGGGTGGCGCTGCCTGGGCGATCAACGGCATGTCGATGACCGGTGACGGCCATGCCGGCATGGCGCCGCAATTCACCTTATCGCGCGGTGCAACCTGTCATCTCACCATGCGAAATGAAACCGCCTGGTGGCATCCGATGCATGTCCATGGCTTCAGCATGCTGGTGCTTGCGCGCAACGGTTCGCCGGTACCGCACCGGCAATGGCAGGACACGGTGCTGCTGGCTCCCAGGGACACGATCGAATGCGCCTTCGTCGCCGACAATCCCGGCGATTGGATGCTGCACTGCCATGTCGCCGACCACCAGATGGCCGGCCTCATGACGGTGTTTCGAGTGACCTGATTTTCTCGTCAACAACGTCAAGACAACAAGGAGAACTGCAATGAAACCGACTTACACTCTCGCCGCTTTCGCAGTCGCGATTGCAATGCCGCTGCCGGCTGTCGCGGCGACGATCAACGCGGTCATGTACAAGAACCCGCAATGCAGCTGCTGCGAATCCTATGCCAACTATCTGGAACACAACGGTTTCAAGGTCGACATCAAGCCCGTCAACAACCTGTCCCAGATCAGCAGTGATGCCGGTGTGCCGGCGGACCTCGAAGGCTGCCATACGCTGATGGTCGATGGCTATGTCGTCGACGGGCTGGTGCCGGTCGATATCGTCAAGAAACTGCTGACGGAGCGGCCCGCCATCACCGGCATCACGCTGGCCGGCATGCCGACCGGCGCTCCCGGCATGGGGGGCGAGAAGGCCGGCCCGTTCATCGTCTACGCCTTCACCAAGGACGGCAAGGCGCCCACCGTCTACGCGACGGACTGAAAGGCAATCGCCATGTCTGCCGATATGTCGGATTGCCCTGTCCGAACCTGGCTCGCCATGATGTTCCGGTCCTTCGCACGGCCTGGTGTCCTGCTTTTGCGCCATTTCGCATACAAGGGCATGAGTTTGTGCTAATATACCATGGCCATGCACCTTCGTGCGTGACCAACCAATGGGAGGACGCGATGAACACCATGAATCGCAGGTCTGCAATTGCCCTCGGTGTGACGGCCGCCGCGGTGACGCCTTTTTTTGCCCTGACGGCGTCCGCGAAGGCCAAGAAATACGGCCCGAAGGATGGCAAGGAGATTGCGCCCGGCGTCAGGGTGGTTGAGGTCGGCACGGGAAACTCCGATATTCCTGCCTACAAGAGCATCTCAATCGTCGATGTCGTGTTTCAGCCCGGAGCGCACGCTCCCGCGATGATGATGGACAATGACATGGTCTGCACGATCACTTCAGGCGCGTTCACCATCAAGAAGGCAGACAACGAATTCAAGCTCAAGACGGGTGACATGTACACCTGCTCCAAGGGCAAGACCGACGAGGCGACGAATACAAGCAAAGAGGTCGGCGTGCATCGTATCGCCGTCCTGATACCGGCGTAGCAGTTGGAGTTCCGGCCGGACAGGCGGCTTGCATGCTGTCCGGCCGTCGTTTGCGTATCGCCGGGTGCTAGCCTCGTCCGGCATGATTGGGCCTACCACAAGCGCCTACGCCATTTCGGGGCGTTTTGAACCCTCGCGGATGGCCTTGTGCACGCCGCGCTGCAGATCCATGAATACAGGGCTTTCCATCACCTCTTCGCGGCGCGGGCGCTCGATATCGACGTTGAAGGTCTGCGTGATGCGTCCCGGGCCGATGCCCATGACGATGATCCGGTCCGACAGATAGACGGCTTCCTCCACGTCATGGGTGACAAACAGGACGGTCAACCTGTGTTCCTCCCAGATCTGGGTGAGCAGTTCCTGCATCTGATGCCGGGTCAAGGCATCGAGCGCGCCGAAGGGCTCGTCCATCAACAGCATCTTGGGGCGATAAGAGAGCGCACGCGCGATGGCAACGCGCTGTTTCATGCCGCCCGAGAGTTCGGCCGGATAGCGGTCGGCGCTGTCGGACAGCTTGACGAGTTCGAGATGCTCCAGCGCGATCCTGCGGCAGGTCGGGCGATCGTAGCCGGCGGCCTTGAGGGCAAACTCGATGTTCTGCCGCGCCGTCAGCCAGGGAAGCAGCGTGTAGGACTGGAAGACGACGCCACGGTCGAGACCCGGCTGCAGGATCGGCGCGCCGTCGATGCTGAGATCGCCCGCGTCGAAGTCCTGCAGTCCGGCAACGATCGACAGCAGCGTGCTCTTGCCGCAGCCCGACGTGCCTACCAGGGAGACGAACTCGTTGTCGGCAAGATCGAGGTTGATATCGCGCAGCACTTCCGTGCGCCGCTCGCCCGTGCCGAAGCTCTTGTGCAGACCGGCGATCCGCAATTTGGGGAGGCTCATCGGCGGCACCTCATTGCGAGCGGCCATCTTGCTTGAACAGCACCTTCTCCAGCGCCTTCATGACCTGGTCGGTGATGAGGCCGAGCAGGCCAAGCAGCAGGATGTAGCCGATGATGGTGTTTGTCTGGAAATAGCGCTGCGACACGGTGATGCGATAGCCGAGCCCCGAAGTCGCGGCGACAAGTTCGGCCAGCACCAGCCAGGTCCATGCCCAGCCCAGGCTGATGCGCAGCGTATCCCAGATACCCGGCAAGGCACTGGGCACGACGATGCGCGTCAGGATCTTGCGATCCGGCAGGCCGAGCGTGCGCCCAAGGCCGATGAAATCGGCTGGAACCCGTTTCACATTGTCCATGATCATCAGCACCTGCTGGAAGAAGGTGCCGATGAAGATGATCAGGAATTTCTGCGAATCGCCGGTGCCGGCCCAAAGGATGGAGAGCGGCACGAAAGCGACGACCGGCATGTAGCGGATGAAATCCACCAGCGGCTCGATGGCCGCTTCCCAGGAACGGAAACTGCCGATCAGCACGCCGATCGGTATCGACAGGGCCGAGGCGATGAGGAAGCCGATGGAGATACGGTACATCGAGGCTTTGAGGTCCAGCCACAACGTGCCGTCGGCAGCGAGCTTGGCGATCTGCGCCGCGACGCTGCCCGGCGAAGGCAGGAAGATCGGCTTTACCAACCCCAGTCCGGTCGCCGCCCACCAGGCAAGGCCCAGCCCGACGAACACGGCCACCGCGATGATCAGAAAGCGCGACCTGGCGATGGGCACGCCGATCCCGGAGGACCGGCGGCGCCTCGCCTGTTTCGCGATCGGTCCTGGCGCCGGTCGCTCCCCGGGCATCTGTGTCACCACCGCGATCCGGCCTTGGTCATTCCGCCGCCTTGACGAAGGACGGGTCGATCATCTGCTCCGGCGTCACATCAGCCTGCAGCAGCTTGGCGTTCTTGGCGGCGGCTTCGACATCGGCGAAGGTCTTGGTGGTGAAGTCGCCTGTCAGCGCCGTCTTGTTTTCGGCGAGTGAGTAGTAGCGCACGCCGTCAAAGGCGGTGTTGAGGTCCTTGACGTCCGAACCGACGGCCTTGGCGATGATGGCGCGCCCACCGGGCGTGTCGGCATTGTAGTCCTTGAGCGCCGCGTCCCAGCTCTTGATCATGGCCAGCACCTGGCCGGGCCGCGACTTGATCACCTCGTCACGCACCACCAGCACGTCGCTGATCAGGCCGGGATCCTCGCCGGCGGTGAACAGAAGCTTGAGGTCCTTGTTCTGCGCCATGGCGACGGTGAGGTACGGTTCATAGGTCACCGCGACCGGCACCTGGCCGGCGATCAAGGCGCTGCCGGCATCGGACGCCGGCATCGGGACCGGCTTCACATCGTCGATCGACATGCCGTTCCTGGCGAGCGCGTATTTGAGCAGGATGTCGCTCGTCGTGCCTTCCTCGAAGGCCACCTGCTTGCCCTTGAGGTCCGCGATGGAGGTGACGTCCTTGCCGGCGATGATGGCGTCGGCGGTCATGGAGACGTCGAGCAGCAGCACGATCTTCACCGGCAGGCCGGCCGCTACCATGCCCATCGCCGTGTGGGTGGCGATGTTGGCGGCGTCGAGCTGGCCGCTTGCAAGTGCTGCATTGATGTCCTTGTCCTCGGCGAAGTTGACGATCTGGACGTCGCTCAGCCCGTTTGTCTTGAACAGACCCTTGGCCTCGGCGACATGCCACTGGCCATAGCCGAGCCAGGGCTCGATGCCGATCTTGAACGCTCCTGCCTCGGGCGTGGTGGGAATGGCCGCATCGGCCGCGTAGGCTGCCGGGGCGGCGGCGAGTCCGATGGCGGCGGCCATCACGAGCGCGCGAAACTGTCCTGTTAGGTTACGCATCATCTTTGTTCCCCTTGATGATCAGACCGCTTTTTCTAGCTGAGGTAGCCGGTCTGGTGAGACTGCGGGTTTCTGCTCTTGCGGCACTGTGCCTCGGCGTCTTACCTGCCACTTCATGGTGAAGTGCGAGGATATTTCAGCGTCAGCGGGAGCGGATGTCAAGGCTAAAATACATACATGCATATACAAGTTGGAAAGACTCAATTTCCCACCTTGGCCGGATCGATCCGGTCGAGGAAACCTGTCACCCGATCGGCTCCGGCAACGGGTTCGCTGCCGACCATGACCGCGACTGAAAAGGCAATGAGGGAAGAGACCGGCGTGTGGCTGCGCGCGCCAGCCCGCAGGTTCATGACCAGCGTCGGCGACAGGAAAAGACCGGCCCGCAGCACCGCGCGCCAATCGGCCGGCAGCATGCCGCGCCGTTTGAGCTCCAGCAGCAATGGCCGCCACAGCGCTGTCGCCTTGACCTCCAGCAGGTCGCGGCGGACGAGGCTCAGGTCCCAGTCCGTGTCGACATGGAGCAGATTTCCGTCCAGCCGCGCCTGGGCGCGAAAAGCCTCTGTCGCGGTCGCCGGATCATAGAGCCAGAACGGGTGGGCGAAGATGTTGTGGAACGTCGCCTTCACCTCGGCCAGCAGCGTCGGGATGTGCGAGCCGGCAAAGGCGGGATCGAAGAAGGACAGCTCCGCCCTCCCCGCCTTCGCCGTGTACCAGACATTGGCGTTGTGGGCGTCGCCATGCGCGACCACGCCGCCGGCATCGGCAAGGCGGTCGGGCCGTAAGCGCACAGCCGCGGCATCGAAAAGCTCACCGATGCTGTCGGTGTACTGCTGGTCGTTGATGACGAATTTCAGCCGGGAAAACCGATCCCAATCCAGCTCGGCACCGGGAAAGACGAACGGCTTGCCGACATAGAAATCGGCCAGCCTTCCGCCTGGTGACAAGCGTGTCTCGGCATCGATCAGCCGCTCATGAAACAGCCTGTGGATCGGCTCCGCCGCCACGTCCTCGACAGTGACGGGATGCAGCGTCTCGAGATAGACCTTGAGCAGCCTGGCCGACAGGTCGCGCTCGGCAAGAACGGCTTCTTGCCGCTTGCAGGCATCGTCCTGCCCATCCAGCGCGAACAGCACATCCGAAAATCTTGGATCCGTGCGGCGGCGATAGACAAGGATCTGCTCGCCTGGTTGGGCAGACATATGCACGGGTTGGTCGACCGGCAGGCCGGCGCGCGACAGAATCTCGGCGCGGTAATACTCGCCCGTCATCGCCTCTTCCCGCTCCTCCTGATGGAACTTGAAGAAGTAGGCCTTGCCATCGTCCTCGAAGAAGCCGTTCAACGAATTGAGGCTGTACTTGTCGAAGTTGATGCGCACATTGCGGGGGGTCATCGCGAACAGGTCGCCCAGCAATGCCGCCAGCGCGCTTTGTGCTTCGGCAACATCATGCTGCGCGAGTGCCCGGATCTGCGCCGTGCGACTCGGTGTCTGCGTCATCTGTTGTCCTTCTTGGCCCGTTCATTCGAGAGCGAAAGCGTTCTCGTCAGCACATGTATATACATTGACAACGAAACCGCTCCCGACTTGCATTCATCCTGCTTCCGTTAGCTGCTTTTTGAAGGGGAATAGCGGCTGCCGAGCGAGTAGCGGCTGCCGGCATAAGTCAGCTTGCTGATCGTGGCCACCACCGCGCCTGTCCATGTCCGGCGGTGCAGGAAGAGGCAGCAGGCGCCGACATCGATGCCCAGATGCCGCGCCGTCTCGCCATCGGCCGGGATGGCGGAAATGATATGCTCGACCTCGGTCACCGGGGTTTTCTGCATGAGGTAGTCATAGGTCGCCGTCTTCGAAAAATCCTGCTTGTCATAGTCGGGGATGAGGCTCGGATTGACGAAGCGCTCTTCGAGTTGCACCGGCAAATCATTCTCGAAATTGACGACGACAGAATGATAGATCGGGACGCGCTTTGCGAACTCGAACGACAGCGCCAGCTCCTTTGTCGGCATGATGGTTTCGAGGACGAGGACTTCGGATCGATGCCTGTTGCCGCGCTCGACGATCTCGGCTGCGATGTTGTTGATCTCGATCAGCGTCGATTGCGGCCGCGGTGGCGCGATGAAAGTTCCCACACCTTGCAGACGGATCAGGAACCCGGCCGAGGTCAACTCTCTGAGCGCCCGGTGAACCGTCATCCGCGACACGCCGAGTGAAGCCACCAACTCATTCTCGGACGGCAGCTTGCGATCCTTGCCCCACCGGCCCGTTCCGATGTTGGCCAGGATGTAGTCCTTCACCTTCTCGTAGAGAGGGCTGGCCGTGTCGGGCAAAGTGATCATTTCAAAAGTCCCTTCCGGCGATTCATCGGAAATCACGACTGCTCGACAGGTTGCCGCATGCGGATGATTGTTTTCAAGCCGTCGCTGTGTCCCGCCAACAGCCGCTCATAGGCAGCCGGAATGTCATCCAGGCCGATCTCCTGGTCGATCAGCGCCAACAGCGGTTCGCTGAGTTCACCTAGCATCCGCACGGCCTCGGGCAGCTCATCGGCAAAGGCGTGGCATCCCAGCAACCCGATTTCGCGTTCGACCAGCGTATTGGGATCAATGTCGAGGCGGCCGTGAAAGATGCCCACCATGGCGATCGTGCCGCCGGGATCGAGAACGCCGAGCAACTGATTGAGCGCCGCAATGCTGCCGGTCGCCTCAATGGCCGCGAGCAGCGGCGCATTGGCAGTCGCAGCGGCAACGGCATCCCGGTTCAGATCGACGATCGTGGCACCCGCCACCCGCGCCACCCGGGCGCAGCGGCTCTGGTTGCGGTCGGCGACGAGCACGGTGCCGGCGAAGGTCCGCGACAGCAGCAGCGCGGCAAGACCACCGATCGGCCCGCAGCCGACCACCAGCACCGCGCCTGCCGTTTTCGGCAGCCGCCGCACCGCATGCAGCGCCACCGCCAGCGGTTCGGCCATCGCCGCAACCCGCTCGTCGAGCGCGGCATCGATGATATGCAAAAGCCGTGCGGGCAGCACCGCCTGTTCGGCAAATCCGCCGTCGCAGATTTCTCCCACGAAGCCCAGCGACGCGCAGAGATGCCGCCTGCCGGCATAACATTGCGCGCAGTCTCCGCACCAGAACCGGGAATCGGCAACCACCCTGTCACCGACGGCGACGCTATCAACGCCTGCGCCGATGGCGGTCACCGTGCCGGTGAGTTCATGGCCGGCCGTCGAAGGCGACCGGCTTATCCACTGGCCCGTGCGGAAATTGTGCAGGTCCGAACCGCAAATGCCGGCGGCGTCGACCCTGAGCTTCACCCAGCCCGCATCCGGCACGCCCGGCGCGGCGACATCCTCGACGCGCAGATCGCCGGGTCCATAGAGTCGAGCAGCCTTCATCGCGATCGTTTCCGCTCAACCGGCGAGATAGCGGTCGCGGATTTCCGAGACCGCGTTCTCATGCGAGCTGAAGCCCTCGTAGCGGGCGAGCCTGCGGGCGTGCAGGGCAAGTTCCGGATAGGCAGTCGAGGTGACATAGCCGACCGACGAGCGCTTGACGAAATCCGTCACCGAAAGCGGGCCGTAGGTCCGCGCCCAGCGGCTGGTCGGCAGCACTGCATTGGGTCCAAGGACGAAGTTGGCAAGGGTCACCGGCGTGTGCGTTCCCATGAGGATTTCGGCCGCCTCGGTGATGCGTCCGAGATGGGCGAACGGCTCCGTCGATAGGATCTCGAGATGCTCGGGCGCATAGTCGTTGATGAAGCGGTAGCTGTCTTCCAGCGATGCGGTCAGCACGATGCCGCCGCGCTTGCCGGTCAGCACCGCGCGCGAAAACTCGACACGCTGCTCGGTCATCCGCGACCAATGCTCGGGAAGTGCGGCGAGTGCTGCTTCTGCGATCTTGCGGCTGTGCGTCACCAGATAGGCCGAGGAATCTGGCCCGTGCTCGGCTTCGATCAACAGGTCGAGCGCGGCAAGCCCGCCGTCGACGCTGTCATCGGCAAAGATAATCGCTTCCGACGGGCCCGCCGGAAGGCCTGTGTTGATGACCGATGACAGCACGCTCTTGGCCGCCACCACCCACGGGCTGCCGGGACCGACGATCTTGAGTGCGGGCTTCACCGTCTCGGTGCCGTAAGCGACGGCGGCAACTGCCTGGGCGCCGCCGCATTTGTAGACCGTGCCCACGCCGGCGAGACGCGCGGCGACGAGCGTTGCCGCGTCCACCGAACCATCCGATGTCGGCGGCGTCACGATGGCAATCTGCGGCACGCCGGCAATCACCGCCGGCACCGACGTCATCATCGTCACCGACGGGAAAGCGCCCTTGCCGCGCGGCACGTAGAGCGCAACGGATGCGATGGGCGTGTACCTGTCCCCGGCATAGGCGCCCGGCCGGACTTCCTTGAGCCACATCGTCTCCGGCTTCTGCTCCTCATGGAAGCGCCTGATGTTGTCGATGCCGAACTGGATGCTCTCGACGACGTCCCTTTCCACCTTGTCGAACGCCGCATCGAACTCGGCTTCCGACACCTGCAGTTCGCCCTCGGCGACATTGGCCTTGTCGAGTTCCCTGGCGAAGCGGATCAAGGCGGCGTCGCCTTCGTCCTTGACGGCCTGGATGATCGGCCGGACCTTCTCAACGAAGACCGTCAGATCGGCCTCGGCGCGCTTCAGCAGACTGGCGCGCTGGTCGGCATCGATGGATGACAGATCGTGGAAGCTGATGTCGGACATGATTGCTCGTCTCCTGGAACTCTTGGAACGCAATGACGGTTGGCCCGTGGATGGCCATAGTTCTGCGGGTCGACAAGCCGACCGGGGCAAGGATCAAAGCCGTCGAGAGGCTTCACTCAGGCAAAAGTATATACATGTATGTATGATGGTCGCCAGCAATTTTTCCATCATCCTTCCCGTCGAAACTGCGGAGGCAAACCTGCCTCATCAGATCGAGGCGAGAAAGCCGCCATCGACCGGAATGGACTGGCCGGTTATGTAGGCAGCCGCATCCGAAGCGAGGAACACGGCGATGCCGTGCAAGTCGTGGAGATCACCGAAACGCCGCTGCGGGATCTTGGCCAGCATGGAGTGCTGCCATGCCTCGTCGCTGTAAAAAACGTCGGTCATCGCCGTCCTGAAATAGCCCGGCGCGATGGCGTTGACCCTTATGCCAAGCTCCGCCCACTCCGCCGCAAGGGCGCGGGTCATGCCGAGCAGGCCCGACTTCGACGAGCCATACGGCACCGCGGTGGGGATTCCGACTTCGGATGTCAGCGAGCACAGATTGATGATGGCACCAGGACGGCCGGTGTCGCGCATCTGCCGCGCGGCGGCCTGGGCGCAGAAGAACGCTCCCTTGAGATTCGTGTCGACGATCCTGTCCCACAGTGCCTCGTCGACATCGAGCGAGGGCCGCACCTCCTCCATCCCGGCATTGTTGACGAGAATGTCGAGACCGCCAAGCAGGCTGGCAGCCTCGTTGGTGGCTGCCCCGCAGCGGCCAACATCGGTGACGTCGAGGGCAATGGCATGCGCCACCCCGCCGGCGGCGCGGATGGCTGTCGTTGTGTCCTGCAATGAGGCTAGGCTGCGCGCCGAGACCGCGACGTCGGCGCCGGCAGCACTCAGCGCTTCGGCGATGCTGCGCCCGATGCCTCGGCTTGCGCCGGTGACAAGCGCCTTCCTGCCGGAGAGATCGAAGAGAGAAGCGTTGCGCATGTGATCCTCCTGATCGGTGTCGGTTTCCGCTTCAGCGTCGAGACTATCAGATCAAGTTACATATACAAGCATATACAAACTGTTTGGGCTACGGTACGGATGACGAAATCCACCGCAGAGGAGCCCGCCCTTGTCGAAAGCCTCGGATATGGTCCGTACCGAAGTCAACCGCCTGTCGCCCTACAATTCCGGGCTGACAATTGACGAGGTCATGGAGCGATACGCACCGGCCAGAATCGCCAAACTGTGCTCGAACGAAAACCCGCTCGGGCCCAGCCCGACCCTCGCCACGACGATGCATGCCGGCTCCGAGATGTTCCGCCTCTATCCGGACCCTGCCGGGCGCAAGCTGCGCCAGGCGATCGGCGACAAATATGCCGTCACCGAGGACCAGATTATCCTCGGCAACGGTTCCGAAGACCTTCTCTCCGTCATCAGCCGTGCCGTGTTGCGGCCGGGCGACGCGGTCGTCACGCTCTATCCGTCGTTTCCGCTGCATGAGGACTACGCGACGTTGATGGGCGCTACCGTCAAGCGCGTTGTCGTCAACGACGATCTGACCATCAATGTCGATGCGCTGGTCGAGGCGGCGCGCGAGCGGCCGCGCATGCTGCTGTTCTCGAACCCGATGAACCCGGTCGGCAGCTGGCTCTCCGGCGGCGATCTGTCGAGGGTTCTGGATGCGACGAGCGACGAGACGCTGATCGTCATCGACGAAGCCTATGCCGAATATGCCGAGGGCGACGACTATGCGTCGTCCCTGCCCTATCTCGAAAAGCTGGACCGGCCCTGGATCGTGCTGCGGACCTTTTCCAAGGCGTTCGGTCTGGCCGGATTGCGGATCGGCTTCGGCATCGTCGGTGACCCGGAGCTGCGCGCGCTGCTCGACCGCGTCCGCACGCCTTTCAACGCCAACGGCATGGCCCAAGCCGCCGCACTCGCGGCGCTGGCCGACGACGAACACCTCGCCAGGGTCGTCGCGCTGGCCAGGGCGGAGAGAAAACGCGTCGAGACTTTCCTGGCAAGCAAGGGCCTCGACGTCGCCGCCTCCAGGGGCAACTTCCTGTTCTTCAACTGCCGGCAAGATGCTTCCGCCTTCGTTGAAGGCCTGCTGCGGCAAGGCGTCATCGTCAAGCCGTGGAAGCAGCAGGGTTTTGACACCTATGTGCGCGCCAGCATCGGCTCGGCTGCGGAGAACGACCACTTCATGGCCGTTCTGTCGGAACTGTTGTGAATACACGCTTTGTTCGGGATTCGGACGGGTTAGTTGACCCGCGCCTTGCGGCTGCGATGTGCCAATTCGGACACGATGTCACTCTGCGGCGCAGTTCGTTGAACGGAGGCAATAGATTTTTTGGGCTTCAAACCGACAGCAGGCCTTAACTTTCGCGGCGTGGGTTTTTACATCTCGGGGGTCTGCAAACGATCGACCCTGAGGAGGCTCCCTTGCAGCAACCAGATGACATCGCCGCCCGCCGATTGGGCATTCTCATCGAGCAATATGTGGAAGCGCGCAAAAAGCACTACGACTATGTGTCGACCGAGCAGGCCTATCGGGCCATCCGGCAGGTCCTCAAACCCGCCATTCCCGATCGCGAACTCGACGACATGGTCGCCGCGCTTGCCGTGAAGAACGGCCTGGCGGTCGTTTTCGACCGCCAAACCAAAGCGTCCGCCGATCATGTCCCTCGGAGCGCAAGGCCCTAGATCAACGCAGGTCTGCAGGCGTCGAGCGCCACATCGATACGGGGCCAAACGGCCCCGTATCGATGTGTATCGCCGGAGGAACGAGCGATACACCTGCGCCATGGGCCTGTGTGCCGCAGGCCGACGGCCTGGCAGCTTCAGGCGGCAGTGCTGACCTTGCCCGGCTCGAGGATCGACTTGACCTTGTCGGCGACGGCGCGCCCCAGATCGGCGTTGTTTGCGGCGGTGAAATGAATTCCGTCGACACCGTCCGTGGTGAGGTAATCGCCGGCATTGAGGAAATCGATCTTCATAAAATCCGCCATCGCCTTGTATTGCCTGGCCAGGTCTCTGGATTTTTCGTGCCCGCCGCCGAACATGCCCTCGAACCACGGATCGGGCATCGGGGTCAGCGGCGGCGGCGCAATGACCAGCGCCTTCGGCGCCGGATACGGGGTGCCGATGCCCCCGGCGCTGGTCAGGATCTGCCCGACCAATTTCGCCATTCCATTGGCGATCTCATAGGGCGTCCGGCGGAAATAAGACTTGGTGTCGTTGGTGCCGAGCATGACGATGACCAGGTCGAGCGGCAGATGGCTGGCGATGGCCGCGGGCAGATAATTGGCCCCGTTCAGGCGCGGATCGTTGGGGTCGTCGAGACAGGTGGTGCGCGCGCTCAGGCCTTCTTCGATGATGTGGTAGCCCGCCCCTAGCGCCGCCGCCATCACACCGGTCCAGCGCTGATCATAAGGGTAGCGGTAGGTCGGCGACCCCTCCTTGACCGGAACCCAGCCCCAGGTCAGCGAGTCGCCGTAGCACATGATGTTTTTTGGCGGTGACATCCATGTTTCTCCATCTGTTTGCAATTGTCTGAACGCCGGCGCACTTGCTTTTCGCCGTCTTAAGTCAGGGGTTTCGCACGCGCACTCCGTAGAAGATCGCCGCGCCGAGGATGATGACGCCCTGCGCGATGAGCTTGCCGGGCTCGTCGATGCCGAGCACCGTCATCACCACGAACAGCAGCGCAAAGCACAGCGCCCCGAAGAAGGGCCCCCAGACGCCGCCGTCGCCACGACCGAAGACGACGCCGCCGAGGATCGTTGCCGCGACCGCCAGGATCGGCAGGTCGAGGCCGACACGGACGCTGCCGACGGCGATCGAACCGGTCTGCACCAGGGCCGCGATCGCCGCGATCAGGCCGGCGAGCGTATGCGCCAGGATGACCGTGCGCTGGACCGGCACGCCGGAAAAATGCGCGGCTTCGGCATTCTCCCCGACCGAGGCGACGTAGCGGCCAAAGACGGTCCGCGACAGAAGCAGCCACACCGAAGCGGTCAGCAGGACCCAGAACAGCACCGGCGTCGGAACCGACAGGAATTTCGTGTTGTAGAGGTCGTTGAACAGCTTCGGCACATCGCCGGGCGGATTGCCGCTCGACAGGAACTGCACCAGCCCTACCAGGATGATGCTGACCGCCAGCGTGACGATGACAGCCGACACCCGCCGGCTCCCTATCATGAAGCCGTTGAACAGGCCGATGACGAGGCCGGTGGCGAGCGCCAGCACGACGAAGAAAGGCATCGACGCGCCGGGGAAAGTGCCCGACGAGATGAAATAGTTGATGAGCAGGATGATGCCGCCGCCGGAGAGGTCGATCGACTTCACCCGCATGACGACGAGCTGCCCCAGCACCAGGATGCCGAGCGGGACGATCTGCCTGACGAAGATACCCATGATGTTGAGGTTGAGCATGTTCGGTCGCGCGATCCACAGCGTCGCCAGCAGCACGAGAAAGACAAAATAGGACGGCGGTATGCGCAGCAGGCGCCGGGCGATCGGATTTGCGAGAACGGCGGCCATTGCTCAGAGCCCCATTTTCTTGCGGGATTGCAGCCCGACCACCGCCAGCAGGATGCCGCCCTTGATCGCGGTCTGGACAAAGGGCGAGACGTTGGCGAGGTTCATGCCGTTGGCCAGCAGCGCCATGACCAGCGCGCCGATCACAGTGCCGTGCAGGCTGCCGATGCCGCCGGAAAGCTGGGTGCCTCCAAGGGCGACGGCGGTGACGGTGTCGAGTTCGAAAAGCAGCCCGACATTCGGATCGCCCGACACGATGCGCCCGGCCAGGAAGACACCGGCAACGGCCGCGAAACAGGAACAGACCACATAGGCGAGGATGATGTTGCGACGGTCGGAGACGCCGAAATTGCGGGCAGCACTTTCAGCGCCCGAAGCAATGCCGCCGCCGATCGCAAACAGATGCAGCCCGTATCGCGATCCATAGAGCAGCTTCCACGCTGCCAGAATCACGACGGCGCCCCAGAAAACCGGATAGGGAACGCCGAGGAAACTGCCTGAGACGGCATCGATGACGATCTCCGGCACCGTACCGCCGGACACAGGACGCAGGATGCGCGTGATGCCGAGCACGATGTACTGCGTCGACAGCGTCGCGATGATCGGATGGACGTTGAAACGGGTGATCGCCAGGCCGTTGGTCAGCCCGATGAGTGCCGCCAGCACGAAGACCGCCGGGATCAGCACGATCGCCGGCTGGTCGAGCGCCAGCACCGCCGTGGTGAAGCTGATGACCGAGCCGACCGACAGGTCGAGCCCGCCGATGAGCACGACCACCAACTGTCCGATGGCCGCGATGATCAGCGGCATCGCCTGGGCAACCAGGTTGAAGAGGTTTTCGGCCGTGGCAAATTGTGTCGTCTCGACGGTCAGCCACAGCGAAATGAACAAGGCGACCAGCAGTGGCAGGCCCCACAGGCCTTGCCGCGTGTTCCGGCCACTCAGGATGTTGAACAGCGAGCGAACCATGGCAGCCCCCCTAGTGCTGGCGCGCGGAGCCGCCCGTCAGGGCCGCGTCGAGGATCTTGTGTTCCGTCGCCTGCGCCGCCGGCATTTCGGCAACGATGGTGTCGTCGTGGACGACGTAGATGCGATCGCAGAGCCCGATCAACTCGATCGTCTCGCGCGACAGCACCAGCACGGCGCCGCCCTTGGCGGTAAAGTCGCGCAGCAGGTGGTAGATCTCGGACTTGGCGCCGATGTCGACGCCGCGGGTCGGCTCCTCGACCAGCAGAAGATCGAGATCGGCGGCCAGGTAGCGGCCGAGGAGAACCTTTTGCTGGTTGCCGCCCGACAGGGAGCCGACCGGCGCGGACGGCCCTGCCGCCTTTATGTTCATGACCTCCATCATGCGGGCGATGACGTTTCGATACGGCCGCGCCGGCGCGAGTTCGAATCGCCTCGAATGCAATCCGATGGCGATGTTGTGGGCGATCGGCAAAGCGAGGAAGAGCCCCTCCTCCTTGCGGTCCTCGGGAACGAAGCCGACCCTCAGCTGCTGCAAATGGCGAACGCCTGATGATGCCGGGAGCGGCATTTTCAGCGCTTTGCCGTTGACGGAAATCGTCCCGGCGGAGGGATGATAGCGGCCGATCAGCGATCTCAGGAAGCGCTGCTGGCCCTGCCCCTCCAGTCCGGCCAGGGCTACGATCTCACCCTTGTGCAAAGACAGCGACAGCGGCCGCGATGTGTCGGTGATTCTGAGGTTCTCGACTCGCAGGATCTCATCACCCTTATCGCCCGTGCGATCGGGAAAAAGGTCCTGGAGTTCGCGTCCGACCATCATGGCGATGAGGTCGTCGGTGGTGATCTCGGACACCATCCTGGTGCCGACCAGTGCGCCGTCCTTCAGCACCGTCACCGTGTCGCACAGCTCGAAGATCTCCTCCATGCGATGCGAGATGTAGACGATGGCTTTTCCCTTATCGCGCAGCCGGCGGATGTTGCGGTTGAGCACATCGACATCGGCCGCGTTGAGAGCAGCCGTCGGCTCGTCGAGGATAAGCACGCTGGCGTCCGCCTGGATGCAATGCGCGATCTCGACGAATTGCCGCTCGGCTATGGTCAGGTTGGAAACGAGTTGCGACGGGTCGAGCGTGAGGCCGAGTTCGCCAAGCGCCTTGGCGGTCTGGCTTTTCATCGCCCGATAATCGATCGAGCCGAACCGGGTCGTCGGCTCCCGGCCCAGAAACATGTTTTCGGCGATCGACAGATTGGGCAGCAGCGAATGCTCCTGGAAAACGGTCGAAATGCCGGCATCGAGTGCGGCGCGCGGCGATTTCAGATCGAGCTTCTCCCCGTTCATGAAGATCTCGCCGGAATCGGGCTGATGCACGCCCGCCAGGATCTTCATCAACGTCGATTTGCCGGCGCCGTTCTCGCCCATCAGGGCGTGGACGCTGCCCGCCTTGAGATCGAGGGAAACGGAATGGAGCGCCTTGCTCCCTCCGAATGCCTTCGAAATGTGGGACATCTCGATAAGATTGGTCACGAAACCCTCGAACGAACCAAATTCAACACATGGAACGGCCTGCGGGGAATGCTTGTCCACTCCCCGCCAGCCACGGCGCCGTCACTTCTTGCCGTAATATTCCTTGAGCTTGTCCTCGGGCAGTTCGCTCGGCCACCAGACATTGGCGGTCAGGTCGTCGCGATAGTATTTTTTGGCCTTGTCCTGGTCCCATCCGTCGGGATTATAGACATAGCGTTTGTAGAGCTGCTTGCCTTCCAGAAGGGCAACAGCGGCGCGCACGCCGGCCGCACCTTGGGCGGGGCTGTATTCCGGCGAGATCGACTTGAACCCGTCCGTGATCCACTGGCCGAAATAGCCATTGTTGCCCTCGCCCGAAATCGGCGGAACGGGCGTGCCGAACTGCTTGAAGACATCGACGCAGGCGCGCGTCATGTCAGCGCCGGACGACCAGATGCCGTCAACCTGTGGGTTGTTCAGATAAAGCGTCTCGCACAGCTTCTTGGCCTTGTCGTACTGCCAGTCACCATGCTCCTCGGCGATGATCTGCACATGCGTGCCCTTGAGCGACTCCAGGAGTCCGTTGTAGCGGTTGGTGTCTTCCGGATGTCCGGCCAGGCCACGCAGGACCCAGATCTTGCCGTTGTCGCCGACGGTCTTGACCAGCCAGTCGCCCATCACCTTGCCGAAATGCTCGGCGCCGCCCTGGATTTCGGTGGTGTAGGCGTCGGAATCGATGCGACCGGTGTGGAGAATGACGGGAATGCCGGCGGCGACCGCCTTGGCGATGCTGGCATTCGCCGATGTGCTGGTCACCGGCTGCACGATGATCGCGTCGACATGCTGCGCAATCAGGTCCTCGATATCCGCCACCTGCTTCTTCTGGTCGAAGCCGGCATCGAGCAGGATGAATTTCGAGATGCGCTTGTCCTTGGCCGCGGCATTCTCCGCCTCATGCGCCACCTGTACCGTCCACGTGTTTGCGTTGACGCCGAAGTCGCTCATTCCGATGACCCAGGGCGGGTCCTTCTTGAACGCACCGGCCGCGGTCATGCGCGTGTCGTCGGGGCGCGGCGCGACGCCGTCCATCAGCTTGATGTCTTCCGCATGCGCCAGGGACGTCACGGCAAGCGTGGACGCAACTAGCATCCCCAGGCCGACGGTTTTCAGCAATCCTAACATTCAACTCTCCTCCTTGTGGTTGTCCCGGCCTACGAATTCGTATGGCCGGCCGTACGAATGTGTACTGCCGCGAGACGCTCTCCCGATGCATGCTCGTCGTCGCAAACCGACCGATGCACGCGATTCTCCCGTCCCCGAACACATGCGTGTCGAGGCCCAACCCGGGCTGGACGATGGTGACGGTTGAGAACTCCTCCGGCACTTTAGAAGCACAGCGGATTCGCCCTGTCAATAGTTAGTCATGTTGAATGACTATTCCCTTGCTTGCCTTTCACCGCTCCGCTATCCATCATGAATGGCGCTCGCCGGCTTCGGCGCGCTGTCAGTCCCGGCGGGAAAAACATGCGATCAGTCTTGTGCTACGGCGACTCCAACACGCACGGCCAGATCCCCGGCAGGGGGCCGCTCGAGCGCTATGGTCCGGGTGAACGCTGGCCGGGAATATTGCGTTCTCAGCTAGGCCCCGACTGGTATGTCATCGAGGAAGGATTGAGCGGCCGCACCACCGTCCACGACGACCCGATCGAGGGCGCCCACAAAAACGGCAGAACCTATCTTCGCCCCTGCCTGCAGAGCCATGCGACGCTCGACCTCGTCATCATCATGCTCGGCACCAACGACCTGAAGATCCGCTTCAACAAGCCGCCGTCGGAAGTGGCGATGGGGATCGGCTGCCTCGTCTATGACATCAAGGAGCTGGCGCCTGGGCCAGGCGGCTCGACGCCCGAGATCATGATCGTGGCGCCGCCGCCGATGCAGGACGACGTCAAGGAATGGAAGTCCATCTTCGCCGGTGCGCCGGAGAAATCGCGCCTGCTCGCGCTCGAGTTCGAGGTTCTGGCGGACTCGCTCGAACTCCACTTTTTCGATGCCGGCTCGGTGGTGTCGTGCAGCGAAGCGGACGGCTTTCACATCGATGCCGAGGCGCACAGATTGCTGGGCACCGCACTTGCCCGCGCGGTCGATGCCATCGGCTGGAGCCGCTCGACATGAGCAACACTAAAGCCACCGGGCAACGAGCTCCAACCGACGGGGCGACCCTTGCCTGACATGAGGTTCGCACCACCCAATCCATTGCGCATCGCCGATCGCGCGAGCGGGCTGAATGCGTTGAGCGTCCGCAGCTACAATGAGCGGCTGGTGCTGTCGCTGCTGCTTCAGAACGAAGGCATTTCGCGGATGGAAATCGGCGAAAAAACCGGCCTCTCGGCGCAGACGGCATCGGTTATCGTCCGCTCGCTCGAGCAGGAAGGCCTGGTCTCGCAAGGCGAGGCGCAGCGCGGCCGCGTCGGGCCGCCCACCATCCCGCTTTCGCTCATCCCGGAGGGCGTTTTTGTGGTTGGCGTCGGTTTCTGCTGACGCCGGATCGACATCGCACTCATCGATTTCATCGGCACCGTGCGCTTCCACACGCAATTGCCGGCGGATGAAGCCAATCCCTTTCCGCAAAGCGGCGATCTGTTCGGCGCGATCAGGCAAGCCATGACCAGCCTGCCGGTCGAGGCGCGCAGCCGGGTTGCCGGCATCGGCCTGGCCGTTCCCGACGATGTCGACACGATGGCTGCAACCCGCAACGGATCGAGCACCTCGCTGAAAGCCTTGCAGGGGGAGATCGAGGAACAGATCAAGCTGCCGGTTTTCGTGCAGAACGACATCACCGCGGCAGCTGGCGGCGAGAGCATGTTCGGCGTCGCAAAGCCGCTCAACGACTATCTGTTCTTCTATCTGGGAGCACGGCTGCAGAGCAGGCTCATCCTCAACCACCAGATCTACAAGGGAAACTCCAGCGCCAGCTTCGATCATGGCCTGATGCGCCTGGAGAGCGAACTGGCCCTGCGCGGGCGCCCGTCCGAAATCATCTGGAGCAGCAGCCCTGAGTGGCCTGACCTGGGCGAGGCCTACAGCGCATGGCTGGGCGAGTGTTCCGACCGCCTGAAAGCGTCGATCTCCGCGCTGACCCAGTTTGTCGAGTTCAGTTCGGTCGTCCTGTCCAGCTATGCGCCGCAAAAGATCGCCGAGGCCTTGTGCGACGACATCGGCCGGGAATTCCCCGGCATCGAAGCGCTGCCCGCGCGGGTCAGCATCAGCCCGAAGGCCGTCGGCGCGGCAAGCCTGCCGTTCAGTTCGCGCTTCATGATCCAGTGATCGAGCCGAACCGGCGTTGCCGGTCTGCCGATCATGCACCCTCTGCAGGTCCATCGATGATTTTCAGGTGACCAAGCGAATCTACTTGCCAGGACGCCTCACTTAATAGCATGTTAAGTGAACCCTGAGATCGCCATGAAAATCGCTGCGGATCACGCACTCAATGACAATGCCGCAACCAGCGCCGAAGCGCGCCGCTCGACGGTATTGGGCGATCGCATCAAGGCCTATCGCACCACGCGGCGCCTGACGCTGCGCCAGCTCGGCGGCATGATCGGCACCACCGCCAGCTTCCTGAGCCAGCTCGAGCGCGGCCTTTCCGGCGCCAACACCAGCACATTGATGCTGATCGCCAATGCGCTCGGCATCAGCCTCGCCGATCTTTTCGACGACTGCGAAGTGTCGCCGCACGCGGTGCTGACACGCGCCGAGCGGCCGGCGCTGCCGACCAGCGAAGGCTACCGCAAGACGCTGCTGTCGCGCCGGCCGATCCGCGAGATGGAAGTCTATTGCGGCGAGTTCGCCGTCGGCGGCTCCACCGGCGACGTGCCCTATACGCATGGCAACGCGAGCGAGATGTTCCTCGTGCTGCGCGGACGCGTGCAACTGACGCTCGGCGACGAGAGCTTCACCCTCGAAGAGGGCGACAGCATCGAATATTCGACCTCGACGCCGCACCGGACGATCAATGTCGGCGATGCGGTGGCCGAGGTGCTGTGGATCATCGCGCCGCCGACAAGCGGCGCTGTCGACCTCGATCAATATGTAGCCCGGAAAACGCTCGCGCCCGGCCTGCCAAAATCAAACAGCGAGCCATCGGAGGGTTAGAAAATGGGAAGCAGATCAAGATTGGCCGGATTTGTCGGCGCCGCCGCACTGGCCTTGCTCGCAGCCGCCGCTCACGCGCAGAACGCGCCGCCGGCCGGAACCGTGGTCGACGGCTCGTTGAAGGGCAAGACGCTGACCTTCGTCTCCTATGGCGGCATCTACCAGGACGGCCAGGTTGCCGCGCTCAAGGAATTCGTCGACAAGAGCGGCGTCAAGCTTTTGAACGACGGACCGACCGAAATCGCCAAGCTTCAGGCGCAGGTCGAATCAGGCAATGTGACCTGGGATGTCGTCGACACAGACGATTTTCCGCCCTTCGTGCATTGCGGAAAACTGTTCCAGAAACTCGATCTGACCAAGCTCGACATCTCGCACATCCCGCCCGGACAGGTCGGCGAATGCAGCGTGCCGGCGATGAACTACGGCATGGTCCTGATGTACAAGAACGACACGTACAAGGACAATCCGCCAAAGGACTGGAAGGATTTCTTCGACACCGCGAAATTCCCCGGCACCCGTGCCATCGACGGCAGTGGCAGCCCGCTCGGCGGCCTGATCGAACAGGCCATCCTGGCCGACGGCGGCAAGGTCGACGCCATGACGCCTGCCGATATCGACAAGGGCATCGCCAAGATCAAGGCGATCGGCCCCGACACCATCTTCTGGAAGACCGGCGCAGAATCCCAGCAGCTTGCCGAATCCGGCGAGGCCGACATGATCATCATGTGGACTGGCCGCGCCATGACGGCGGTCAAGAATGGCGCTGCCTATACGCCGGTGTGGAAGGACTGGCTGGTCGTCATGGATCAGCTGACCATCCCGGTCGGCGCCAAGGACACCGATGCCTCCTACGCGCTGATCAACGCCTATCTCGGCAAGAAGTCGCAGGAGATCCTGACCGAGCAGACGTCCTACTCGCCGATCAACAACGAGGCGCAGCCCAAGGTCGACGCATCCGTCGCCGCCTTCCTGACCAACACGCCGGACCACGCGAAGCTCGGCTACCAGCAGAACATCAAGTTCTGGGTCGCCAATTTCGCCGCCGCGTCCGACAAGTGGACGGCGCTGATGGCCGGCAACTGAGCCGGCTATCACTGAGGTGACGGCGTGAGCCAGACATCGCATACGCCGACGGCCGGGGGTGATCATTCCCGGCCGTCAGGTGCCGTGCAGGGGCCGCAGCGGCGCCTGCGCCTTGCCGCCTATCCGTCCCTGCTGGCGATGCCGGCCCTGCTCCTGCTTATCGCGGCTATGGGCTATCCCTTGCTGACCGTCACGCTGCGCAGTTTTTCGGACCCGGCCTGGGGCCTGCAGAACTACGTCTGGTTCTTCTCCACGCCGGTGAACGTCACCGTCCTGTGGCGCACCTTTTCCATCGCCGCCTGGGTCACCATCGTCTGCGTCATCGCGGCCTACCCCTACGCCTATCTCATGACGGCCGTCGAGCCGCGCCTGCGACTCGTCCTCATCTTGTGCGTTTTGGTGCCGTTCTGGGTCAGCGGCGTGGTGCGCACCTTGGCCTGGGTCATCCTGCTGCAAGATTCCGGCATCATCAATTCGGTGATCAGGCTGCTCGGCTTTGACGGCGTGAAGCTGATCCGCACGCAGACCGGAGTCGTCATCGGCATGGCGCAGGTGTTGCTGCCGTTCATGATCCTGCCGCTCTATTCGGTCATGCGCGGCATCGATTTGCGCCTCGTGCAGGCGGCGCGCAGCCTTGGTGCGCGCCCGGCACGCGCCTTCCTGGAAATCTATCTGCCGTTGTCGCTGCCCGGCGTCTTCGCCGGCGCCATCATCGTCTTCATCCTGTCGCTCGGCTTCTACATCACGCCGGCCCTGCTCGGCGGCCCGCGCAGCACCATGCTGTCGACGCTGGTGCAGAGCCAGGTGCTCAGCCTGCTCAACTGGGGCCGAGGCGGCGCCATGGGCGTCGTCCTGCTGGTCGCGACCTTCGTGCTGCTGGCGCTCGCCGCACCGCTGATGCGCCAGCGCCACAAGCAGGCGTCCAGATCATGAGACAAACGCCGTTCCGCATTCTGCTCGGCCTGTTCTGCCTGCTGGTCGCCGTCTGGCTGGTGATGCCGACGCTGGTCATCATCCCGATGTCGTTCAACGAGAAGAAGTCGCTCGCTTTCCCGCCGTCCGGCTTCTCCTGGCAGTGGTACGCGAATTTCTTCACCAATCCCGATTGGCTGTCGAGCTTCTTCAATTCGCTCAGGGTCGCGGGCCTCGTCGCCGTTGCCGCCACGCTGATCGGCACGCTGGCGTCGCTTGGCCTCAGCCGCATGAAACATTCCGGCGCCGGCCTGCTGCGCGCCATCCTGATCACGCCGATGATCGTGCCCGGCGTGGTGCTGGCGATCGGCATCTATGCCGTTTACCTCGACTACCAGCTTGTCGGCACCACCACCGGCTTCGTCATCGCGCACACGATGCTGGCGATCCCCTTCGTCATCATCGCCGTATCGGCAAGCCTCGAAGTCTTCGACGTGCGGCTGGAAACGGCGGCGGCCAGCCTCGGCGCCAACCGCTTCACCACATTCCGCACCGTGACCTTGCCGCTGATCGCGCCCGGTATCCTGTCCGGGCTTTTGTTTGCCTTCGTCACCTCCTTCGATGAAATCATCGTCGCGCTGTTCATCACCAGTCCCTACCTCAAGACCTTGCCGGTGCAGATCTTCACCAGCATCACCCGCGACGCCGACCCGACGGTGACGGCCGTCGGAACCATCATCTTCATTGCCACGACGCTGATCATCAGCGCCGGGCTGATCATCAGCTCGAAATCGACGAGGAGTTGAGATGACTGCGAGGGAACGTGGCGCGGCCATCGACATCAAGGGCGCAACCAAGCGCTACGGCAATTTCACCGCGCTCGACGATGTCAGCCTGCATATCGAGCCCGGCGAGTTCATGACGCTGCTGGGGCCTAGCGGCTCGGGCAAGACGACCACGCTCAACGTCGTTGCGGGCTTCACCGACCTCACCGCAGGCGATCTTGCCGTCGGCGGCAACAGCATCGTCGCCCTGCCGGCGCACAAGCGCAACATCGGCGTCGTGTTCCAGCACTACGCGCTGTTTCCGCACATGACCGTCGGCAAGAACGTCGCCTATCCCCTCACCTTGCGCGGCATGGACAAGCAGGCGCGCGACCGTCTCGTCGTGCGAGCGCTGGACATGGTCAAGATGGCCGATTTCGCGCATCGCTATCCCTCAGAGCTTTCCGGCGGCCAGCAGCAGCGCGTGGCGCTGGCGCGCGCCATCGTCTTCGATCCGCCGCTGCTGTTGATGGACGAACCGCTCGGCGCGCTCGACAAGAAACTGCGCGAATGGCTGCAGCTGGAGATCAAGCGCATCCACCGCGAACTCGGCACCACCTTCGTCTATGTGACGCACGACCAGGAAGAAGCGCTGGTTCTGTCCGACCGCATCGCCGTGTTCAACCAGGGGCGCATCGAACAGGTCGGAACCGGCCGCCAGCTCTATGACGAGCCGGCGACCTTGTTCGTGGCCAAGTTCATCGGCGAATCGACCAGTTTGCGTGGCACCGCCCAGACGTCAGGAAACGAGACCAGCCTGACGATCGCCGGCCAGAAGATCGTGGCCAACGGCAAGCTTGCCGGCGGAGGCAAACCGGTGGTCCTGCTGCGGCCGGAAAAGCTCTCGCTTGCCGGCACCAACACGCCTCCCGCCGCCGGGCAGAACAGCCTCACCGGTGAGGTCAGCGAGGCGATCTATCTGGGGTCGGGTTCGAAATACCAGGTGACGCTTCGCGATGGCTCGGTCGCCATCGTGCGCTCGTCGCTGGAAGCCACACCGTTCTCGATTGGTGACACGGTCGATCTGCGCTGGTCGGTAGTCGATGCAAAACTTCTTGCCGACGACGATCGCGCCGACATGACGATGACCTGATCGCTCTTTTCCCCGCAGGATTTTTAGACATGGACGCCAAAGTCAACGGCAACGTCTCGTTCTGGTATGCCGACATCGGGCTGCCGGCCTATCGCGCGCCGCTCCCGGGTGACCTCGAAGCCGATGTCTGCATCGTCGGCGCCGGCTACACCGGCTTGTGGACAGCTTACTATCTGAAGAAGGCCGATCCTTCGATCCGCATCGCCATCGTCGAAAGGGAGTTCGCCGGCTTCGGCGCGTCGGGCCGCAATGGCGGCTGGCTGTCCGGCGGCTTCAGCTGGTCGCGCGAGAAATATCTGCGGACCTCGACGCGCGGCGCCGTCATCGACATGGAAACCGCCATGCATGGCACGGTCGACGAAGTGATCGCGGTGACCGAGGCCGAAGGCATCGATGCCGACATCCGCCGCGTCGACAATCTGACGGTTGCGACCAACCCGCCGCAGCTCGAACGGATCAAGGCCGCCTATGCCGATGCGATCGGCTGGAGCGTGCCGCAGGACCGCGTCAGCCTGATTGGCCAGGCAGAGGCCAAGGCCCGCATCAACATCAAAAATGTGCTTGGCGGCTATGTCCACCACGGCACCGCGCGCGTGCAGCCGGCCAAGCTGGTGCGTGGGCTCTCCGAAGCCGTCGAGCGGCTTGGCGTGCCGATCTACGAGCAGACCACCGTGACCGGCATCGAGAAGGGCAAGGTCACGACGAACCGCGGCACCGTGCGCGCGCCGATCATCATCCGCGCCACGGAAGGGTTCACGGCCGGCATATCAGGCAATGAGCGGCTCTGGCTGCCGCTCAACAGCGCGCAGATCATCACCGAGCCGCTGCCGCAATCGCTATGGGACGAGATCGGCTGGGAGGGCCATGAGCTTCTCGGTGACGCCGCGCACGCCTATTGCTATGCGCAGCGCACCCGGGAAGGCCGCATCACCATGGGCGGGCGCGGCGTGCCCTATCGTTACGGCTCGCAAACGGATGTGCGCGGCCAGACGCAGCAGGCCACGATCGAAAGCCTGCACGCGATCCTCACCCGGCTTCTGCCGCAGACAGCCGGGCTTCGCATCGACCACGCCTGGTGCGGCGTTCTGGGCGTGCCGCGCGACTGGTGCACGACATCAGGCCTCGACCCTGAAACCGGCATCGGCTGGGCCGGCGGCTATGTCGGGCTTGGCGTCTCGAGTTCCAACCTTTCGGGCCGCACGCTGCGCGACCTTATCCTGCGCCGCGACACCGAACTGACCCGCCTGCCCTGGGTCAACCGCCAGGTGAGCAAATGGGAGCCCGAGCCGATGCGCTGGCTCGGCGTCCACTCGATGTATCAGCTCTATCGCGTCGCCGACGAGCGCGAGGAAGCCGGCCTCCAGCATACGTCGAAACTGGCCGCAATCGCCGACCGCATCACCGGGCATTGAGCCTCGGAGCGATTCCAAAACTTTCTGCATTTTCAGTGCCTGCCCGGAGACTGCCATGACCGACTTCCAGACCTTCGCCCATCTCGCTTCCATCGACCTCGGCGAGCCTGAGCCCAAGCCGACCTCGATCAGCGGCGATCAGCTCGAAGCAGCGAAGACGCTGTGGACCTCGCCTGACGGCACACTGGAAGTCGGCGTCTGGGAGTGCACGCCGGGCCGCTTCACCGCATCGCGCGAGAGCAATTCCGAAACCTGCCACATCGTGTCAGGTCGGGTCTCGCTGCATGGTCCCGATGGCCGCAGCGAGGACGTCGGTCCGGGCGAAATGCTGGTGCTGCCGAAAGGCTGGAAAGGCGAATGGACGATCCACGAGAAGACGCGCAAGCTCTATATCCTGCACTTCGAGGCGTGAGCTGACTGGAACAGCCGCTACTCGTCGTCTGAACGATCATCCTCGGCAACAACAGGCTTGCCTTCTATCGCCTGCCGCAAGGCGTCGTTGATGCGGTCCTGCCAGCCCGGCCCATCCTCCTGGAAGTGGTCCAGCACGGCGCGATCGATCCGGATCGAAACAAGCTCCCTGACGCCTGGAGCGGCGGAGGGCTCACGAACCGGCGCGGCCGGCTTCTTCACCGGCTTGAAAGCCGCCTCGGCGGCCGTCATCGGATTTGTCGGTCGACGCGGGGGATTTGCCATCGGATGACCCTGACTGAAGACGATTCGTGCACGACGTGGCACGCTTGCGCCACCATAGCCCAACCAGCGCCGTCGCGCAGGCCCCTTTGGTCGGGACAATCACTCGGCTGCTTGAAGACTCTGCGCGTCGATGATGACCCTGATCTCGGCGCGGCAGGAGCCGCAATTCGTGCCGGCATGCAGGGCCGTGCCGATCGCCGCAACGCTGCCGTAGCCGCCGCGCACCGCTTCCGCGATCTGGTTGGCGCCGACGCCGAAACAGGAGCAGACGATGGCGCCGCGGTCGACGTCGATCCCGCCCGGTCGTCCGGCTACGATCGCCAACCTGCCGCGCCGGTCGACATGATCGGCACTCAACTGTTCCGCCGCCCAGCCGCGCGACACGGCGACCGGGCCGGGTGCGACGAACAAGGCGGCTGACAGTTGATCGCCGTCGAAGGCGGCGATGCGATGCTGGCCGGCGTCGCGGTCATGATAGGCGAGCATTTCCGCACCCGGTGACACGCCGAACAGTGACCCGGCAAAGCCAGCCCAATCGATGTCGTCTTCGGCAAAGGCAAGCTCGACCCGCCAGCCGCCCTTGCATTTGGCCACGGCCCAGTAGGCCGCGGTATCAGGCTCAGGCCTGCGCCGCGTCACCGCAAAGCCAAAGGCCTTTGCGGCGAATTTCTCGATGCGGGCGGCGACATGTTTCAGCGCCGGCTGGCCGGAAATGGGATCGGTCAGCGGCGCGGTCAGCGTGTCGAGCCGGCCCCTTGCCGCAAACTGATCGGTCCAGTGCATCGGCGCAAACAGGCTGCCCTGGCGTTGGCGCGCCGTCACCAGCGCGCGCACCAGCACGTCGCCGCGCGGGCTGGAAACCCGCGCGATGTCGGCGTCGCCGATGCCGAAGCGCTGCGCATCCGCCGGGTGGATTTCTACGAAGGGCTCGGCGATGTGCTGCGACAAACGCGGGCTTTTGCCGGTTCGCGTCATGGTGTGCCAATGGTCGCGGATACGGCCGGTATTGAGGATCAGCGGATAGTCCGGGCTGGTGCGGACTTCCGTGGTGGGGCGGATGGCGATGAAGCGCGCTTTGCGGTCGGGCGTGTAGAAATTGCCGTCGGCGAAGAAGCGGGTGGTGTTACCTTCCAGCCTCTGCCCAGCCCGAAGATGCTCGTCCGACTGATGTCGAGCTTGAGCACCCCCCTCTGTCCTGCCGGACATCTCCCCCGCAAGGAGGGAGATTGGCAGCTTTGATGCTCGCATATCTCCTGCATTGTTTGTAATTGGCGAAGGCCGTGGTGGCAGCCGATCTCCCCCCTTGCGGGGGAGATGGCCGGCAGGCCAGAGGGGGGTGGCTGGGCTCGGCGCCGGCCATTGGAACGGCTCCAGCGCCTCATACTCCTCCGCATCAACCTCGGCATAAGCACCAATATCGAAATCCCGCGCGCCATCATTCTCGAATCCTGACAGCGCGGCATGCTCGGCAAACACCTCCCCTGGCGTCGCATAGGAAAACGCCTCGCCAAACCCCATCCGCTTGCCGACCTCAGCGACAATCCGCCAGTCGGGCCTTGCCTCGCCGGGCACGGGCAAAAACGCGCGCTGGCGCGACACACGGCGCTCTGAATTGGTGACGGTGCCATCCTTCTCGCCCCAGGCGGCGGCGGGCAGCCGGACATGGGCGTGGCGGACGGTGTCGGTCTGGGCCAGCACGTCCGACACCACCACGAACGGGCACGCCTTGATCGCCGCCTCGACGGCATCGGCGTCCGGCATCGAATCGACCGGGTTGGTGGCCATGATCCACAGCGCCTTGATCCGCCCGTCGGCCAGCGCCTGGAACATCTCGACTGCCTTCAGGCCGGGCTTTCCGGCAATGGCCGGCGCGTTCCAGAAGCGCTGCACGCGGTCGCGATGGTCGGGGTTTTCGATTTCCATATGCGCGGCGAGCATGTTGGCCATGCCGCCGACCTCGCGGCCGCCCATGGCGTTGGGCTGGCCGGTCACCGAAAACGGCCCTGCTCCGGGTTTGCCGATGCGGCCGGTGGCGAGATGGCAGTTGATGATGGCGTTGACCTTGTCGGTGCCGGATGACGACTGGTTCACACCCTGGCTGTAAACCGTCACCGTTTTCGCCGTTGCCGCAAACAGGCTGTAGAAACGGCCAAGCTCGTCCTCGCTCAGGCCCGTGGCGGCAGCGACGCCGGCCAGGTCGAGCGCGGAGGCCGCGAAAAGCGCTTGCCCGAAGCCGGTCGTGTGCGTCGTGATGTAGGCGCGGTCGAGCGCATTGTGCTGGCCGAGATAAGCGAGCAGCCCGGTGAACAAAGCGACGTCGCCATCCGGCGCGATCGCCAGATGCATGTCGGCGATGTCAGCGGTCATGGTGCGCCGCGGATCGACCAGGACGATCTTCATCTCCGGCCGCTTTTCCCGGGCAGCCGCGATGCGCTGGTAAAGCACGGGATGGCACCAGGCGAGATTGGAGCCGACCAGCACGATCAGGTCGGCCAATTCCAGATCCTCATAGGTTCCCGGCACGGTGTCGGAGCCGAAAGCGCGGCGGTGGCCGGCGACCGAGGAGGCCATGCACAGGCGCGAATTGGTGTCGATGTTGGCCGAGCCGACAAAACCCTTCATCAGCTTGTTGGCGACGTAATAGTCCTCGGTCAGCAACTGGCCCGAAACATAGAAGGCGACCGCATCCGGGCCATGCTCGGCGATGGTTTGCGAGAAGGTCGAGGCGACAAGGTCGAGCGCCTCGTCCCAGCCGGCGCGGCGGCCGTGGACCTCCGGATGCAGCAGCCTGCCGTCGAGGTCGATGGTCTCGGCGAGTGCCGAGCCCTTGGAGCAGAGCCGGCCGAAATTGGCCGGGTGGTCGGGGTCGCCGCGGACGGACACCTGCCCGTCCGCGGCGGCCTTCGCCAGCACGCCGCAGCCCACCCCGCAATAGGGGCAGGTGGTCCTCACCTCGCGCGCTTCGTCGATCTCCATGGGTTCAGGCCGCGCGGCTGGCCAGCGCTTCCAGCGCAATGAACAGACGCTCGCCTTCGACCCGCACCGGAATGGTGCGCACCGCGCCCTCGTCGGCGCCGAGCGCCTTGCCCGTCTCCAACGAAATCACCCAATTGTGCAAGGGACAGGTCACCGCCGCACCGTGCACGATGCCCTGGCTGAGCGGTCCGCCTCTGTGCGGGCAATGGTCGTCGATGGCATAGACCTGATCGTCGGCGGTGCGGAAGACGGCGATCTTGCCTTCCGGGGTGGCGACGCAGCGCGCGCCGCGGCGGGGGATGTCCGAGATAGAGCCGATTGATACCCAGTTCATGATTGTCACTCCGCCGCCTGCGCAAACCCGACAGAGGCCATCGGCCGGAATTCATGCTTGTCCTTGCCGGAAACGCGTTCCGACCACGGATCGACCTGGGCGAATTTCTGGCTGAAGACGAAGCGGTCGTAATAAGCCTTGCGCTTCTCGCCATCGTCCATGATCTGACGCTTGATCTCGGGGATGCCGATGCGCTTGGCCCATTTGTAGATGCGCTCGAGATAGCGGCCCTGCTCGCGATACATCTGCGTCAGCGCCACGATATGCTCCAGCGCCTCGTCCTCGGTCTTGACCAGGCCCAGCACCTCGGTGCCCTTGATGTCGAGGCCGGCCGCCCCGGCGAAATGGATTTCGTAGCCGGAGTCGACGCAGATCACGCCAACATCCTTGCAGGTCGCCTCGGCGCAGTTCCTTGGACAGCCCGACACCGCCATCTTGACCTTGGCCGGCGTCCACGAGCCCCACATGAATTTTTCGATGCGGACGCCGAAGCCCGTAGAATCCTGCGTGCCGAACCGGCACCAGTCTGAGCCGACGCAGGTCTTCACCGTGCGCAACCCCTTGGCATAGGCGTGGCCGGAGACGAAGCCGGCCTGACCGAGATCGGCCCACACTGCCGGCAGGTCCTCCTTGCGGATGCCGAGCATGTCGATGCGCTGGCCGCCGGTGACCTTGACCATCGGAATTTCGAACTTGTCGACGACGTCGGCGATGGCGCGCAGTTCGGCGGCATTGGTCACCCCACCCCACATGCGCGGCACCACCGAATAGGTCCCATCCTTCTGGATGTTGGCGTGGACGCGCTCGTTGATGAAGCGCGACTGGTAATCGTCGGCGTAGTCATCCGGCCAGTCGCAGACGAGGTAGTAGTTGAGCGCCGGCCGGCATTTGGCGCAGCCGCAGGAGGTCGTCCATTCCAGTTCCTGCATGACGGCGGGAATGGTCTTCAGGCTCTTGGCCTTGATCAGCCGGCGCACCTCGTCATGGCCGAGGGTGGTGCAGGAGCACATCGGCTGCACGGCGGCGGGGTTGTACGTGTCGCCGAGGGTCAGCACCATCAGCTTTTCAACCAGCCCGGTGCAGGAGCCGCAGGAGGCCGACGCCTTGGTGTGGGCGCGCACGTCGTCAAGCGAGGTCAGGCCCTTGGCCGTGATCGCGCCGGTGATCTTTCCCTTGCAAACGCCGTTGCAGCCGCAGATTTCCGCATCATCCGGCAAGGCTGCAACGGCCGCCATAGGGTCCAGCGGGGCACCCCCCTGGTAGGACTGGCCGAAGATGAGCGTGTCGCGCATTTCGGAAATGTCGGTCTGCTTCTTCTTGAGGTCGTTGAACCAGGCGCCGTCAGCCGTCTCGCCATAGAGCACGGTGCCGATGATGCGGTCATCCTTCAGCACCAGGCGCTTGTAGACGCCTGCGGCGGCGTCGCGCAGCACGATCTCCTGGCGATCCTCGCCCTCGGCGAAGTCGCCCAGCGAGAACAGCTCGATGCCGGTGACCTTGAGCTTGGTCGGCGTGTCCATATGGACGAAGGCCGCCGCCGCGTCGCCGGCAAGCTGGCTGGCGGTCACGCGCGCCATCTCGTAGAGCGGTGCGACGAGGCCGTAGACCTGGCCGTTGACCTCGGCACATTCGCCGAGCGCGTAGATGTCGGGATCGTTGCTGCGCATGCCGGCGTCGACGACGATGCCCCTGTTGACGGCGATGCCGGCCTGTTTCGCCAGCGCCGAATTCGGCCTGATGCCGACGGCCATCACCACAAGCGTTGCTGGGATAATGGTGCCGTCAGCGAGCTCCACCTGCCCGACCTTGCCGTTGCCTGTGATCGCCTGTGTGTTGGCCTTGGTGATGACCTTGATGCCGCGCTGTTCCACCGCACGCTGCAAGAGATAGCCGGCCGCGGGATCGAGCTGGCGCTCCATCAGCGTCGGCATGACATGCAGCACGGTGACGTCCATGCCTTGCGCGTTCAGCCCTGCTGCCGCCTCCAGCCCGAGCAGGCCGCCGCCGATGACCACCGCCTTGGCCCGCGACTGGGCGGCAAGCATCATCGCCTGCACGTCGTCGAGATCGCGATAGGTCAGCACGCCCGGCAGGTCATGGCCGGGCACCGGAATGATGAACGGCACCGAGCCAGTGGCGATGACGAGCTTGTCATAGGGTTCGGTGACGCCATGATCGGAGGTGACGGTCTTCGCCGCTCGGTCGATGGCGACGATCTTGTGGCCCTTGTAGAGGGTGATGTTGTTGGCGATGTACCAGCCGTCGCCGTGGATGATGATCTCCTCATAGGCTTTCTCGCCCGACAGCACCGGCGACAGCATGATGCGGTCGTAATTAACGCGCGGCTCGGCGTTGAAGATGGTGACGGTGTAGCGGCCCGGAGCCTGTTCCAGCAGGTGCTCCAGCATGCGCCCCGGGGCCATGCCATTGCCGATGATGACAAGTCTTTCGCTCATGGTGCTACTCCGCGGCTTCGACGAAGCGGTGGCGTTCGTAGAGGAACTTCAGCACCGCCTCGCGGCAGCGCAGGAAGGTCCGGTCGGAAGACAGTTCGACGCGCCGGCGCGGCCGCGCCAGCGGCACGGCAAGCACTTCGCCGATGGTTGCCGCCGGGCCATTGGTCATCATGACGATGCGGTCGGACAGCAGCACCGCCTCGTCGACATCATGGGTGATCATGATCGTCGTCGAGCCGAGCCTGGAATGGATGTCCATCACCGCGTCCTGCAGATGCGCGCGCGTCAGCGCGTCGAGCGCGCCGAACGGCTCGTCGAGCAGCAGGATCTTCGGCTCCATGGCCAGCGCCCGGGCGATGCCGACGCGCTGCTTCATGCCGCCCGATATCTCGGCCGGGCGCTTGTCCTTGGCATGCGCCATCTGCACGAGGTCGAGATTGCGCATGATCCAGTCATGCCGCTCGGCCTTGCTTTTCGAGCGACCGAAAACCTTCGACACCGCCAGGTTGATGTTTTCATAGACGGTCAGCCACGGCAGCAGCGAGTGGTTCTGGAACACCACGGCGCGTTCGGGACCGGGGCTGTCGACCTCCTTGTCCTCGAGCAGCACGGCGCCGGCGGACACCTTGGTCAGCCCGGCGATCAGATTGAGCAGGGTCGACTTGCCGCAGCCGGAATGGCCGATGATGGAGACGAATTCGCCCTTGTCGATGGTCAGCCTGATGTCCTTCAACACCTCGCTGACCTGGGCACCACGCGAGAAGGATTTGTCGATATGGTCGAGCTTCAGATAGGCCGTCATCGCCCTCTCCTCACTTTGCCGTTGTGCCGCGGGTGACGAAGGCGCCGACCGCCGCGACCAGACGGTCGAGGCAGAAGCCGGTGACGCCGATATAGGCGAGCGCCACGATGATGTCGGGCAGCCGCGACGAGTTCCACGCGTCCCAGATGAAGAAGCCGATGCCGACGCCGCCGGTCAGCATTTCGGCGGCGACGATGGCGAGCCAGGACAGGCCGATGCCGATCCTCAGGCCGGTGAAGATGTAGGGCGCGGCGGCCGGTACCATGATCTTGACGAAGAATTCGAACTGGTTGAGCCGCAGGATGCGCGAGACGTTGCGGTAATCCTCGGGGATGTTGCGCACGCCGACGGCGGTGTTGATGATGATTGGCCAGATCGACGTGATGAAGATGACGAAGATCGCCGACGGGCTGGAATCGCGGAACGCCGCCAGCGACAGCGGCAGCCAGGCCAGCGGCGGCACCGTGCGCAGGATCTGGAACACCGGGTCGAGGCCGCGCATCGCCCAGATCGACTGGCCGACCAGCGCGCCGAGCGCGACGCCGACCACCGCCGCCAGGCCGAAACCGATGGCGACACGCTGCAGCGAGATCAGCACGCGCCATGCCAGGCCGATATCCTGCGGGCCATTGTCGAAGAACGGATGCGCGATCAAATCGTAGGCCTCGTTCCACACCTGGGTCGGCGGCGGCAGGCTTGATGTGGGCGACGAACAGGCGATCTGCCAGACGACCAGCATCAGCGCGATGACGATGATGGGCGGCACCAGCGCGCTCGCCAGTTTGCCGGCAATCGCCAGCGGATCGAAGCGGCGTCGTGCCTTGGCGGTGAAGGCGATGACCTCCGCCGGCTTCGGGGGGAACGCCTTCACCTTTGTGTCCTCGATAGTCTGGATCGACATGTCTGAGAAAAACTCCTTGGGGGCAGGTAGTGATCGCAAGCGGCGCAGGGCGCCGCTTGCGGTTGTGCTACGCCGATGCCTTGATCTTCAGGCTGTCGAGATAGGCCGACGGATTGGCCGGATCGAAGATCTTGCCGTCGAAGAAGGTCTCGACGCCGCGCGACGACGACGCCGGAACGTCGGCCGCCGCGACGCCGAGATCCTTGGCCGCCTCGCGCCACAGATCCTCGCGGTTGACCTGATCGACCAGCGCCTTGATGTCGGTGGTCGGCGCGAACTTGCCCCAGCGGATGTTCTCGGCGAGGAACCACGCATCGTGGCTCTTGAACGGATAGGAGACGCCGCCTTTCCAGAACTTCATGTAGAGATCGGTGCCGTTGGCGACACGGCCATTGCCGTAGTTGATGTCGCCCTTGAGGCGGCCGATGATGTCGGCGACAGGCACGTTCATCCATTGCCGCTTGCCGATGATGGCGGCCATCTCGTCCTTGTTGTCGCTGGCCTCGCACCATTGCTGGGCTTCCATGACGGCCATCAGGATCGCCTTGGTGGCGTTCGGGTATTTCTCGATGAATTCGGCACGCAGGCCGAGCGCCTTTTCCGGATGGCCCTTCCACAATTCGCCCGTCGTGGCGGCGGTGAAGCCGACGCCCTGATGGACGAGCTGCTCGTTCCACGGCTCGCCGACGCAGAACACGTCCATGTTGCCGACCTTCATGTTGGCCACCATCTGCGGCGGCGGCACGACGATGGTCGAAACGTCCTTGTCGGGGTCGATGCCACCGGCGGCCAGCCAGTAGCGCAGCCACAAATCATGCGTACCGCCCGGGAAGGTCATGGCGGCCTTGATTTCCTTGCCGGCCGCCTTCTTGGCGGCAAAGGCGTCTTTCAGCTTCGAGGCATCGAGGCCGACGCCGGTGCCGGCATATTCCTGGGCGACCGAAATGCCTTGGCAGTCGTAGTTGAGCCGCGCCACGATCGCCATCGGCATCGGCTGGTTGTTCTGCGTCACCTTGCCGGTGTGCATAAGGTAAGGCAGCGGCGTCAGGATATGGGCGCCGTCGATGCCGTTGGCCGCGCCGCCGAGCATCAGATTGTCGCGTGTCGCACCCCAGGAGGCCTGCTTGAGCACCTCGACATCGGGCATGCCGAACTTGGCGAACAGCCCCTTCTCCTTGGCGATCATCAGCGGTGCCGCATCGGTGAGGGCAATGAAGCCGAGCTTGGCGCCGGTGACCTCCGGAGTGGCGGTGGCGGCATAGGCACCGGAAGGGAAGAGCTTGCGGGCCGCCATGAACAGGCCCGCCGTCATCGCGCTGCTGACCAGAAAATCGCGGCGCGTCATGTCCTTGAGGGTCGTTCCAGTCCTGATCCGTTTCGTCATCGTCGTCTCCGGTTGGGCGCGGCTTGGGATCCGCGTCGTCGATTGCGTGTTGATCAAAACAAAAAAGCCGCCAGCCAGGTCATCGCGTCCCGGTGACCGGGAGCGCGCATTAACCTGAGCGGCAGCTTTGCCTGTGGCGCCCGCCATTGGACGCCTGTTCCGTGACCCGCGAAGGGGCCTGCCTATTTCAAAGCAGGAACCGTGCCAGTTTCGAGAGAGGCGAAAAAGATCAATTAAATCAGTAACCCGCGCCGATCGCGGACGCGCCGGGTCCTATGGCCGGAAGGTCAAAGATTGCTCATTCGGGCAATCGCGCGCACAATTTTTGTGCAATGCACAAGAATGACGCGGAAATGATCAGGCTTCCGCGCGAGCCGATTTCTGGCCGGCAATGTACGCGTCGACCTCGTCCGGATCGAAGATCTGGCCGTCGAAGAAACCGTCCGGACCGAGCACAAGGCCGGCGCCTGTCGCGCCGACCGCGGTGGCAACTTGGAGCGCACCCTCGACTTTCGAATTGGCGCCGGGAAGCGCCACGCCAAGCGGCTTCAGAGCCGAACGGTAGAGGTCGGGCCGGTAGCAGTTGCGGGCGATGGCAAGGTTTTCCGGCGTGTGCGCCACGTGCCCCCAGCGCACCATCTGCGTGTAGAACCACAGCGCATGGCTCTTCCACGGAAAGTTCGCCGCCTTGTCGAAGGGGAGGAAGAAGTCGTCGATGCTCCGCTCCGCGCCGCCGCCCAGTCGGAGATGGCCGGTCAGGATCGGCATCTGCACGGCCGGCGGCAGGCCGAGAAAGCCGGCCTGCGCCATGACGGCAGCCAATTCGCCATGGTTGGCCGGATCCTGGCACCAGCGTGCCGAGTGATGCAGCGCGCGCAGCAGCGCCGCCAAGGCCTCGGGGTTTTCGTCTGCCCAGGCCTTGCGCACGCCGATCACCTTCTCCGGGCTGTTACGCCATATCCGCGCCTTGACGGTGACGATATGCCCGGTGCCGGCGGCAACCGCAGCACTGTTCCAGGGTTCGCCTACGCAGTAGCCGTCGATGCGGCCGGCGGCCAGTGCATCGGCCATGAAGGGCGGCGGCACGATGACGATCTCGATTTCGCGCGTCGGATCGATGCCGCAGGCGGCGAGCCAATAGCGCAATTCGTAATTGTGCCCGGAATGCGGATGCACCACGGCGAAGCGCAGCGGGTCGCCACCGGCCGCAGCGCGCTCGCGAATGAGCGCGCGCAGCGCCGCACCGGCGCGCGCGGGGTCGAGATCGGCTTCGGCGCTGTGCGCCACCATTCCGGCCCACACAGTGTTGGAGACGGTGACGCAATTGCCTCCGAGTCCGAGCGAGAACGGCACGATGGTTTCCGAAGCGAGCGGCGTCAGCCCGAGATTGCAGGCGAGCGGCATCGGCCCCAGCATATGCGCCAGATGGAAGTGACCGATGGCGATACGGTCGCGGATGTTAGCCCAGGACGTCTCGCGGTGCAGGGTCAGGTCGATGCCTTCTCGTGCGGCAAAGCCAAGCTCACCGGCCGCGACCAGCACGGCGCTGTCGAAAAGCGGCATGAAGCCAGCGGTGATCTGGTGCGCGGCGTCCATGCTCATTCGTCCTCCGCCGGTCCCAGCAACCCGGCGGCAGTCACCAGGCTCTGGGCGATGTCGCCGATCTTGCGGTTCTGGTTCATCGCCGTCTTGCGCAGCAGCGTGTAGGCGGCCTCTTCGGAGAGGCCGCGCGACTTCATCAATATGCCCTTGGCACGATCGATCACCTTACGGCTCTCGAGCTCGCCGCGAACCTCTTCCAGTTCGCGCGCCATGCGCGAAAAAGCGTTGAAGCGGCTGACCGCCATGTCGAGAATCGGTTTGACGCGCTCTTGCCGCAGACCGTCGACGACATAGGCCGAAACGCCGGCATCGACCGCCGCCTCGATCGAGGCCTGGTCCGAGCGGTCGACGAACATGGCGATCGGCCGTTTTACGGCACGCGAAAGCTGGAACATGTTTTCCAGCATGTCGCGATTCGGGTTTTCGAGATCGATGACGATGACATCGGGCTCGATCTCGGCGATCCGCCGCGCAATGCCGGTCACATCATGGATGACGGTGACCCGCTCATGGCCGGCCTCGCGCAACCCCGCCTCGATGATCGCGGCGCGGATGCGGTTTTCATCGATCACCAGGACGGCGAGTGCGGTTCGAACCATGCCTGCATTGTGACCAAGCGAAGGAGTTGTGCAATGCGGTATGATTGAACAACCCGAGATTCGCTAACCGCGCCGCAGGCGCCTAATCCGCCGCCAGCGCCGTGACCTCGCGGCGGAAGGGCAGTGCGTCGCCGATATCGGCTTCGTCCAGCTCGCGCGCGAAGCGGTGGCCGGCGTAGGTTGCCCAGGCGATCGGACCCGGCGCCTCGGCATCGCCGATGATTTTGATCGAGCGGATGCCGCTATCGGCCCATTCATCCCTCCGCGCCTTCAGCTCGCACCAGACGCCATCGTCCTGTTGGCGCGACGTCACGAGCACGACGGCGTCCGCGGCGATGTCGCGTTGGCTTCCCGTATAGGCACACGCAGTGGCAACCCCACCCGCCACGATGCGGGTCACAGTCCGATTCAGCACGATATCGACGCCGAGTTCGGCCAGCCGGCGGTGGATGGCGCCCTGCTCCAGCGTGTTGCGGGTCCAGTCGGACACATAGGCGGATGGCGTCACCAGCGTCACCTTCGCGCCCTGGCGCGCCATCAACTCGGCCAGAACGCCACCCATGTAGTAGTGGTCGTCGTCGAACAGCACGACATTGCCGATCGGCACATTGCCGCCCATCAAATCGTCGGGCGTATAGACCGGCATGGCCGGGTCCGCCGGCATCGGCACGACATGCGCGCGCGCCACGCCGTCACGGCGCCATGTCGATCCGGTGGCAAGCGCAATGTTCTGAAAGCCGAAGTCCAGTATCTCCTGCGCCGACAATCGGCTTTCGAAATAGACGTCGACATTGGACATCTGGCTGATCTGGTACTGGCGGTAGTCGCGCACGCGTCCCCATGCCGAGAGACCGGGCAAGCGGCATTCGCGCGCCACGCGGCCGCCGAGTTCGGTGCCGGCTTCGGCGATGGCCACCTGATAGCCGCGCAGGCCGAGCGCACGCGCCGCCTCCAGCCCGGTCGGGCCGGCGCCGACGATCAGCACGCTGTCGCTGTCGCCCTTGGCCTGCATGCGTTCGGGATGCCAGCCCTTGCGCCACTCTTCCATGAAGGTCGGGTTCTGCGTGCAGCGCGAGATCGACATGGTCATGTCGCCGGTGATGCAGATGTTGCAGCCGATGCATTCGCGAATGTCCTCGATCCTGCCCTCTTCCACCTTCTTCGGCAGGAAGGGATCGGCGATCGACGGGCGCGCGCAGCCGATGAAATCGAGTGTACCGGACTTGATCATCTTCACCATCACATCCGGCGAGGTGAAGCGGCCGACACCGACGACCGGCTTGGAGGTCAGCGTCTTGATGCCGGACACCAGGCTCTCCTGCGCGCCCTCCTCCTTGAACCGCGACGGCCCCGAACAATCCTCCCACGCGCCATGCGCCAGGTCCCAGAGGTCTGGCAGGTCGGCGTGCATCTCGATCATGTCGCGCACTTCGGAGTTGGCGAAGCCAAGCTCGCCGATCATCTCGTCCAGCGACAGCCGCAGCGTCAGGCCGCACGTGTCGCCGATGGCATCCCTGCCCTCTTCGATCAACTCACGCATCAACCGCGAGCGGTTTTCCAGCGAGCCGCCATATTCGTCGCTGCGCTGGTTGGTGGCGGTGGACAGGAAGTGCTGGATGATGCCGAAGCCATGCGCGCCGTAGAGGCAGACCAGGTCGAAGCCCGCAAGCCTGGCACGCTTGAATGCATTGCGGTGCCAGCGGCGCAGGTCGCGTATATCCTGCTTGTCCATGGCGCGCGCCTGAACCGGATCGTTGGTGAAGGTCCGGATCGGCAAGGCCGACGGCCCGCGCGGCACTTCCTTGGTGTAGAGGTTCGGCCCGTTGATGCCTGAATAGGCGAGCTGGATGCCGGCCAGCGCGCCATGCTGGTGCATGGCCTTGGCCATCTTCGCCAGTGCCGGGATATCGGCATCGTCCCACAGCCTGAGCTCGATGAAGGGCGTGATCTCCGAAGTATGGTGCATCTCGGTCTGCTCGGTGAAGATGACGCCCCAGCCGCCTTCCGACTTGATGCGGCGCATCTCGGCTGCGGCCGAAGGGTCGCGGTAGCCGCCGCCATTGCAATGCGGAACCTGGTAGAAGCGGTTCTTGGCGGTCACCGGACCGATCTTCACGGGCTCGAACAGAATGTCGTAGCGAGGATCGCGCATGGAACTTGCCTTCCTGCCAGTCGCCTTGCAGCTTGCCCGATCATGGTTCGAGCCAAGGCGCAAGCCGGCCAGCCCAGTGGGTTGGATGCCGTGAGACTATTCATAAGTTGCGGCAGGCAGCGGAAAACAACAGATTTCTTCTGTGCCGATTAGGCCGCGCCTAATCGCACCCGCCGGGATTAGCATCCGCTGAATCCCGGCTGAGCCAAATGCGACTTCAAGGCCGCCGCCGCGCGATGTTAGATAGCGCGCACGCCCAATGAGACACAAGACGCATGGACAGCATCCGTATCCTTGAAAAGCTCATCGCATTCCCGACGGTGAGCCGCGATTCGAACCTCGCCCTCGTCGGCTACGTGGCGGAGCTGCTGGACGCGCATGGCATTGCCAGCCAGATCATCCACAGCGAGGACGGCCACAAGGCCAACCTCTTTGCCACCATCGGACCGGCCGACGCTTCCGGCATCATGCTGTCCGGTCACACCGACGTCGTCCCCGTCGACGGCCAAGCCTGGACGCTGCCGCCCTTCGAGATGACGAGCCGAGACGGCAAGCTTTACGGACGTGGCACAGCCGACATGAAGGGTTTTGTGGCCTGCGCGCTCGCGGCGTGCCTTAAAGCCTCGAAAATGACGCTGCGCACGCCGCTGCATTTGGCACTCTCCTACGACGAGGAGATCGGCTGCATTGGTGTGCGCAGCCTGATCGACATGCTGCAAGCAGCCCCGCAGCGGCCCTTGCTGTGCATCGTCGGCGAGCCCACCGATATGCAGGTGGCGACGGGCCACAAGGGCAAGCTTGCCGCACGCGCGCTCTGCAAAGGCCGCGAAGGCCATTCGGCGCTGGCCCCGTTGGCGCTCAATGCCATCCATCTCGGCTGCGACTTCGTCGCCGCCTTGCGCCGCGAGCAGGATCGGCTGGTGCGCGATGGCGCCCGCGACGGCGACTACGACATTGCCTACACGACCGTCCATGTCGGCAAGATCAACGCCGGCGTGGCGCTGAACATCGTGCCGAACCTCTGCCAGGTCGACTTCGAGATCCGCAATGTCGCGGCCGACGATCCGCACGAGATTCTCGACCGTCTGCGCAAGGAGGCTGCTCATATTGCATCCGAAGCCTCGGCCACCGCCCCCGAGGCGGCGATCGACATAGACATCACCAACACCTATCCCGGCCTGGACACGCCGGCCAGTTCGCAAGCCGTCGCTTTCATCAAATCGCTGACCGGCGCCAACAACACCATCAAGGTTGCCTACGGTACGGAGGGCGGCCTGTTCAGCCGCGATCTCGGCACGCCGACGGTCGTGTGCGGACCGGGATCGATGGCGCAGGGACACAAGCCGGATGAGTTCGTCAGCGTCGAGCAGATGCGCCGCTGCGACGGCATGCTGGAAAAATTGCTGCAGCGGCTTGCCGACCAGCAGTTGGCTTAACCGGGGCTACTTCTGTGGAAGTGCTGCCTGGCCGACAGCCCGCTCGGCGCCGAACACGCCTTGCTCGACGACGAAATGCCGGCAGTGGTCGATGAACGCCTGGACGGTTTGCGTGCGGTGTTCGGAACTGGGCAAGGCGACGCCCATGGTCAGCGGCCGCAGATCGCCGTCCAACGGCACGAAGACCAGCGGCTTGCCGTCCGGCGCCAGCGTGTTGAGCGGCCGCATATTGGCGATGCCGTAGCCGAAGCCGTTGGCCACCATGGAACGCATGACGGCGATGTCGCCGGTGCGCTCGGCAATGTTGGGGCGGATCCCGCGCTGGTGGAATGCAGAAAGGAAATATTCGCGGCTGAACGGCAGGTCGAGCAGCACCATCGGCTCATCGGCCAATTCCTCCGTCGTGATCGACGCCTTTGCCGCGAAGCGATGCCCCGCCGGCAGCATGACATAGGCCGGCACCAGCATTAGCGGCTCGAAGGTCATGTCCTGCGACAGTTCGAGATCGTAGGTCAGTGCAAGATCGATTTCACCGCGCTGCAGCATCTCGAGCAATTGCCCCTGATTGCGCTCGAACTGGCGCACGCGCACATCGGGATAGGCGCGCTCGAACCGCATGCGCAGCGCCGGCAGCACGATCTGCGCAAACGTCAGCAGGCATCCTACCGCCAGCGGACCACGCACCTTTTCGGCAAAGTCGCCGGCGACGTCGTGCAAGGCGTCGGCATCGTTGAGCAGCCGGGCGGCTTCCTTGAGGAAGACGCGGCCGCCGGCCGTGAGCGAGAGACCGTGCGAATGCTTGCGGACAAAAAGCTGGACGCCGAACTCGGTTTCCAGTTGGGCGATGGAAGCCGAAATCGACGGCGGCGAGACATTGACCTGTTCGGCCGCCTTGGCGATGGAGCCGGCTTCGCCCACGGCGACGAAATATTCCAGCTGTCTGAGCGTGAAGCGTAGCGGCATGGCTGGCTATGTTGCCGGTTTGAGGGCTTCGATCAAGCCTAATGCATGTCGCGCAAAAGTGGCCCCGGTTTTGCGCAAACGACATGCATAGAGCAAAGGCCTAAAGCGCATCGCGTGAATCCGTTCAATCGCGATGCGCTTTAGGCGCCCATCAGTACTTGATCCATGTCGTTTTGAGCGCGGTGTATTTGTCGAGCGCATGCAGCGACAGGTCGCGGCCGAAGCCGGATTGCTTGAAACCGCCGAACGGCGTCATCGGGCTCAGCGCGTCGACCGTGTTGACGGAAACCGTGCCGGCATGCAGCCGGCCCGCGATACGATGCGCGCGCGACAGGCTGTCGGTCCACAGCGATGCGGCCAGCCCATAAGGGCTGTCATTGGCGATGCGGATCGCGTCGGCCTCGTCGTCGAAGGCGATGACCGAAAGCACCGGCCCGAAGATCTCGTCGCGGGCAATCGGATCGGCAGGCGCGACATCGTCGAAGATGGTCGGCTGGACAAAGCTGCCGCGCCCGTTGACCGTGACCAGGTCGCCGCCCGCGACCAGGCGCGCGGTTTTCTTGCCGGCCTCGACGAAGCGCATGACGTTGGCGGCGTGGCGACTATCGACCATCGCGCCCATTTTCGAAGCCGGATCGAGCGGATCGCCGGGCTGCCTGACCGCCGCACGTTGCACCAGTTTCTCCACCAGAGCCTCCTTGATGCCGCGCTGGACGAGCAGGCGTGAATTGGCGGAACAGACCTCGCCCTGGTTGAAGAAGATGCCGAAGGCCGCCATGTCGGCTGCCGCGTCGAGATCGCCGCAATCGGCAAAGATGAGGTTCGGGCTCTTGCCACCGGTCTCCAGCCAGACCTGCTTCATGTTCGACTGGCCGGAATACTGCAGGAACATCTTGCCCACGGCGGTCGAACCGGTGAAGGCGAGGCAATCCACATCCATATGGCGGCCAAGCGCCTGGCCGGCGGTTTCGCCAAGGCCGGGCACGACATTGAGCACGCCTGCAGGCAGGCCCGCTTCCATTGCCAGTTCCGCCAGAAGCAGGGCCGACAAAGGCGACTGCTCGGCGGGTTTGAGCACCACCGAATTGCCTGCCGCCAGTGCCGGCGCGCACTTCCAGGTCGCCATATCGAGCGGGAAATTCCAAGGCACCACCGCGCCGACCACGCCAAGCGGTTCGCGCCGCACCAGCACCAGATCACCTTCGCCGGTCGGCGCCACTTCGCCATAGATCTTGTCGATGGCCTCGCCATACCATTGAAAGATCGCTGCCGAGCCGGGGACGTCGACCGCGGCCGCATCCCTGACCAGTTTGCCCATGTCGAGCGATTCCAGCAGAGCCAGTTCATGCAGGTTTTCGCGCAGCAATTGCGCCAGCCGCAGCAGAACCTCCTTACGGTGCGCCGAGCTGGTCCGCGACCAGACGCCGGTGTTGAAGCTGCGCCGCGCTGCGGCAACCGCCAGATCGATGTCTTCCTCACCGCAGGACGCCACTTCGGCCAGCACCTCGCCAGTTGCCGGATTGACGCTGGCGAAGGTCCGGCCCGAACGCGCCGCAACCGTCTTGCCGTCGATGAACGCCTTGTCGCGAAAACGGATCGCGGACGCCTTGCCGATCCAGTCCTTGTGGCTGAGTTCGCTCATCGCAGGTGACCCTGTCTTGACTATTCGTCTCCCGGCACGCCGTAGCTCGGCGCATCGGATGGGTTTATCGCGCGGGTCACATAGGCATCGAGCTGCGGCTTGTAGAGTTCCCACAGTGTCGCCAGTTGCTCGATCGGGCAGTCGTCGGTCCAGTCGCAGCGCAAGTCGGCGACCGGCCACGCAACCTCGCGCACCAGCTTCATGCCGGCCGAATGGACCGGACCGGCCTCGCCACCGGCTTTCAGCGCGGCGCGCATGGTCGCAATGAGGCGGTCGCCGAGATGCCCTTCCGACGCCAGGAAGGCGTCGACCATGGCTTGCGGCACGCCGTCATGGGCCAGCATGTTGCCGCCGCAGGCGACATTGTCCGCACGCGCCTCCGCCCAGATGCCAAGCGCCTTGGGACCCGAATGGATCGCGGTCTTTCCGGCGGCATCGACAGCCAGCACCTGCCGGTATTCGGGATAAGCGCCGGTGCGCTTCAGGATGGCAACCGCCTCGGCGGCCGACGCACCGCGCGCCAACAATTCGAGACCTCGCAGCCCCAGCGTCGGATCGGTGACGTTCTGGCTGGCAATGGCGCCGGCACCAGCCTGCGCATAGGCGCAGCGCGCCGCGACAGCAGGCGACGAGGAGGACACCGCGACCCCGAACATGCCGGTGTGGCTGCATCGCGCGACGATGGAGAATGTCATGACTTTAATCCGGGATAACTGCGGTGCCGTCGATCTCGACCAGCCAGTCCGGCCGCGCCAGGGCCTGCACGACAAGGCCGGTCGAAACGGGATGCACGCCTTTGATATACTCGCCCATGGTGCGGTAGACGGCCTCGCGATGGCGCACATCGGTGATGTAGACCACCACCTTGACCAGGTGCTCCATGGTGCCGCCGCACTCCTCGATCAGCTGGCGGATGTTCTGCATGACCTTGTGCGTCTGCTCGACCGGATCATGGCTGTCGATATTCTTGGCCGTGTCGAGATCCTGCGGACACTGGCCGCGCAGGTAGACGGTCCTGCCGCCCCGCGTAACGACCGCCTGGCACAGATCATTGTCGAGCTTCTGCTCGGGATAGGTGTCCTTGGTGTTGAACTTGCGAATTCTTGTATGCGCCATCTTGGTCTCCGTCGGATCGGGCTCGAGGTAGGACGTCCGTTTCTATGCCACCTTGGTCTCGCGCTTCGCGGACGCATGGTAGGCCAGGTATTTGCGCTGCGTGGAAATATGGTCGGCCACATGCTGCGCGTCGTGCCAGACACCCCAGATGAAGCTCGATCCCCTGCGCGATTGCCATGGCAAGCCGAGGAAATAGATCCCGGGCTCGGTCGACACGCCGCGCTGGTGCTTCGGTTTGCCCTTTTGGTCGAACACATCGACCTTCAGCCAATTGTAATCGACGGTGAAGCCCGTCGCCCAGATGATCGAACCTATCCCGGCCTCCGCCAGGTTCAGCTCGAGAATGGGATCGGTCATGCATCGAGGGTCCGGGCCGATCTTGCGGGCCTCGGGCTCCTGGGGAAGGTCAAGGCCGTTGCGAGCGACATAGGCGTCGGCCTCGTCCAGCACCGACATGTAGTTCGCATCACCGCGCGCGATATTTTTAGCCAGATCCGGCGCGAAGGTCATGACCCCGTCCTTGTAGGATTCCGTCCGGCCAACCAGCGTCATGCCTTGCCCGGCAAGACGCCGGAAGTCGATCGTCTGGCCGCCGCGCGCGCCGCTCACCGCGATGGTGACATGTTCCGTGCCGGGCGCCGGCGCCTGGGCGTCCCACTTGCCCAGAACCCCCAGCCACCAGCAGAAGTCACGCTCGCGATAGGCCCGCGGAGGCCGATCATGGGGACCGACAGAGAGATAGACGCGCCTTCCCGCGCGATGGAGTTCGTCGGCGATCTGCACTCCTGAAGATCCTGAGCCGACCACCAGAACCGCCCCTTCGGGCATCTGATCCGGATTGCGATAGGCGCTGGAATGTATCTGCATCGCTCCGGCATCCCCGGGGACAACCGCCGGAATGACCGGATGCTGGAAAGCCCCGGTAGCGGCAACCACGCTCCTGGCCTCGATCACGCCATCCGAGGTTTCGACCCGGAAGCCGGGACGGCCGACGAGTCTTTGTACTTTCCTGACCTCCACGCCGCAGCGGATGGGGGCAGCAATCATGTCGGCGTAAGCGACAAAATAATCCGCGACCTTCTCCTTGCCGACAAAGGCGTCGGGACCGGCATCCGGAAATTCCATGCCGGGAAAACGATCATGCCAGGCGGGACCATTGGCAACCAGGGAGTCCCATCTTTCGGAGCGCCAGCGTTCGGCAATGCGGCTCCGCTCGAGCACGAGATGCGGCACCCCGCACTTGCTCAGATGCTCGCTCATGGCCAGCCCCGCCTGGCCGCCGCCAACAACAAGCGTGTCTACCGTTTCGACTGGCATTTCAGCGGCCCTTTCTGGCTCTCCCCGGGAGTGTCTGCGCATGCGGCGGAGATCTGATCGTTGGTTTACTGGAGGCACCGGGCAGCGAAAATTATGATTTCATGTGGCAGTGGTTAGCTTGTCCCTAAATGCCGGGAAGCATGGCCGAAGATGTGGAGCGCGGGGCGTGGATCATCACCGTCGAGACAGAAGAAACGGACGGCTCAGAGATAAAGGCTTCTGGCCGCCTTGGACGATAGCAACTCCTTTGCCGGCCCCTCCTGGGCGACCTTACCCTTGACCAGCACATAGCCGCGATCGGCGATGCCCAGCCCCATTTCGGCATTCTGTTCGATCAACAGGATGGTCGTGCCTTGGCGATGGATCTCCCTTGTGATCTCGAAATACTCGCCGATGAGTTTTGGCGAGAGACCGAGCGACGGCTCGTCCATGATCACCAGTCTGGGTTCGCCGATCAGGGCGCGCGCCAGCGCCACCATCGCCTGTTCGCCGCCGGACAGCGTGCCGGCGACTTGGCGCAAACGCTCATGGATGCGCGGGAACAGCTTGCACATCTCGTCCAGTTGCACCGCGAAATTGGGTCCCCTGCCCGACACCGCGTCATAGCCCAGGCGCAAATTCTCCATCACGGTCAGGCCGGGGAACAGCCGGCGCCCTTCGGGAACGAGGCCGACGCCGAGCGACGCGAGGTTTTCCGTGCCGAGCGTCGCCATGTCCCTGCCCATCACCTCGACCTTGCCGCGCTGCGCCCGCACGACGCCGCAGACGGTCATGAAGGTTGTCGTCTTGCCGGCGCCGTTCGGCCCCAGCAGGCAGACCAGTTCGCCGGGACGCACGCTCATCGCCACGCCGCGCAGCATCGGCACCGCGCCATAGGAAGTATCGACATCCCTGAGCTCAAGCATGGGCGACCGCCTTCCCGAGATAGGCTTCCTGGACGCGCGGGTCAGCGCGCACCGCCGCGAAGTCGCCCTCGGCGATCTTGCTGCCATAGTCGATGCAGGTGACATGCTGCGGGAATGCTTCGACCACCCGCATGTCGTGCTCGATCAGGATCACCGACAGAGCAGGGTTTTGTACGCGCAGCCGCGTGATGTCGGCCACCAGTGCGTCGGTTTCCGTGTCGTCCATGCCGACCGAAGGTTCGTCGAGCAGCAAGAGCTTGGGCTGTGATGCGAGCGCGCGGGCAATTTCCAGCCGCCGCCTGTCGGCTTGGGCCAGCGTGCCCGCTGGCCGGTAGCGTTGTTCGAACAGATCGCCGGAGCCGAGCTTGAGCAGGGTTTCGGCCTTTTCCACGCAGGCCGCCATCTCACGGCGCGACGCACCGGGCCGAAACAGCGCGGTCAGCACGCCGGTCCTGGTGCGGGTGTGCATGCCGATGATTACGTTGTCGAGGACGCTGAGGTCGGAGAACAGACGCGACGACTGGAATGTGCGGGCGATGCCGCGGTCGACAACTTCGTAGGACGGGCGGCCGGTGATCTCGGCGCCGTCGAAGGTCACGCGACCGGAGGTTGGCCGGTAGACGCCGGTCACGACATTGAACAGCGTCGACTTGCCGGCGCCGTTCGGGCCGATGACGGCGAGCACCGCGCCCTTGTCGATCGACAGGCTGACATCGTTGAGCGCGACCAGGCCGCCGAAGCGCATCGTCAAATTCTCGACCTTGAGAAGCGCGCTCACGGCTCGCCTCCGTAGCGCCGCATGCGTTGCGGGAACAGACCTTGCGGCCGGATCATCAGGAAGCCGATGATGACGACGCCGAAGAACAGCAGGCGGTAGTCGGCGAACGCGCGCAATTTCTCCGGCAGGATGGTCAGCAGGAACGCACCGACGATGACACCGAAAATATTGTCCATGCCGCCGACGATGACCATGGTCATGATGGTGACGGAGACCAGGAAGGTGAAATTGTCGGGAGAAATGTAGGACACGTAGAAGGCGTAGATCGTGCCGGCAAAAGCGGCGAGAAAGGCATCGACCGCGAAGGCCAGCACCTTGAACCACGCCACGTTGATGCCTTGCGCCTTGGCGGCGATCTCGTCGGCGCGCAGCGCGTTCCAGGCCAACCCGATGCGCGAGCCGTGCAGCCGGTGCGCGGTGACGATGGCGACGACGACCAATGCAGCCGACAGATAATAGAAGTTCGCCTGGCTCGGCAGCTTCCAGCCGAAGATCACCAGCGGATCGGCAAAGGAATGGCCGAACAGGCTGGGCGCCGGAATGCCGACCAGTCCGTTCGGTCCGCCGGTCCAACTGAAATTGTTTAGCAATTGCTGGACCACGACACCGAAGGCGATGGTGACAAGCGCCAGATAAGTGTCGCGCGTGCGCATCGACGGGATGCCGATGATGAAACCGAACAAGGTCGCGGCCAGCGCCGCGACCGGCAGCGTCAGCCAGAAGCTGACGCCGAAATTGATCGCCAGCAGCGCCGACACGTAGGCGCCGATGCCGTAGGAAGCGCCGGTGGCGAAGTTCGGGATGTTGGCGCTGCCGAGCTGGAAATTGAGCGCCAGCGCCAGCACGGCATAGAGCTCGGCGACGATCAGCAGATGAAGGATATAGGTGTTCGAACCGACGAAGAACGGAAAGGCCAGGACGATGACCGCCGCAGTGATCATCGCCACGAGCGGAACCCGGGCAAAGCTCGCCAACGCATAGTCGGCGATCCACGGCAGCCTCTCCAGCAGATAGAAACCGAGGCCGAGCAAGGCCAGCAGGCCGACTACCTGCCAGCCGCCGTCGACTCTGAGGATGAGGTACAGGAACGCTGCCCCGATGATTTGCGAGGCGATGGCGAAGACCGTGGCCGCGGCTATGCCCGGCACGTCGGGTGAAGCACGACCCTGCATGCTAGACTTTCTCCATGACGGTGCGCCCAAGCAGGCCGGCGGGGCGGAAGATGAGCACGGCGATGACCAGCAGGAAGACGAAGACCAGCCGGTAGGAAGCGCCGTCCGGCACGAATGTCTGCGCCAGCACTTCGATGCCGGCAATGATCAGTCCGCCCAATATGGCGCCCGGCATCGAGCCGAGGCCGCCGATCACCGCGGCGGAAAAGCCGAGCAGGCCGGCCATGACGCCGAAGTCGAACCGTGTCACGCCGGCATAGCTTGCGAACAGAAGTCCGGCGATGGCGCCGATAGCCGAGGCAATGAAGAATGTCGCACGGAAGACGCGTGCATCGCGGATGCCCATCATGCGCGCTACGACCCGGTCCTCCGAGGCCGCCCGGATGCGCAGTCCGAGCGGGGTCATGCGCAGGAAGACAAACAGCATGGCAACCAGCGCGACGGTCAGCACCACCACCAGCAGCGCGAACCAACTGATGGCAACGCCGGAGATTTCGAAAGCCATGCCCGACACCAGGCGCGGGAAGGCATGCGGGTTCGATCCCTGCGGATAGAGATGGCGGATCAGCTCGCGGATGACGATGCCGAGCGCCACCGTCGCCACCAGCGCCATCATGGCGGGCGCATCGCGGAAGCGCCTGATGACCACCTTGTCGAGCAGGACGCCGATTAAACCGACGGCGAGCACGGCGACCGGAACCGCAAGCACCAGCCAGGCGGGCCCCGAGGCGCCAAGAGCGGTCGCCAGCGCCTGGGCAAGCGCCAGCGTGATGAACGGCGCCGTCATCGCGACATCGCCATGCGAGAAATGAATGACGTTCAAGACACCGAAGATCAGGCTGAATCCGATCGCCAGCAAGGCATAGATGCAGCCAAGGGTTATCCAGTTCACCAGTTGCTGGACAAGCAGTTCCGCCATGCGGTCCGTCTCTCGATTGAAGCCGACAGGTATCAACCGCCATCCCGGGCGGACAGAACGAATCTCCGAACTCACGAGTCACAATTTCCGAATTTCGTCACTGAATACGCGCCCGTACACTGATGATCGGCCGACGATCACGATCGGCCGGGTCGCTACGACGGCGGCAGATAATTCTGTTTGAGGTGGAACCATGCAAAACAGGCGCAGTGCGCTTATCCGCGTATCGTCAATTCTGGCCGGCTCTCTGTTTGCCATCGCCCTGGGCGCCGCCCAGGCGCAGGCCGACCAGATCAAGCTCGGCTTCATCGGGCCGCTCTCCGGCGGCAACGCCCAGCAGGGCCTCGGCGCCCGCAACGGCTTCCTGCTCGCCATCGAGCAGGCCAATGCCAGCGGCTACCCGCACCAGGTGGAAGGCGTCGTGCTCGATGACGCCTCCGATCCGGCCGTCGGCGTTTCGGCGGCGCAGAAGCTGGTCAACGATCCCGCAGTGGTCGCGGCAACGGGGCATTGGAACAGCTCGGTCGCGCTGGCGACGATCCCGGTCTTCAACCGCTCGCAGATGCCGTTCATCGTCTGGGGCGCGGTCAGCCCGAAGATCACCGAACAGAACTTCCCGAACGTGACCCGCGTGACGCCGACGCTGGTCAACGAGAACAAGCCGCTGGCCGAAGCCATCGCCAAGCAAGGCAAGATCAAGAAGATCGCCATCATCTCCGACACCACCGACTACGGTGCGGCCAACACCAAATGGTTCGGCGATTTCTTCAAAGCGGCCGGCGGCGAGGTCGTTTCTTCGGATGCCGCGGCTGTCGGCACGACCGATTTCCGCGCCATGCTGACTACCGCGAAGGCAGCGTCGCCCGACGCGGTCTATTTCGGCGGCGTCGTCACCGAAGCAGCGCTGGTGCGCAGCCAGATGGCCGACCTCGGCATGGGCAATCTGCCGATGTACGGAATTTCAGGCATCTACGACCCTAAATTCATCGAGATCGCGGGAGCTGCCGCCGAGGGCACTATCGCCGGAACTCCGGCCGTCCAGTCGAACCCCAAGCTCGAGGAATTCAACAAGGCCTATGAAACCAAGGCTTATCCCGATCCTGCCGGCTCCTATGCGAAATATGCCTACGAGGCGACGCAGATCCTGCTTCAGGTCATCAAGGAAAAAGGCTTCGACGACAAGGAGGCGCTGAGCAAGGCCATTCGTGACATCCACCACGACGGCATTCTGGGAGACGTCTCGTTCGATGCCAACGGACAGACCAACATGGCCATCGACATCGACATGTTCGTCGTCCGCAGCGGCAAATGGGAGAAGATGTAACTATCTGATCGACGCCGCGCCCGTTCTCAGTGGCGCGGCGTCGATCACCTTCATCGCCGAGCTCGCAAAAAGTCCTGACCGGAGCGCCTGACCATGAATGACGAGGCCGGCCACGGCGCACCTCGAAAGGCCGTCGAGATCAAGGGCGTCTCCAAGGTGTTTGGCACCTATCAGGCGCTGAAGCCTGTTTCCTTCGACATCTACGACAACGAGTTCTTCACGCTGCTCGGCCCGAGCGGCTGCGGCAAGACCACCCTGCTGCGCATGATCGCCGGTTTCGAGCGGCCGACGGCGGGGCAGATTTTCCTGCACGGCTCGGACATACAGGGACTTCCCCCTCATAAGCGGCGGGTCAACACCGTCTTCCAGAGCTACGCCCTGTTTCCGCATATGAGCGTCGAACAGAACATCGGCTTCGGGCTCGAAAACCTCGGCTGGTCAAAGGACCGCCGCGATACGCGCGTCGCCGATATGCTTCGTCTCGTCCATATGGAGGCCTTTGCCGGGCGCAAGCCGCAGCAATTGTCGGGCGGCCAGCGCCAGCGCGTCGCGCTCGCCCGCGCTCTGGCGCCGGAACCGGAAGTGCTGCTGCTCGACGAACCGCTCTCGGCACTCGACCTGAAGCTGCGCCAGGCCATGCGCGACGAACTGCGCATCCTGCAGCGCAAGACCGGCATCACCTTCGTCTTCGTCACCCACGACCAGGAAGAAGCGCTCGACATGTCGGATCGCATCTGCGTTCTCGGCGATGGCGAGATCCAGCAGCTTGGCACACCCGCGGCGATCTACGAGGAGCCGTCGAACCGCTTCGTCGCCGATTTCATCGGCGAGACCAACTTCCTCGATGCTGACGTGATTGCCGTGGACGGCGAGCAGGCAACCGTGAAAACGCAGCTCGGCATGACCTTGACGGCCTCTCACAAGAAAGCGGTCGCCGGGCAGAAGGCCTTCATCTCGATACGTCCGGAGAAAATCAGCCTGCCCGCCCAGGACAACCCGATCGCTATCGACGGCACGATCATGAGCACCAACTATCTCGGCGGCTACACATACTATCTGATTGAAGCGGGCGGCACCAAGCTGCGCATCTCCAAGCGCAACAGCGTCAGCCGCGGCCAGATGTTCGAAATCGGGCAATCGGTAAAAGTTGGCTTTGCCGCCGAATCCGTGCGGATCCTCGGCGCATGAAGGCACCCACAAAAACTCCTGACTGGAATGTCCTCGGCCTGCTGCCGGCCCATCTCATCATGCTGCTGACGCTGATCATCCCGATCGGTATCATCATCGTGGTGTCGTTCTCGACGCGCGGACCTTACGGCGGGTTCGAATATGTGTTCACCACCGCGCCCTACAAGCAGCTGCTGTTCAACGAAGGCTGGACCGGCGAGCTGGAGTTCAATCCGCAATATCTCATCGTCGTTGCCAGGACGCTGGTCCTGTCGGCCGTGACAACATCGATCTGCCTGCTTCTGAGCTTCCCGGTCGCCTATTTCATCGCGCTGCAGCGGCCGGCGATCAAAGTGCTGCTGATCTATCTCGTCACGCTGCCATTCTGGGTTTCAATGATCGTGCGCGTCTATTCCTGGATCATCATCCTTGGCAAGGATGGTGTCGTCGAAAAGACCCTTCGCGGTCTCGGCCTCGTCGACAACATGGACTCGCTGCTGTTCGGCAACACCGCCATGCTGCTCGGTCTCGTCTACAGCTACATTCCGCTGATGATCCTGCCGATCTTCGCCTCGATCGAAAAGCTCGACCCTGCGCTCATCGAGGCGTCGCATGATCTCTATGGCAACCGCCTCACCACATTGCGCCGCGTTATCCTACCCCTCACCCGGCCCGGCATGATCGCCGGCGCGATCCTGGTGTTCGTTCCAAGCCTCGGCGCGGTCCTGGAGCCGACCCTGCTCGGCGGCGGCAAGACCATGATGATGGGCAATCTCATCCAGCTGCAGTTCGGTGGCGCCCGCAACTGGCCGCTCGGCGCCGCCATCGCCATCGTGCTGATGGCCGCGGTCATGGTCTTCCTGATTTTCCAGGGTCTGCGCTCGATGCGCACCGAAGGCCTGGAGCGTGCGGCATGAACGCGGACGATGATGTCAGGCGCTATCCGGGCTTCGGTCTCTTCAGCGCGATCTTCTTCGCCTATCTCTATTTGCCCATCGCCGTCGTGGTGTTCTACTCTTTCAATGCGAACCGGATCGTCTCCAATTGGGGCGGCTTCTCATTGCACTGGTACGCCACCGCTTTGTCCAACGCGAACCTGATGACGGCGGTGAAGACCTCCCTGCTCGTTGCCGCGGTCGCTACAGTCGCCTCGACGCTTGTCGCGTTGATGGCGGCATTGGTACTGGTGCGCGGTCGCGCTGTCCGGTTCCGCCGGATCTCCGAAGCGGTGGTGAACCTGCCGCTGCTCCTGCCCGAAATCGTCGTTGCTGTCGCCGTCCTGATCCTCTTCTCCGAGATCGGGCTCGCCAACGGAATGGTGAAGCTGATGATCGCCCACACCACTTTCTGCATCCCGTTCGCCTTCCTGCCGATACGCGCCCGCCTACAAGGGATGGACCTCGATCTGGAGGAAGCGGCCCGCGATCTCTATGCCACCGGCTGGGTCGCCTTTCGTCGCGTCACGCTGCCGCTCATCCTGCCCGGTGTGTTCGCCGGCGCCATGCTCGCCTTCGTCATCTCGATGGATGATTTCATCACCAGCAACCTGTTGAATTCCGGCGGCGCCACCACGCTGCCGGTCTACATTTTCTCGCTGATCAAGCAGGGCGTGTCGCCGCAGCTCAACGCAATCTCGACCTTGATCATGATTGTTTCGGTGGTGCTGGCGACCGTGGCCTTCCTGCTTCAGCGACGGCAGTAGCAGCGGCGTAGTTTTTCCTAATCAAGGCGTCGGGCAAATCGAATTTATCGAACCCGACGGTTTGTTATCGTCGCCCTTGGGAGAACAACAAACAGGGGAATGACATGACGACTAAAATTGCAGCGCTCGCCATGGCCGGTGCCATGAGCCTCGCCTTTAGCGTGCCCGCTCTCGCCGAGGGCAGCCTGGCCATCTACGCATGGGCGGATTCCATCTCGCCCGAGATGGTCACGAAATTCGAGAAGGAAACCGGCATAAAGGTCACGGTCGACGCCTTCTCATCCAACGAGGACCTGCTGACCAAGCTGCAGGCCGGCTCGTCGGGCTACGACATCGTCACGCCTTCGCAGCACTTCGTGAAGATCATGATCGATAGTGGGCTGCTCGAGGATTTCGGCGCCAGCTCGATGGCGGCCTACAGCCAAGTCCTGCCGGACTGGCAGAAACCGTGGTGGGATGCGACAGGCAATCATTCGATCCCGCTCGCCTTCGGCAATGCCGGCTACACCGTCAACCGCGACCTCTACAAAGGCCCGGTCGACAGCTGGAAGACCTATTTCGAGCCACCGGCGGAGCTGCGCGGCAAGATCGCCAGCCTGGCGCAGCCCGACGAAGTCATTCCGGCAGCGGAAAACTATCTCGGCATCAAATATTGCAGCGAAGACCCGCAGCAGATGAAGCGCGTGCTCGACCTCTTGCTGGCGCAGAAGCCATTCGTGGCGGCCTATTCCAGCGACAACATCGAAAACCGCATCGGCAGCGGCGAGGTTGCCGCCCATTTCTGGTGGGACGGCAACACCATGAGGCTTCGCCGCAACGACAAGGCCAATGTCGAATACGCGATGCCGAAAGAAGGTCTGGTCGGCTGGCTGGATTCCTATGTCGTGCCGAAGGGCGCGGCCAATATCGAGAACGCCAAGAAGTTCATCGATTTCATGACCCAGATCGACAACGCGACGGCGCAGTACAATTATTACGGCCACTCTTCGCCGGTGAAGATCGACGAGAGCAAGGCGCTCTACAACAAGGAGAACGCTCCGGAGCTGTTCCCGACCGTTCCCGTCAAGATGGGCCAGGCCTGCTCGCCGGCGGCGCAGGAACTCGTCACCAAGGTCTGGACGCAGCTTCTGCAATGAGCCGCTCAGCCGGGGCGCGCGCCGCCCCGGCATCTCCATTCTCAAAGGGGCTGGCCATGCAGACCGAAAATCTTGACTACGACTACATCGTCATCGGCGCAGGCTCGGCCGGTTGCGTCCTTGCCAATCGCCTGAGCGCCAACCCGTCCCACAAAGTGTGCCTGATCGAAGCCGGCGGCAGCGACAGCGGCCTGCGGGTCAAGGTGCCTGCCGGCATCCTCTCGCTCTACGGCAATCCGAACTATGACTACTGCTATGTCGGCGTGCCTCAGCCCAACCTCAAGGGCCGCAGGATTCCGGTCAATCGCGGCAAGGCATTGGGCGGCTCCAGTTCGATCAACTCGATGGTCTACATCAGGGGCGCCGCGCAGGACTATGACGAGTGGTCGCGACTCGGCTGCACAGGCTGGGCATTCAGCGACGTGCTTCCCGTCTTCAAGAAGCTCGAGCGCAACCTGCTTGGCCAAGACCCGCACTACCACGGTACAGGCGGGGAACTGCTGGTCGACAAGCCGCGCGATCCGAATGTGCTGTCGTCGATGTTCGTCAAGGCCGGCAACAATGCCGGTCTTCCGGCCAACAGCGACTTCAATGCCGAAAGCCAGTTCGGCCTCGGCATCTACAATGTCACCCAGGATCGCGGCCAGCGCTTCAGCAGTTTCACCGCCTTCATGCGCCCGGTGCTCGATCGCAAGAATCTCACAATCCTCAGCGAATGCGAAGTGATCGACCTCGATATAGCCCAGGGGCGCGCGACAGGGGTACGGGTGCGGCACAAGGGCGAGCAGAAGACGCTGTCGGCCCGCCGCGAAATCGTGCTTTCGGCCGGGGCCATCAATTCACCGAAGATCCTGCTGGCGTCTGGCATCGGCGCAGCCGCCGAGTTGCAGGCGATCGGCATAAAGCCGGTTGTCGATCTGCCGGGCGTGGGCAAGAACCTTCAGGACCATATCGACGGCATGATCACGGTCCGCTCCTCGAGCACGAAGACGCTCGGCCTGTCGCTGCCCAACTTGCCCCGCGTGCTGGCTGCGCCTTTCCGGTACTTTGCCGGCCGCAAGGGCATGCTCACCACCAACTATGTCGAAGCCGGCGGCTTTGCCCGGACGAAATATGCGAACGGCATTCCCGACATCCAGTTCCACTTCGTGCCCGGCTATCGCAGCCATCGCGGCAAGCTGGTGGAGTACGGCCATGGCTACGCAATCCACACCTGCGTGCTCAGGCCCAAAAGCGTCGGCGAACTCAAACTGTCAGGCCAGGCATCGAAGCGGGATGTGCTGATCGATCATCGCTTCTTCTCGAACGACGAGGATGCCAGGGTGTTGGTCGAAGGCATCAAGATCGCGCGTCAAATCTTTGCCGCATCCGAGTTCGACCCGATCAGGGGGACGGAGATGCTGCCGGGCAAGGATGTTCGCAGCGATGACGAGATCCTCGCCTATTTGCGTGCCGAAGCGCTCACCGTCTATCATCCGGTGGGGACGTGCAAGATGGGGACCGACGCGATGGCCGTCGTCGACCCGGCAACGCTCAAGGTGCGCGGCATCGGTGGCTTGCGGGTCGCGGATGCGTCCGTGATGCCGAAGCTGATCGGCGGCAACACCAATGCCCCCAGCATGATGATCGGGCAGCGGGCAGCGGAGATGATCCTGGGCCGGGGATAATTTCTGTAGCGCAACTCCAGGAAAGGCGTACAGCGGCCTTCCTTCAGTAGCCGCGCAAAAACAATAAGTTGGAGCGGTTCAGTGAATCAAACATTGAACCGCTACCTTTTGCAGCTGGGCTGCGGCGGGCACGCGCCATCGAATTCAAGCGGCTTGATCGTCCCGCTCATCCGCCTCGCCGTTGATCTCGCGCAGCAGCCTTTCGATGTCGGCCTTCGCGAACCGCTGGCGAAACCGACGGTCGAAGGTCGTGAAGATGCCGACGAAGGAGTTGGCGCAGTGCTCCAGCATCGTATCCGCCTCCTGCGCGGAGATGCCGAGTTGCCCTTGCAGAAAGACGATGAACTTTCGCCGCGCGTCTGGGTTCTGAAGCACGACCTTGGCAGGGCCGCCGAGATCGCGGTTGGCATCAATGCAACGGGACGCAAACAAATTGCGCTGCGTGCGCCACACAACGCAAGTTTGAATTGAACCCAGCAGCCGATGAACGGCATCGGTCTGGACATCTCGTTCTATTTGCTCGGCGGTGGAGTGACATGTCATGCTTGTGGTGACATCTCATGCTGGCGGCGCCTTCGGTGGGTCCGCAATTCTGGTGAGGCCTGCTTGCACGTCCTGCATTGTTCCCTAGGGTCTGGCGACTGACGATGGAGGTCCCCGACGAGAAAGTCGATTGCATCGTCATCGGCGCCGGCGTCGTCGGCCTGGCGATTGCGCGGCAGCTGGCGCTCGATGGACGCGAAGTTCTTGTCGTGGAGGCCGAGGACAGCCCCGGGCTGGGCACGTCGAGCCGCAACAGCGAGGTCATCCATGCCGGCATCTACTATCCGAAGGGCAGCCTGAAAGCGCAGCTATGCGTCGAAGGAAAGAACGCGCTTTACCGCTATTGCGAAGCGCGCGGGATTCCGCACAAACGCATCGGCAAGCTGATCGTCGCCGCCAGCGACGCGGAATTGCCGATTCTGGAGGGGATCCGGACCAAGGCTGCGGACAATGGTGTTGCGGACCTGGAGATGCTCAGCCGCTCGGATGTGGAACGCCTTGAGCCTGAACTGGACGTTGCCGGCGCGCTTTTGTCCCCAAGCACGGGGATCGTCGACAGCCGCGCGCTGATGCTGGGGCTACAGGGCGATGCCGAGAATGCCGGTGCCACCTTTGCGTTTCGCGCGCCGGTTCTCGGCGGGAGCGTCGACGAAACGGGCTGCGAGCTCCAGTTTGGCGGCGATATGGAAGGCTATAGGATCGCCGCAAATCTGGTCATCAATGCGGCCGGATTGTCAGCCCATCTCGTTGCCCGAAGCCTCGCGGGCGGGCATGGCGGCAAAATCCCAGATGTCACCTACGTCAAAGGCAATTATTTTGCGCTTGGACGCCGCCCGTCCTTCAACCATCTTGTTTATCCGGTTCCGGAACCAGGCGGCCTCGGAGTTCACCTGACGCTGGATATGGGCGGATCGGTTCGTTTCGGGCCGGACGTCGAGCCCGTCGATGAGGTCGGCTACGCGGTCGACCCAACTCGGGCCACGCCATTTTACGCGGCCATCCGACGCTATTGGCCGGGGCTGAGGGACGGGGAACTGGAGCCGAGCTATTGCGGGCTGCGGCCTAAAACGAACGGGTTGCAGTTCGGCGATTTCGACATTCTGGCAGATTCGTCCGGACGGCTGATCAGTCTTTTCGGAATCGAGTCACCTGGCCTGACAAGTGCGCTCGCCCTGTCGGATAGGGTTGTCCAACTAGTCAGAACGACGAACTCGTCTTGCCTTAGCCTTTGACCGCTCCAGCGGTCATGGATCCTGATATCTGCCGATACATCACAAGACCCAGCAAGGCCGGCGGCAAGGCGCCCAGCATCATGACCGCGGAAGCGGTTCCCCATTTTACGCCGCCGCCGCTTGCGGCGAAAAAAAACGATGCGCCGACCGTCATCGGGACGGCACGGCTGGTTGTCAGCATGAGGCCGAAGAGGAACTCGTTCCAGGCAGTGATGAAGCCGAAAATGAAGGTTGTGACGAGCGCCGGTCGGATGACGGGCCGGACGATCATCATCATCACCTGCAAGGAACTTGCGCCATCGACTTTCGCCGCCTCGTCGAGTTCGACCGGTACATCTGAAATCGCGTTCACCAGGATGACGAGCGCAAGCGGCGCGTTGACGATGGTCAGGATGAGCCCGAGCCCGATCCGCGTATCGAGCAGGCCCAGCCACTGGTACATCATGTAAAGCGGGATCGCGAAGATGATCAGCGGCACGGCGCGAAGGTTGATGACGATCGGCAGGACCAAGCGCTTTCCCGCCTCGCTACGCGCGATCGCATAGGCAGCCGGGAACGCGAGCGCGATCGCAAGGCCGGTTCCAATCAGCGCCGCCACGGTGCTGTTCAGCAGATAGGCATAGATGTTGAAGCGGCTGGTCTGCGTCAGGACCTCCAGATAGTTGTCGAGCGTCGGCTGGCTGATCCACAAACCGGGGTTCGTCGAAAGCTCGCGCTGGCTTTTGAGCGATGTGATCAGCGTCACGATAATGGGGAAATTCATCGCCAGCACGGCGATGGCAAAAACGATCCAGCGCAGTGCCCTGACCATCGTCAAAGCTTCCTGCGGCCGGCAAGCCGGTTAAGGCCGTGGAGAACGATGAACGAAGCCAGGAACAGCACAACCGAGGCGGCGACCGCCTTGCCGATAGCCCCTTCCTTGAAGAAAGCCTGATAGATGTAGATCGACAAGGACGTCGTTGAACCGCCAGCGCCACTGCCGGTCAGTGCGTAGACATTGTCGAACACCCTGAAACCGTCGATGAAACGGATGAAAAACGCGATGACCAGCGTCGGCTTCATCAACGGCAGGTCGATCCAGCGGACGATCTCAAACGGTGATGCGCCATCGAGCGAGGAGGCTTCGCGCACGTCGAGCGGTATGGCCGAATAGGCCATGTAGAAGAGCAGGAAGGCGAAAGGCGTCCATTGCAGCGTCTCCACGACGACAAGGGTGCGGAAGGCATTGTCGATGTCGAGGAAGGCCGGGCTGTCGCCGAACCATTCGAAGAGATAGTAGGGGACGGGGCCCGCGAATTCATGCAGCACCAGCCGGTACATGAGACCGACCATGGCCGGCGCGACCATCAGCGGCAGCATCAACGGCGCCATCAGGACTGGACGCTTGCTCAGAAGCGGCGCCAGGAAGATGGCAAGGAAAAGGCCGATCAGACATTCCGCCGATGCGGTAAGAATACCGAAGCGCAGAGAGAACCAGGCCGAGCTCCAGAATTCGCGGTCGTTCAACACCGCGACATAGTTACCGAAACCGCTCAACACCGGACTGCGCAACGTCTCGAATGTGACGGTCGAAACGGAATAGATCAGATTGACGATCGCCGGAAAGCCGAGAAACAGAAGCAGGAAGCCGACCAGCGGCGTCAGATACTTCCTGCCTTCGGCACGTGTCACAAGGGCCATGTCGATCCGCCAAACGCGCCGGATACCGGGCCTCGGCCCGGCGTCCAGCCAATAATTTATTTCTTCAGAAGGTCCTGCATGCCCACCTTGGTGTGGGCGAGCGCATCCTCGAGGCTCTGCTGGCCGGACCAGTAGCCAGTGAACTCCTTTGCCTGCAGCTCATAGACCGGAAGCGCATTCGCGGACGTCGCCCCGGTCATGACATAGCCGTACTTGCTGGCGAATTCGCCGAGCTTGACGAGGTCGGGACGTTCCTTCGCAATCTTGCCGACGACATCGGGAGACAATGCCGGCGAACCGCCGCTGCGCGCATAGAGCAAGGCCGCCTCCTCGGTGGCGAGCCACTTCAGGAACTTGACGGCGCCTTCCTTGTTCGTGGCGTTCTTGTTGAGGCCCAAACCAAGGCCGTGAATATGATCGGCGCGTCCGTCGGGACCTGTCGGCGGCGCGACGATCCCGGTCACCTCGGCGACGGCCGGGGATTTTTCGGTGCTGGTCAGATCCGACGCCGCGGCATTCCACTGCAGCGCCGTTGCGGCCTGGCCGGATGCGAAGGCGGCGTTGGTTTCCGCATATTCGTAGCTCAGCGAATCCTTGGGCGAAGACCCGGCATCATAGAGTTTCTTGTAGAGCTCAAGGCCGGCCTTGTAGGCATCGGAATCCACCGTGACATTGCCGTCCTTGTCCATCCAGTCGCCGCCGTAGGAGCGCGGCAGGGACTGGAAGACCATCATGTTGAACAGCAGGTTCTTCATCTGCAGGACCGTGCCATAACGCACCGGGCTGTCGGGGTTCACCCGCTTGGTGAAATAGAGGGCGGTGGCCCCCCAGTCGTCCCAGGTCCAGCTGTCCGGGTCTTTCGGCTGCAGCGGCTTGCCGAGATACGTCTGGGCGATTTCACCATAGGTCTTCCTGGCGGCGTCATCCCTGATCAAGGCGTCGATGAGATCCTTGCGGTAGTACATGAAGTGCAACGAAAGGTCTGTCGGCACGCCGTATTGCTTGCCGTCGAACTGCATCGTCTTGAGAACGGATTCGCCGAAAACCTTGGCCGCGTCCGCGCCAAGATCGATCGGCTCCATATAGGGCGCGTAGCGACCGAGCGAGTAGGTGGCGACGAGGTTCACGTCGAAGGCACTGGATCCGGCCGCCATGTCGGCCTGCAGCTTGTCGTAAAAGCCTTCGCGGTTGAAGAACAGCAACTCCACCTTGTCGGCATCACTGGCCTGCTTGTTGTAGGTTTCCACGGTTGCCCGCAGTGCGGTTTCCTCGGAGCCGCCAGGCCAGCCGAGCACGGTCACGGTTGCGTTGGCAGAGGTCGGCAAAGCCGTCCCCGCAAGGAGGGTGGCCATAAGCGCAAAAGACGTCCTGCTCAATTTCATGATCGTTCCCTTCTTTTTTGATGATTTTCGCATGACATGATCGGGCGCGCCGTTACCTTGCCCATTCGGCAAGATCGGCAACACCGATGACGCCGGCGTGGCCTCCGAGCTTCGCCGCTACGAGATCGGGGGAAAGGCGCGGCGGGACCTCGCTCAGATGTGCGCGCACCCGGTCGAGATAGCCTTCTGCAAGACCGATGCTGCCGCCGATGACGATCAATTTGGGATCGAACATCATCTGAATGTCCCGGCACAGCGTCGCGACCCGCGAGGCGCTCTGCGAGACGATGGCGCCGGCCCAGGCCTCGCCCTTCAGCGCACGCCCGAACACATCGGCGGCATCGGCCTTGAAGCCGGCCTTGAGGGCTTGCGAAGCGATCCAGCGACCGGAGGTGCCGTCTTCGAGCGGAGCCCGGTCTTCAGACAGACCACGGATCAGACCGAAGTGACCGGCAAGACCGGACAGCAATCGGCCGTTGCAAACGATGCCGCCGCCAATTCCGGTCGAGATGGTCAGAAAGACGATGTCGCGACCTTGCCCGGCGCCGAATTTGTATTCGCCCCAGGCAGCTGCCTGGGCATCGTTGAACGCACGGACCGGCTTGCCGAAAACCGCGGATGCCCTTTCGACCAGCGGGTAGTCATCGGGAATGCCAAGCGTCGCCGGATTCAACGCCGACCAGCGTCCATCCTCTACCAATCCGGTCACCGCAATGCCGATACGACTGAAGCGGCCGGACCAGGCCGACGTACTTTGCGCCAAGGATGCAAGCCAGGCGTCGGGTCCAGCCTCGCGCGCGGTCGGCACGATCTTGTCATCGATCACCGTGCCGCCGCCGACCAGCGCGGCCATGGTCTTGGTTCCCCCGATGTCGATGCCCAGGACGGATGGGCCCAGAACGGTTGAGCCCCGGACGGTTGGGCCCAGGACACTTGTGCCTAGGGGGGGTTGCGCGCCTCTCGCCGCATAGGCGTCGGAAATCGCCTGGTGGAACCACGAGGTGACGTGCTCGGTACGGGTGATCGCCGAGCCGACAACCACGGCACTGGCGCCGGCGCGCGCGGCGGCAGCCGCCTGCTCAGGCGACCGGATACGCCCTTCGGCGATGACGTAGGGGGTCAGGGTTCGCATTTGAGCGACGAGGGCGATGTCCGGATCCTCCGGCTCCGGCCCGCCGACATAGCCGGAAAGCGTCGTGCCGACGAAATCGACACCCGCGGCAAGGGCCCGGCGCGCATCGTCAAGGCAAGAGCAATCGGCCATGGTCAGCTTGTTCCTGGCCTTGACGGCTTTCACAAGCGCTTCGACAGGAACGGGACGGACACGGTCCGTCGCATCGAAAGCGATGATATCGGCGCCCGCCTCGGCCAGGGCCTCGACATCGGCCAGATAGGGTGTGATGCGCACGGGGCTGTCGGTGAGATCGCGCTTGACGATACCGATGATCGGCACGCGCACGGCCAGGCGGGCGGCCGCGACATAGGGCACGGATTCGATGCGCAGGGCCTTGGCTCCGGCTTCAACAGCGGCCTTGGCAAAGCCTGTCACGAATTGCGCACTATCCATCGGGCCGCCGGGAACCGGCTGGCAGGACACGATGAGACTGTTGGTGATGTCTTCCCGCTGCACGTCGGCACTCCCTTGTCGCCATCACGATAAATGGAAAATACCAGATTACAACCAGTTCATAACTGGTATTACCTTTGCAGCTCGAAGACGAAATCGTAGACGTCGCCCTTGTATCGTGTCTCGCAGTATTCCACGATTTGTCCGTCGGCGAGAAAGCAGCGGCGCTCGGTCATCAGCAGCGGTGCGCCCATCTCGCAATGAAGGTGTCTTGCATCCTCTAGCGATGCGCCGCGCGAGCGCATGCGCTGGATTGCCCTCTGAGGCAGGAAGCCGCGTGCATCAAGCGCTTCATAAAGCGAATCCTGAACCATCTCGGGCGAAGGAAGGAAGCGAACCGGCACGGCCGAGACTTCGACGGCAATCGGCGCGCCATCGGCCGTCCTCACACGACGCATGCGAACTACATTGGTATTGCCTGCAATACCCAAGGCCATCATTTCGGCTGGGGATGGGCGGCTTATCTGCTTGGAAAGCCATAGACATCCAGGCTTCAGGCCGCGCGCCAGAATGTCCTCCGAAAAGCTCGTCAGCGTCGAAAGCGATTTCTCGACCCGCGACCCGATCTCGGTTTTGGAACCGTGCCGGCGATTGAGCTGCCCTTCCTCTTCGAGCAGCGCCAGGGCCTTTCTCACAGTGACTCGCGAGATCGACAGGGCTTCCGCCAGAACCCGCTCGCCTGGCAGAACCGCGCCGGCCTTCAATGCATTGGAGCGGATCGCTGCCTCGATCGCCGATTTCAACCGCCTGTAAAGCGGCACATCGGACGCTGTCGCTTCCATTTCCCGACTGACAAGCCCGATCAGGTTCACGGTTGTCATTGCCTTTCCTCCGCGCGAGAAGCACCCTGGATCGGAACATTCCTGACTGGACCTATACTGGTATTACCAATCCGGTGCAAACGGCCAGCGGACGGTGCTTCGTCCGCGCCCCCGGCCCACCACGATCCCTCAGCGAACCCGCGGTGACAACTTCATGGAGATGCGATCGCAGGCCGCGCGCAGGACCTCCAGAGTAAAGGCATGGCGGCTTTCACGCGTATGGCGATTGATATAGGCGACGATAATGGAGGCGACGGCGCTGCCGTCCGGTCCGATGACCGGACAGCAGATATCGGTGATGCCGACGAAGTCGCGGCTTTCGCGCATCCAGTAGCCGTCCGCGCGGATGATCCGAAGCTGCTTTTCCAGCGCGTCACGATCCAGCGGCGCCGGGGAGTGCGCCTCACTTTCATCGATCATCCGCGCCGCGACCTTTGGCGGCTGGAAGGCAAGTATCACATGGCCGGAGGTCGCGTCGGTGGCCAGACGACCGTATCCAAGGCGAAGCGTGAACGCCATGTCCTCGCCCCCGGGAACGGCCGCGGTTACGACGGTCAAGCCGTGATTGAAGACGACCAGGTGCGGCGACTGATTTGAGTTCCCCGCAATCCGCGTCAGTTCGGGCATGGCGGCGGACATGAGATCCTGAGCGCTCGGCGTGTGCAGCCCCAGCTTGAAAAGCTTGTCGGTCAACGAATAGGCGTCGGTCTCGGCGTTGCGCTCGATGTATTGACGTTCCTGCAGCGCGATCAGCATCCGGAATATCTCATTCTTCGAACGGCCGAGGCCTTCCGCGATCTCCTTCATCGTCAAGGGCGCCCGCGCCTCCGCCAGCAGCTCCAGGACATCCAGGCCCTTGCTCAGCGCCGGGGCCGAATAGGTCGGTTTGCCACTCTCTTTTGCGTCATCTGACATTCGAAGAATCCCCGGTGGTCCGCGCACGATAGAGACAAGAAATCGGAATTGCCATTGGTTTCATATCCAAACTTGACACCATATATAAAACTGACATGATGGCCGGGACAATGAATTTCGAGGCCGACCCGATGACCGTACCGAGACTTGCAAACACTGTCCGCGCGACCATCACTCCCCGGAACAACAGTGTTTACACGTCGGTCGATTTCGATCGCGAGGGCAAGCAGATCGGCTTCTTCCATGTGCCCCAATCGCCGCACGACGATGCCTGGGGCACGGTCCGGGTTCCGCTCGCCGTCATCAAGAACGGAGACGGTCCGACGGTCCTGATCGAGGGCGGCAACCACGGCGATGAATATGAAGGGCCGATCGCGCTCGGCGAGCTTCTGCGCGAGATCGATCCACGGGATATTGCCGGTCGCATCATTGCGATTCCGGCCATCAACATTCGGGCTGTCGAGGCCGGCACCCGCACCTCCCCGGTCGACGGGTTGAATTTCAACCGCAGTTTTCCGGGCGATTTCAACGGCACGCTGACAAGCCAGATCGCGGCTTACGTGCATGACATCCTGTTTCCGATGGCCGACTACTTCCTGGATCTCCATTCCGGCGGTTCGTCCCTGATGATCCTGCCGAGCGCGATCATCGAGCCATCCCCGACCGCGCAAGGGCATCGCAAGAACATCAGGGCGACGCTCGCCTTCGGGGCGCCGACCGTTGTCATGGTCGACAATCTCGGTGAAACCCGGACCTCGACCGCGTCCGCCAACCACCAGGGGCTGATCGTCATCGGCAGTGAGATGGCCGGCGGCGGCCTTGTCAGTCCAGATGCGCTGGCCATCTGCCGCAGGGGCATCCGCAATGTGCTGAAACATGCAGGCGTCCTGAAGGGTGCGCCTGACATTGCCCCTGGCGCCAACGCACGCGTGCTCAAGGTGCCCGGAAGCGAAGGCTATCTGCTTTCCGAGGAGGACGGTGTCTTCGAGCCCTTGAGCCCGCTCGGCAGTGCCGTCAGCAAAGGCGACCTTGCCGGACGCATTCACTTCCTCCACACACCGTCCCGCGCGCCCATCGATCTCCTTCACCCCATCGACGGCATCGTTTTCGCCAAGCGTCAGCCCGGCCGCGTGCGTCCGGGGAATTGCTGCTTCGTGCTTGCCAACGAATATCCGGAGGCACTGACCGATGAGCCATGAGGACATCATTGCGGCTGCCCGGCGCATTGCCCCCTTCATACGGCGCACCCCGGTCGTCAAGCTCGACCATGCCGCGGGCGCAAACCTTCAAAATGATGTCTATCTGAAACTCGAGTGCCTCCAGGTGAGCGGCTCCTTCAAGATCCGGGGCGCCACGAACCGGGTGAAGACGCTCGAGCCGAGCCGGATCGAAAACGGACTGGTCGCCGCATCCGGCGGCAATCATGGCCTGGCCACCGCCTGTGTGGCTGCCCGGGCCGGCGTTCCCGCCACCATTTACCTGCCGAACAATGCAAGCCCGCTGAAGGCGGAAAAGCTGCGCAAATGGGGCGCTGACGTTCGCTTCGCAGGCAATGTCTGGGATGAAGCGCATGAGGCGGCATCGGCCGAGGCAAAGGCGCGCGGCGCCTTCTACATGCATCCATTCGCCGATGCGCAGATCGTGTCCGGTCAGGGAACCGTGGCGCTGGAGATGGTCGAACAGATTCCCGATGCCGACATCTATATCGTCGCGATCGGCGGTGGCGGCCTTATCAGTGGCATGTCCGAAGTCCTGAAGCACGTCAAACCTGAAGCCAGGATCATCGGTGTCGAGCCGACCGGTTCACCGACCCTTCACGCCTCCCTGGCTGCCGGCCGTGTCGTTCGCTTGCCCGAGATAACGACGAAGGTGGCGACCATGGCCTGCGGCCGCACGGATGAAAGCATCTACGCGATCGTCGCCAAGCACGTCGACGATATCGTCCTTGTCGAGGATGCGGACATGCAGAAGGCCGCTGAATTGCTCTGGTTCGAATTCGGCATCGCCGCCGACCTCAGCGGCGCGGCATCGCTGGCCGCGTTGACGAGCGGAGCTTTCAAGCCACCGCGCGGCGCCCGCATCGCCGGACTTGTCTGCGGCGCCGGTGTCGAGGGCCTGAATGGCTGAGGTCGAGCAAGGCCGGTCCACGCAGGGGGCGGCCCTGACATGGATACGGCACGAGTGCCGCGGAATACCGCCGGAATGCCTGTCGCTGGGACGGTCGTCGTGCGGAACATGAAAAAGAGGCGAAGAATCGCCCTGTCGCAACAAGAGGAGAACTGAAACATGCGCATTTCCCTGAAAGCATCCATTGCCCTGCTCGCACTCGCCATCGCGACGCCCTCGCTTGCCGCGGAAAAGGTTCTTGGGCTTGCGGCAATCGACCTGCAGAATTCCTTCTTTGTCCGCATGAAGGAAGCGGGCGACGTGGCTGCCGCCGACTATGGGGTGAAATCCACCTGGCAGAGCGCCGAGGGCAGTCTGGAAAAACAGGTCAGCATCATCGAGAATTTCATCAATCAGGGCGTCAGCGCGATCCTGATCGATCCGATCGACAAGAACGCGGTCATTCCGGTCATCCAGAAAGCCACCGCCGCCGGCATTCCGGTGATCACCATGGGCAACAAGGTCGAGGCCGGCTCGAACTATTCGACGCTCTATCCGGACTACGACAACATGTCGATGGTTGCCCGCGCGCTCGGCAAGTCGCTTGGCGGCAAGGGCGAAGTCGCCCTGCTCGTCGGTTCGCGTGGCAACTTCGTGTCCGACACGCGCGAAAAAGGCTTTGTCGAAACCCTGAAAAAGGAGTTTCCGGACATCAAGGTGGTCGGGATCGAGCCGACCGGCTGGGACGCAGCCAAGGCAACCAATGCCGCCCAGACATGGCTCACCACCTATCCGGATCTGAAGGCCATCGGCTGCATCTCCGACAGCCTTTGCCTGGCAGCCGATTCCGTTGCCAGCTCGATGGGAACCCAGTTGCTCTACGGCGGCTATGACGGCGACGCCGAGATGAAGCCGCTGATCGACGACGGCAAGATGGTGATGGACGTGCTGACCGGCGCCTACCGTGTCGGCTACTGGAACATCGCCGTTGCCGCTCGCCTGGCCAACGGCGAAAAGCTGCCGCAGGATCTCTACATGCCGACCTATTTCGTGACCTCGGATGCGACGGCGGCGAAGCTCAAGGCGGATGGCCTCACCTTCGAATACATCAATACCGACAAGGAGGCGGTGGAAGCCAAGAACTATACCGAGCAACTCGGTCCCAAGGTTCCGGCGACCGCCATGACCCTGGCAAAGTAACAGCCTAAAGCGGCTCAAGCGCCGGATGACATATCATCCGGCGTCCCCTTTTCCTGACGATCGCCGTCGCCGCTTCCGTGGTGACCGCGCATGATGCTCGATAAGAGGACCAACCCATGTTCCAGTCCTGGACCTCTCCGTTACTGCGGCGCAACGAACCGGTTCTCATCGCGGTGCTGCTGGTCGCCATCGCCGTCTTCGGCTGGATCGATCCGCGTTTTCTGTCGACCGGCAATCTTGTCAGCATCGCGCAGCAGAGTGCGGTCATCGCCCTCATCTCTTTTGCCATGACGGCCGTGATCATCGCGCGCGGCATTGATATTTCCGTCGGCAGCAACCTTGCCTGTTCCGGCATCGCCGCGGGCCTTGCCTACACGGCAACCGGCTCGGCGAGCTTGAGCCTTCTCGCCGCGATCGGTGGCGGTGCCGCAATCGGTCTGCTCAATGGAGCGCTGATCGGCTTTGCCGGCATCTCTCCATTCATCGCAACGCTCGCCACCATGGCGTTTGCGCGCGGCCTGGCGCTCAGTCTCTCAGGCGCATCCAGTATCGCGGTCGCCGATCCGGTCCTGCTTTTCGCGGGACGCGAGACGATCGGCCTCCTGCCGGTCTCCGTCATCATCGCCGCCATCTGCCTAGGCCTCTGGTGGTTCGTGCTCAATCGCACGGTGTACGGGCGCTGGATCTATGCGGTCGGCGGCAATGCGGGAGCAGCGCGGGCCTCACTGGTTCCCGTCGACCTCGTGCGCATCTCCGTCTACCTGATTGCCGGCGCAACGGCCGGGCTCGGCGCGATACTCACCATCGGCCGCCTTGGTTCGGCACAGCCGCTTGCCGGCACCGGCCTCGAATTTACAGCCATCACAGCCGCCATCATCGGCGGCACGAAACTGTCCGGCGGCCAGGGCTCCATCTGGGGAACGGCGATCGGGGCGCTGCTGCTAGGCGTCATCAACACCGGCCTGTCCTTCCTGCAGGTACCGCAGATCCTGATCTATTTCGTGACCGCGAGCCTCATTCTGGTGGCCGTTCTCACCAGCCAGCCGGAGAGTGTCGCCGCCCTGTTCAAGACCGGTGGCCGCAAGTCCACCCCGTCGCCCCGCAACACCGCCGCAACACCGGTCGGCAAACACAGCATCGCCTTGCGCGGGCTTGGCAAGTCTTTTCCGGGCGTCAAGGCACTCGACGGTGTCAGCTTTGCCGTCTCGGCCGGCGAGGTGGTAGGACTTGCCGGCGAGAACGGGGCCGGAAAATCGACGCTGGTGAAGTGCATTTCCGGTCTGCATCGCCCGGACGAGGGTGAGATCGTCATCGACGGCAACGCCGTCCAGTTCCACTCCCCCAGCGACGCCAAGGGCATCAGCGTCATCCATCAGCATTTCAGCCTTTCGCCGGACCTGACGGTGGCGGAGAATCTCTTCATCGGCCGCGAACCGCATACCCGCCTGGGATTTCTCGACCGGGCCCGGATGCGGCGCGATGCGAAATCCATCATGGACGAGCTGTCGCTCGATATCGACATTGGCGCGGAGCTGCGAACGCTTTCCGTCGGGCACCGGCAGATGGTGGAAATTGCCCGTGCCGTTCTGTCCGATGCCTGGTTCTTCATCATGGACGAGCCGACCAGCGCGCTCTCCAACCGCGAGCGCGACCAACTCTACGACCTGATCGACAGGCTGAGAGCTCGCGGCGCCGGCATCCTCTACATCTCCCACAAGATGGAAGAGATCTTCAGCCAGTGCGACCGCGTCGTCGTTCTGCGTGACGGGCGCTTCATCGGCGAGCGCCAGACCCGCCAGACCAGCGAGGCCGAGATCGTGTCGATGATGGTCGGGCGTGATGTCGGCGACATCTTCCCCTATTTCGAAGCGCAAGTCGGCGAGACCGCGATCGAGATCAGCAACATCTCCGATGGCAAGCTCTTGAAGTCGGCCACGCTCAGCGTGTGCAGGGGCGAAATCGTCGCGCTCGCCGGCCTGATGGGAAGCGGCCGCTCCGAGGTGCTCAGGCTGATTGCCGGCCTCGAGACCATGCATGGCGGCGCGCTCAGAATTTTCGGCGGGCAGCAGACCGGCGGCGACACCAAGGCCGCCAATCGCGCCGGCATCGTCTACATACCCGAAGACCGGCATCTGGAAGGCTTCGTCGGCACGATGTCGATCAGGGACAATCTGTCCCTCGCCTGGATTCGCGACAACAGTCACTTCGGCCTGCTGAGACCTCGCCGCATCCTGGCACTCGCCCGCGATCTCATCGGCTCACTCGGCGTGCGGCCGGCCCAGCCCGACAAGATGACCATCGAGCTTTCGGGCGGCAATCAGCAGAAGGTCGTCATCGGCAAATGGCTTGCCACCAAGCCGAAGATCATCCTGCTCGACGAGCCGACACGCGGCGTCGACGTCGGCGCAAAATCCGAACTCCATCACCTGATCGCAAGATTGAAGGCCGAGGGCGCGGCGATCCTCATGGTGTCGAGCGAGTTGCCCGAGGTTCTCGGCGTTGCCGACCGCATCGTCGTCATGCGCGAAGGCCACTCTGTCGGCACGCTGGCTCGTGGGGCGACGGAAGAAGACGTGATGACGCTGGCCTTCGGTGATCGCACGATCACACCACAAGCTTGCGCACCCCGGCCAGCATCCAACCTTGCACCATGCCTGTAAGGAGAAACCCTTTGAGCAAGCTGAAAATCGCCATCGTCGGTGCCGGCTACATGGGTCTCCTGCATGCGCAGGTGGTTGCCGCGAGTCCTGTCGCCGAACTGTCGGCATTCGTTGATCCGAATGCTGCCACGGGGAGCAAGGCCGCGTCGGATTTCGGTGCCCGGCATTTCCGCGATGCCACCACCGCGCTGACCGCCAATGCCGCCGACGCCTATATCGTGGCGGCACCCGACACGCTGCATGAAGACGTCTGCCGCATTCTGCTCGATGCCGGCAAGCCGGTGCTGCTCGAAAAGCCGATGGCTCATGATCTGTCCCCTGCCAAGGCGATCGCGAAAGCAGCGGAGAGAAGCGGCGCACGCCTGTTGGTCGGCCACATCCTGCGGTTCGACCCTCGCTATTGCGAGGCCGCGGCAGCGGTAAGATCCGGGCGGATCGGCGAGCCGATCCACGGCAGCAGCGGCCGTTTCACCAGTCGCGAAGTCGGTCTTCGCATGAACGGAAATTCGAGCGTCTGCTTCTACCTCGGCGTGCATGACGTGGATGCGCTGCAATGGATCTCGGGTTCGGACATCATCGCCGTCTACTCCCGGCCCGTCGCCAAGCTCATGCCTTCGCTCGGAGTTAGATCCGAAGATGCGATCTTCTCCACCGTCGAGTTGTCGAACGGAATGAGCGGACAGCTCTATTTCGGCTGGACGCTGCCACCGACCGTTCCGACCGGCATCTGGGCACGCACGGAAATCATCGGCACTGAAGGCATGATCGACCTCGACGTGCGCGACCATGGTCTGCGCATCCTGTCGCATGGACAGTGGTCGCAACCCGACGCCCTGCACTGGCCGACCGTCAATGGCCGTATCACCGGGGATCTCTTCGAGGAGGTCCACCATTTCATTTCGGCGGTTCGCGACGATACCCCTTTCGTGATGCCGGTCGGCGACGCCCTGCGCGCCGTCGCCGTCAATGATGCAATCCTGCGCAGCGTCAAATCAGGCCTGCGCGAACCGGTCGAAGACTGGCACATCCGATGAGAGAACCCTCATGACCCGCCAACAGAACATCTGGTGCAGGCGCTTTCTCGACCTCTCGCCGTTGATCCTGCTGGTCATCCTGCTGGCGATCTTCGCGCTCATCGACGCCCGCATCGTTTCAACCGCCAGCCTCATCAACATCGTCGCCCAGGCGACCCCGATCGCCATCCTGGCGCTTGGGGCTCTGATCGTTCTGCTGACGGCGGGCATCGACCTGTCCGCCGGCGTCGGCGTCGCCTTCTGCGCCGTCTTCATCGCCAGCCTGATCGACGGCGGCGCCGGCCTGCCGCTTGCCTTGCTCGTCGGCTTTGCCGTGATGGTGGTGATCGGCCTCGCGAACGGCGCCGTTATCGCACTGTTGAAGATACCGCCCTTCGTGACGACACTGGCCACAATGGTCGCGCTGCAGGGCGCAACGCTTGCCGTTGCCTCCAAAGGCGTCCTGATGCTGAAGGATCCGACGCTTCGCGCGGTCGGCATTGAGCGCAGCTTTGGCATTCCCAATGTCATCTTCGCAACGCTCCTGATCGTTGCCGTAGCAGCAATCCTGATGCGGCACAGCCGTTTCGGGCTGCGTACCTATGCGCTCGGGTCGGATGCCGGAGCCGCGGAACTTGCCGGCATCCCGGTGACGAAACACACGATCCTCGTCTATTGCGCCTCCAGCATCTTCGTCTTCCTGACGGCCGTGATCATGATCAGCCGGGTGCCTGTCGTGACGCCCAATATCGGCGGTACCTCGCTGCTTCTGGACGCGATCGCCGCTGCCGTGCTTGGAGGCACCAGTATCTTCGGCGGACGGGGAACGGTGTGGGGGGCGGTCGTCGGCGCCCTGATCGTCAGTCTGCTGACAACTGCGCTTCGGGTGTTCGGCACGGATCCTTCCAGCCTCGAACTCTACAAGGGTGCAATCATCATGGTCGCTCTCCTGGCCGATTCCGGCATGACCTACGCCAAGGCGCGGCTCGTCGAGGCAGCACGATGAGCGAGCCAGTTCCGGCCTTGCCGATCCCGCTCAGGTCCAGCTTTGCGCTGATGACCTCGCCGGATACGGAAAGACACGCGACAGCCGGCGTGCATAAACCCGTCGTCATTCTGCCGCTCGGCGCTGTCGAGCAACATGGCCCGCATCTGCCTCTCGGCGTCGATTGCTGGCTTGCGGAAGCAGTCGCTCTCGCCGCGGCGGAAGGACAGGCTTCCATGCGGGTCGCCGAACCTTTCGCCTATGGCTCGTCCGAGCATCATCGCTCCTTCTCCGGCACGATGAGCCTCAGTCCGCGGACCTTCATCGCCGTGCTCGTCGATCTCTGCACCTGCCTTGCCGAAGACGGCTTCCTGCCGGTCATGCTGAACGGCCATGGCGGAAACCGCGCCGCGATCCAGGTGGCGATCACCACCCTTGGCCAGCGTGGCATCGTCACCGCGGGTTTCTCGTATTTCGATCTCATCGCCGACGTGGCGGCGGAGGCCCTGCCCGATGCCGCCACGGGCACCGGTCACGCTTGCGCGCTTGAAACCTCGTTGATGATGCATGTGCTTGGCGACAGCGTTCGCCGCGATCTCATCCCGCCAGGCGGCACTTCGCCATCCTGGCCGGATCCTCACCTTTACGCCGCGCCGGCCGTCACCGTCTGGCGCCGTTTCGAAGCCATCCGCGACAACGGCGTCATCGGCACGCCATCGGAGGCGAGCGCAGAGGCCGGCAGCAGACTTTTCATCGCAGCCGTGGAGCGCAGCCGTGCCGCCATTTTGAACATCCAATCCGAATTCGGCCAAAGGAACGCATGATGACAGTCCATTTCAAATCTTCTCTCGAAGGCCCCAACCTGCGCGGCATGGCGATCGTCTCGGAGCCGGAAGCAGCCGCCCGCATCGGCATCAACCGCATCGGCGGCGAGTGGATTGCCGGCAGCTCGGGCAAATTCCTGAAAATCGACAGTCCTTCGACGGGCGAGCATCTCGGCTATCTCTCCCTTTCCACCCGCGCCGATGTCGGTCGCGCGGTGAAAGCCGCCGAAGGCGCACGCGAGACCATGCGCAAGATGGGAACCTTCGCGCGCGCTCAACTATGCATGCGCATTGCCGACGCGATCGACAGGCGCGCCGAGGAGCTTGCGCGCCTGCTCTGCCTGGAACAGGGTAAGCCGTTCCACAGCGAAGCAAAGGCCGAAGCGTCGGCGGCGGCTCTCGGCTTCCGCAATGCGGCAGAACAGATGAAGTGGCTGGAGACGGCGGCGTTTCCGCTTGCCGATGCCAACAAGCGCGCCTTCAGCTTCCTGCAGCCGAAGGGCGTCTTTGCCATCATCACACCCTGGAATTTCCCGCTCGCCCTGCCCTGCCTCTACTATCTCGGACCGGCCGTCGCAACGGGCAACACCGTCGTCTGGGTGCCCGCGCCGACGACGTCGCTGATTGCCACTGCACTTGTCGAATGCTTCATCGAGGCGGGTCTGCCGGACGGCGCCATCAATCTCGTTCTGGGTGACGGTGCGGAGGTGGGCGACGAGGCGGTCGTTCATCCGGGCACCCATGCCATCGGCTTCACCGGCAGTTCCGCCACCGGCGCGACGATCGCCCGGCGTGGCGCGGGCAAGCCGCTTCTGCTCGAAATGGGCGGCAACGGTCCGACCATCGTGCTGGCCGATGCCGATATCGACATGGCTGCCGCCCAGGTCGGGGCCGGCTGCTTTGCCAATGCCGGGCAGATCTGCACGGCCACCGAACGCGTGCTGGTGCATAAATCCGTCCATGACCGTTTCATCGAAGGTCTCGTGAAAGCGGCCGCGAAGGTGAAAATGGGCGACCCTTTCGATCCCGCGACGACGATGGGTCCGATCAACAATGCGGTGGCCGTCGACAAGGTGCTCAGCCACATCGCGGACGCCCGCGCGCGCGGCGCCGAGATCGTCACCGGCGGCAATGTGGCAGCGGGCTTTGCCACCAATCTCTATTTCGAGCCGTCGATCGTCACAGGACTGACCCGGGAAAGCCTGCTCAATGTCCAGGAATCCTTCGGGCCGATCGCACCCGTGTTGACCTTCGAGACCGACGGGGAGGCGATGGAACTTGCGGCGTCCAGCCCCTACGGCCTGTCGGCCGCAGTCTTCACCAGCACCATCAAGAACGCCTTTGCCTTTGCTGAAAGCCTGAAGGTCGGCATCGTCAACATCAACGAGATGAGCTGCTATTGGGAGCCGCATATTCCTGCCGGCGGCGCCGCCGGGACGCAGAGCGGCCTCGGTCGCACCGGTGGGCGGCACACGCTGATGGAAATGTGCGACCTGAAGACGATTACCGTGGATGTCACTCGCTGACATTCAAGGCCCGCGCCTTTTTGCGCGGGCCTGCCCTCGCGACCATATGCAGTTCGGCAGAGAGCTGTCAGGTGGACCGGCGCAGGCTGTCGGCCATTTTCTCGCCAATCATGATCGAGGTGAGATTGGTGTTTGCCTGGCAATCGAGCGGCATGATCGACGCATCGATAACCCGCAATCCTTCCAAACCGTAGACCCGGCATTCCGGATCGACCACGGCCTCGCCGGGCCCCCCCATGCAACAGCCTCCGATCCCATGCTGCGCATCGGAAGACTGCGCCAGCAGGAAATTGTCGACCTCCTCGTCGCTTGCCGTTTCGAGCCATGACAAAGGCAGATCGGAATCCCCCAGCAGGACGCGCTCGGCGATCGCCTGGATCGGCGCCTGCCGGGCAATATCGCCAAGGTGGCGATAGGCGATACGCATGCGCTGGAGATCCATTGGATCGTCCAGCATGTTCTCTTCCACGATCGGCTGGTCGAAAGGGTTGGCGGAACGCAGTTGCACGGTGCCGCGGCTCTTGGCCTCCATCAGGATCAGATTGACCATGGCCTCGCCGAACTGGGCGCTGTCGGACTCCACGCCGATACCGCCATGGTTCATGGCGACGTAGAGAATGTCGTCGCGCTCGGCACCCGGCACGCCGGAACTCATCCGCACACAGCAGTTGGTATGCCGCGCGTCGACATCGGTCGCCTTGAATTCCGGCTTCAGCTTCAGTTCGATGCGGCAATAAGGATGGTCGAAGAAACCTTCGCCGACCGGCAGGTCGGCAAGCACCTCGATGTCCTTTCGTTTCAAGAGAGCCGCCGGACCGATGCCCGAGCGCTGCAGGATGGCCGGAGAGTGGATGGCGCCGGCCGAGACGATAACCAGCGGCGTCTCGAATTTGCGAACCTGACCGGCCACGATGGCCAAAACGCCGATCGCTTTCTTGCCTTCGAAAAGCACCTTGTCCACCGTCGCCTGCCCGATGATGGTGAGGTTCGGCCGGTCGCGGGCAGCTTCCAGATAGCCGTCATTGACCGACACGCGCTTGCCGGCTCGACTGTTGATGGGATAGGTGCAAGCCCCTTCGGCATCCGGAGCATTGAGATCGTCATGCCAGGGATGGCCGAGAGCCATCGCGCTTTGGCGCATGGCCTTGTCGACGCTTCCCCAGCTTTCGACAGGCGCGCGGTAGATCGGAATCGGGCCGCCGCTGCCGTGAAAATTGGCCGCGATCGGGTCATCCTCCAGGCGGCAGAAGAAGGGCAGCACGTCGGCTCCCGACCAGCCCTTGCATCCGATTTCCTCCCAGCGGTCGAATGCATGGAGCACGCCGCGAATGGCAATCTGGCCATTGACGGCCGTCGAACCGCCAAGCCCCTTGCCGCGCCAGTAGACCCGGTGTTCCTGCCGCTTCGTGCGGCGAGCCATCAGGTCGGGATACATGTATTGTTGCTGAAAATGGTCGGGAAGCAGCAGGTTGAAGGGATTTGGGCTCGCCATCTCGGCAGGTTGCTCGCCGCTCCGGTAGTCCGGCCCCGCTTCCAGCAAAAGCACGGTCGTGGCCGCATCTTCGGTGAGCCGGGCGGCAAGAACAGCCCCGGCTGCGCCGGCTCCGACAACGATGACATCAAACGGCATGCCGTACTCCCCGGATCCGACCAATGCACGGCTGGCTCGACCGCACATCATGTTGATTTCATTTGTGCACGATCATCTGCTGGCATTCAGGCTCAGCGATATACGCCGGAACCAACCACCTTAGCGTTGCACGACTGCAAGATCATCATGATTTGTTTTATATGTAAATATGATTTCGTATATGAACCCATCGGAAGGGTTTCTTTGCACCATCTGCTCCATATCGCGCGAAGAACCCCGGTGCTCTCCGTCCCCTGCCGGCGGTTCTCACACCGTCATCATCCATCGCCTTTTGACAGCGATCGGTTTTCGACAAAAGCGGTGTTTGGCGTGCTGCCCTTCCGAGTCGCGCCCAGGGAACAACTGCTTCCATGGAAAGTTAGTCCATGGCTACACCGCCGGTGAGCTTTCACGACAATCCAGGGAGACAAATCATGGCGACTGCAAAAAGAGCGACGACAAAGGGACTGGAGGCTTTGTTCCTCGATGGGCTGAAGGACATTTACTACGCTGAAAAGAAGATACTCAAAGCCTTGCCGAAGATGGCAAAGGGCGCCGAATCCGAGGAGGTGGCCGCGGCCTTTGAGAAACATCGCATGGAAACCGAAGGCCAGGTCGATCGGCTCGAGCAAGTGTTCGAACTTATGGACAAACCGGCCCGCGGCAAGACCTGTCCGGCGATCGACGGCATTCTTGAGGAAGGGTCGGAAATTCTCGACGAATACAAGGGTGACCCGGCGCTGGATGCAGGGCTGGTCGGCGCGGCACAGGCCGTCGAGCATTATGAAATCGCGCGCTATGGCACGTTGGTCGCGTGGGCTGAACAGCTTGGCAAGAGCGACGTGGTCAAGCTCCTCAACGAGACATTGAAAGAGGAGGTCGCGACGGACGAAGCGCTTTCCGGGCTGGGCGAAGGCGGTGTCAATGAGCGCGCCCTGGAGCAAGCTGCCTGACTGGTTGTGCCCGGCGCCAAAGCCGCCGGGGCGACTTCGCGACCCGGCCTCTTCGTCGGTACCCCTTCAGATGCAATCAGACCCACCCCGATACTTCGGGGTGGGTCTGCTGAAATCAACCGCGATCAGCGGTTCTTGTGGCTTTGTTCGCCAGCTTTCACGTGCTGTTCGTGGGTTCCACCACGCATGCCGGATCCATCGCCCTGCTGCCGTTGACCACCACCAGCGGCCTGCTGTTGCTGACGGTTTTTATTGTCGGCGTTCTTGTGGCTCTGCTGGCCTGCCTTCACATGCTGTTCGTGACTACCACCTTGATTGGGCATTCTTCTTCTCCTTCAAAATCCACGAGGCGACAACCGCCTCGATTGCCTAAGAAGAGTCAGGCGCGAACGTTCCCTCACGTAACATTTTGTGAAGACCACAAAGCCCGCGGCGTTCGAAGGCGCCTGAGATGGCTGTCGGATTTATTTTCTTGGCGTTGGCAACGAGTTCATCTTGGCCGTGACCGACGTTGCCGGCGGGTCTCATGCCTGTGCCCACCCAGGAGGAAAATGCATGTCATTCCGATCCGAGAGATTTACAACCGCTTTGACGTATAGCGAGGATGATAGAGCGCGGGCCGCCGCAGCGCTCTATCAATACAACATCGCACAGACCGGGATCGACGACCGAGCTGTCATCGGAGCGGAGCTTTGCGACCACTCAGGAAGAGTCTGGGGCGGGCTTTGGGGCAGAACGGAGCTCGGGCTCCTGTTTCTCGACATGTTCTTCCTGCCTGAGCAGTTGCGTGGCCAATCCTTTGGCTCACAACTTCTCAGGACTGTCGAGGAAGAAGCCATCCGGCGTGGCTGTAAGAAGGCCGTCGTGGAGACGAGCAGTTTCCAGGCACCGGTATTCTACATGCGCCATGGTTTCGAGGAATTTGGCAAAGTCGAATTCGGGATCCCTGGACATGCCCGCATCTTCCTTCGGAAAGATCTGCTGTGAAATTGATCGCGAACCTGCCGTCATGGCCTCAATCGCGAGGCAGCGACGGGTCGGTTCATTTTCCCGCAGCGAGCAGTGACTGTTCATAGGATCTGCCAAGGCTGATCTAACGCCAATTTGCGACGCCATGCTCCACAGCCAAATTCTTGAGCGCCACAGCCTCGTGTGAACCGACTCAGGCCGTGGGTGTTGCTGCTTGGAACAAATCGGCGGCGGCAGAAGTTTGGCGTGCGCTACGAGGGACCGCATGGCGAGCAAATCGACCGTGGTAGGCCGCTCCGGCGCACGCAAGCTTTGCTCTCGCCGCGCTCACAAGTGCAAGTCTGCCAGGGCGTGGTTGAAAGGGAGAAATCATGGCCAAGGTTTCAAGTCCGACCCCTGCCGCGGCCAGAGGCGAAGTTCAGGCAGGAGCGACGCAGGACAAGACGCCGGGGTTCGATCCCGCCATTGCCCCGCTTGAGACAGACGCAGAGGCCGCGGACACACAAAATCCGGTCGCTGGGACAAGTCCGCCGCGCAATCGTCCAGAATTCGAAAACGATGCCAGCTTTGCCAACGCCATGCGCCCGGTCGAAGGCGAGCCGGAACTGCGGCCTGGCGCCAACTGGCCGGTTTTGGTGATTGCAGCTGTCGTTTTGATAGCAGCCGTGGTTTTCCTGGCGGCAAGCATGCTGCGCTGAGAACGATCCCGACGATGCAGCACCCCACGGCCTATTCATGGAGGTCTGGTGCGCCCTTCATGCCTGAGAGTTCGGTCATTGGGCACAGCAGCCGCGGTCGCGCGGGATCGGAGATGTCGAGCTTGTCCCAAGGGATGCGGTATAGACCGTCGCGGCGGCGCAATCGGAAAAGATCCAGCACCGCCACGCCTATGGCCGAGGCCGAAAGACGCTCGAAAGCAGCGTAGACCCCGACATGGAATTCGGTGACGAGGAAATCGTCACCGTCCCGTTCGGCGTGGATCTCCTCGATATAACCGACATTCTTGCCGCGCTGCGAGAGTACTCGTCGCCCTGCCAGATGCTCGAGATTGACCGTGGTCATTATCAAGCTCCCGGAATGCGCCCGATGACATGGTCGCGCAACCAGTCCTGCCAGGCGAAGATCGACGTTTCTCGCACATCGATGTCGAACTCGACATCGATGCCGATATCTTTCACCTTGTGCCAGGCGATCCGATGGGGTTCGCCATGCTGCTTGCCACCCAGCTTGACCGCGAGCCGCGCCATCCAGCGCCCAGGCCCTGCGCCGAGGCGACGTGCCAGGGTGATGGAGCCGAGCTCGATGGCAATGATCCGAGGCGGCTTGCCAGGCCGCAACTCCGCCACCAGCCCGTCGACCTTGCCGATCTTGATCTGCTCGCGGTCGACCACCTGCTTGTCGAGGAGATCACGCAGCAACTTCATCATGTGCCCCCGAATATCTGCAGCGGGATGGTCACCACCGCCAGTACGAAGCCAAGCGCGATGATGAAGATGACGGCGGCATTCGACAAAAAGCCATTGCGATGCTCGCCGACATAACGTTTGTCGTTCAGCAGAAACAGGAAAGGAACGACCGTCAGCGGCAGGCTGGCTGCCGTCAGCGCCATGGAAAAGATGGTGAGCCTCAGCGGATCGAGACCAAGCGCTATGGGAATAGCCGCCAAAAGCAATGATATCGTGTAGGTAGCGCTGAAACCCGGATCGTCGCGCGGCTTGCGATCCTCGCCCCAATTCCAGCCGAAACCCTGGGCCACAAGATAGGCTTGTTGCAATCCGACCTCTAGTGCGGCGCCGAAGCAGGCAATGGCGAGGGAGGCAACAAACAGCACGAAGCCCCAGAAGCCGAATATGGATATCAGCATCAACGGCAATTGGTGATAGTCGTCCACCTGGGTGACGCCATGCGTGGCGAGCACGAGAGCGGCCACGATCAACACGCCGATCGAGATGGTCCCCCCGAAAGTCATGCCCAACCCCGCTATGGCCCGATTGGCTCCGAGATAGCTTTTGTCCCACCGGTCCTCGATGGCCCCCGAGGAATAGAACATGAAGAGGTAGGGCGATATCGAGGCGCCGAGAATGCTCACCGCCATGAACCAGTAATTGGCGGCATCGTGGACCGGCAGCGAAGGCACGGCGCCCCTTGCGACTGCCGTCCAATCGGGTCTCAGCATCACCGCTCCGACGACGAAACACAGCGTCACCAGACCGAGAATAGATACGCCCTTCTCGATGAAGCCGAAGGTGCCTTTCCAAAGCAGCAGCCACGCCAGCAAAGCCACCGGCAGTGCCCACCACTGGAAGCCTATGCCGGTGGCAAATTCGAGCGCAATGGCGACGCCGCCGATCTCGGCGGACAGCACCAGGAAATTGACCAGCAGGGCGGCCAGCAACGGCCATAGAAAGACGTTGAAGCCGAATCTCTCGCGGATGCCGTCGGAGATCGTGTGATGGCTCACGGCCGCGAACCGGCCGGACATTTCGACAAGGAAGATGATGCAGATGGTGCCTAGCACCACCGCCCAGATCAACTGGAAGCCAAACATCGCGCCTGCCTGCGCCGCCGTCGCCATGGACCCAACTTCGAGGAAGCCGCCGACGCTGGTGACGACGCCGAGGGATATTTCCATGAGCTTCTTCATGGCTTCGGCGCGAAATACTTGGCGTAGGCGGTAGCGAGCGCACGCGATGCCAGCCGCAGATCCTGTTGCGCGTCTTGGACTTCCGGCCGGTCGCCCGCCTGCAATCCGGCCTCTGCACGCGCCACCGCGACCGACAAATCGTAGACTGCCTTTGTCAGTGAAGCTTGCTCGGCGGGTTCACTGGTTTGCGCGGACCGGATTTGCGCCCCGGCGTCGGCAAGCGTCTCGCCGATCGATTGCAGCGTACCCACCGTGTATGCGGTCGGCGCCGCCCCTGCCGCCCAGGCGTCCAGCGCCATCAACACGGTCTGCGATGCGGAGGCCGCTGTTCGTGATTGCTGCTCGATCTGATCGGAAGATGAGCATGCCGACAACAGCAGCAACAGCAAGCACAAGCAGTCGTGCCTGAGATAGCGGCGTCTAACGATCAAATCAGGCGTTTGGTGCGCCACCGAATAGTCTCCCCCGACCCAACAAAACCGTGGCCGGCGTAAATCTGATCTAGAGCACTCGTCGGGTCCGTCAACGACCGCGTCCGCCGATCCGGAGCACGAGGCGGCGAGCCAGGTCCCGATCGGTTTCAATTGCCGCACCAGCGTAAGCTGAAGGTCAGGCGGGGCGATCCCCGTTCGGCGCGTCTTGGATTCTGTATTCGTGAATGAGGCCGAGAACCTGAGTTCTGACTGTATCGCGCGCGTCGGGCTGGATGAAAAACATCAGCCGTTCGACCGCTTCCACGACTGCTTCCGGCAGATCCGAAACCGCATCGGTGAATTCGCTGCCATGCTCGTACATATTGTCCGTCAGCTTCTTGTCGAGGTCGGAAAGGATGCCCATCATCCACACTCCAGATCGGTGCTGTATTGAACTCAGTTCGGCAGGGTCACCGCGAGGTCGCCCTCTCCTGTTGCTGCCGGCCGTCGATCACTGTTGCCCCGGCATTTCCGTGTTTTCCCTGGGATTTTTCTGGACGCCCGCAGCCGGGGCGGTGTCCGCCGGGGCATTGCCGCCCTGGTTCTGCTCCGGCGCACGTTTCAGCGGGGAGGTCTGCCAGCCCATGTCAACGTAGAAAAAGCCGACGATGAAACCGACAATGATGACCGCCGCTATCACCAGCGAGATTATTGCGTTGCGTCGCTCCATAGGCCTAGTCGCCACTTGGCTTTGGAGATGCGGGCTGCGTTGGCTGCGTACCTTGCTGGTCGCCGCCGGTGCTGGTCTGCGGCGTCGGGTTGGTGTCCGTCGTGGGATTCTTGTCCACCGGCTGGCTGTTCGTAGTGTCCGTCTTGGACTTGGCCGGATCGGCATTGTCGTTGCACCCCGCCAAGGCGAGTAATGCCGCTGACATCAATAGCACTGCTCTCATGCCGATTTCTCCTGGCTGAGTTCGGGCGAAGCCGCCTGCCAATGACCTATTCGGTCGAACCGCACCGAAAGCCCCTGTTTGACCGCGCTTCTAGCCAGCAAATGGTCCAGTTCGGCGTCTTCGATCGGACTTCGTACGACTTGGCGAATGGCCTTGCAGGCAAGTTCCGTCGAGACGAAATCATATCTCCTGCTCCTGGCGACAACATATTGTTCGACCAGCATTTTCACGCGCCTGAGCGCGATTTCTTCGGCGTATTGCATTTTATTCCTCCTGCGCCCCGAACTGCCGAACGGGTTTGTTGTTCCAAAACATGATTGTCGAGGTGATTAGATGCTCGCGCTTTCCGATAGAAAGCGCGAGCGGATCAGGCTGAGGGGACCCGATCGTGCAGCATCAAACAAGGGGAGCAACGATGCTGCATGATATCGAACTCGCCCAGACCTGAGTTGTTCCACCTCTCCACGCCGCGTGTTCATTGAACTCAAGAACAAATCGTTGTCACGGCCCGCATACGGCCGCGCATCAACCCGCACGGAACAATCAGCTCCGACAGTGGTTCGGCCGAAGCGAAGTTCGGAGGACGTGATGACGAATGAAAAGTTGGCCGTGGTGACGGGCGCCTCGAGCGGCATTGGGAAGGAACTTGCCAAACTGTGCGCAAAGGACGGCTACCATCTGATCATAGCCGCCGACGAACCTGCGATCCGGCAGGCCGCCGAGGCGCTCGGTTCGCATGGTGTGACTGTCGAAGCCATCGAGGCCGATCTGGCGACCGAGGAAGGTGTCGATCGTTTGATCGCCGGGATCGGCGATCGCGATGTCGACCTGTTGTTCCTGAATGCCGGACGTGGGCTCGGCCGTGGTTTCGTCGATCAGGATTGGAAAAAAGTCCGCCGCATCATCGACACCAACATCACCGGTACCGTCTATCTCGCGCATCAACTCGGAGCCAGGATGGCACGCCGCGGCCGAGGCCGCATCCTCTTCACAGGATCGATCGCTGGTTTCATGCCGGGCACTTTCCAGGCGGTCTACAACGGCACCAAGGCTTTCATCGATTCCTTCTCGATCGCACTGCGTCATGAATTGCAGGACACAGGAGTCACAGTCACCGTGCTGATGCCCGGGGCATCGCAGACGCGGTTCTTCGAACGCGCCGAAATGATGGATACCAAGGTCGGCACCGATGAGAAGGACAATCCCGCCGATGTGGCCGAGGCCGGCTACGAGGCGATGATGGACGGTGAGGAACAAGTCATCAGCGGCTGGAAGAACAAGCTGCAGGTCGCCGCGGCGCATGTGACGCCGGCAGGCACGCTGGCCGAACAGCACCGCAAGATGGCCGAGCCGGATTCTGCCTCCAAAGGCTGACGTTCGGCCTTCACGCCAAACCAAAATGTCGGGCAGACTCTTCTGCCGACCTTCTTCCAAGGCAGGAGCACCATCATGAAAGCGCTTACGTGGCACGGCAAAGGCGACATTCGATGCGACCAGGTGGCTGATCCCGCCATCGAGGATGATCGTGACGTCATCATCAAAGTCACCTGTTGCGCCATATGCGGCTCGGACTTGCATCTGATGAACGGATATATGCCGACGATGGAGTCGGGCGATGTGCTCGGACACGAGACGATGGGCGAGGTCGTGGAAGTCGGCAGCGGCCATTCGAAATTCAGAAAGGGCGACCGCATCGTGGTGCCTTTCAACATCTCATGCGGCGAATGCTGGTTTTGCCAGAAGGGGCTGTTCTCGCTTTGCGACAGGTCCAATCCCAATGCCAAACAGGCTGCCGAAGTGATGGGACAATCCCCGGCTGGCCTGTTCGGCTATTCGCATCTGGTCGGCGGCTATTGGGGAGGGCAAGCCGAATATCTGCGCGTTCCTTTCGCTGATGTCGGTCCGATAAAGGTGCCCGAGGGAATGGACGACGAACAGGTGCTGTTCCTCTCCGACATCTTTCCAACCGGCTATATGGCGGCTGAAAACGCCGGCATCGAGCCAGGCGAAACCGTCGCCATCTGGGGTTGCGGTCCGGTTGGTCAGTTCGCCATTCAGAGCGCATGGATGCTCGGCGCCGGCCGCGTCATTGCCATAGACAAGGTGCCGGAGCGGCTGGCGATGGCTCGCGAGCACGGCAAGGCCGAGACGCTCGACTTCAGCAACTCCGATATCTACGACGCCTTGATGGCGATGACCGATGGCCGCGGTCCGGATCGCTGCATAGACTGTGTCGGTACCGAGTCGGATCCCGGCGCCAGTGCCGACTCCATGCTCGACAAGGTCAAGGCTGCCGTCTATCTCGGCACCGATAGGCCGCATGTATTGCGCGAAGCAATTTACTCCTGCCGCAAAGGCGGCACCATCTCGGTGCCCGGCGTCTATATCGGCCTCGTCGATCATATTCCGTTCGGCGCCGCCATGAACAAGGGACTGACCTTCCGGATGGGTCAGACGCACACGCAACGCTATCTCGAACCGCTCCTGGCCATGGTACAGAAGGGCGACATCGATCCCTCCTTCGTGATCACGCACCGGGCAGACCTCGAAGCGGGACCGGACCTCTACAAGACGTTCCGTGACAAGCAGGATGGCTGCATCAAGGTGGTGATGCGACCGCATGGCTGAGATGTCGGTATCTTGCGCGGGGTCCACCTTGCGCGGATTCCCCGCCAAGGATAGCACCGACGCTGCCGAGGAACCTGGAACTTTCGACCGTGGCGGCGGTTGACCCGCAGAATAAACTCAGGGCGACGAGACTGTCGTGCCCGCCCGCTGCGAAGGAAGTTATCGCCATGAGCAATGAGAATCCCACATCGAAACCCAGCGTCCGGTCGCCAAACGCCGATGCTCTGCCGCACCCGAGACGGGACGCCAGTGACACAGATGCCGGTGCCAAGCCGCTGACGCCGAAAACCGCCGGCACATCCCGGCCATCGGCCCCGCCGCTGGACAATCCGGTTGCCAATCGAAACGCCGGGCGGCCGCGTCAGGCGAGCACCACGCCTAGGCCGACCGACAAGCCCCTGGACTAATCGAAACCGGCCTCTTGAAATTACAGCGAGTGTTTGTCGGGCCGAAGCGATGCCAGGTCGGCCAGGGTGTTGAGAAGTGCAGCGTCGCCTGCCGGTTTCGGCACGAATATGCAGTTTCGGAAGGGTGTGGGAACGTCGCGCGGCCCAAATCCGGTCATGAAGGCGAAGGGGATGCCGCGAGCCAGCAATGTTTCGGCCACGGGCAGACTTGTTTCACCGTTCAATTGAATGTCCAGCAGCGCCACGTCGGCTTTGCCTGCATCGATAAGCTGACGAGCCGCTGCGACCGACGAGACCGGGCCGATCACCGGATAACCCGCCGCACGCAGGCGAGACGCGACGTCTTCGGCGATCAGCCATTCGTCCTCGACCACCAGAACGCGCGGCCTGTCGTCGCTCACGGCGCCTCCTTGTGATTTGCCGGAAACGCGATCTGGACGCTGAGGCCGTCCTTGTGGAACGCGGTCTCGACATGGCCGCCGAGCCTGTAACCGATTTCTCCTTGCAACAAGGTCAGGCCAAAGCCGTTGTCCAAGGGCGCCTTGACAAGAGGACCGTCCTTCTCTCGCCAGCCAAATGTGAAACTGTCATCCTCGATCGACCATTGCACACTGACCTTGCCGTCGGTTTTTGACAAAGCGCCATACTTGGCCGCGTTGGTGGCCAGTTCATGAATGGCCATGCTGAGGGAAAGCCCCTGTTGCGGGCCTAATTTCACGTCTGCGCCATCGAGTTCAACCCGCTCGATGCCGAATGGTTCGAGCTCCTGCTGGAGCAATTCCCTGACCGAGGCTTCCTTCCATCTCTCCCGGGTCAGCAGGCCGTAGGCCCGCGACATGGCATGCAGGCGGCCGATCAGCGCATCCGCGAACTCCTCCTTCGTATCAGAACTTTCCCGCGTGCGGCTTGCAATGCTGGCGATCACCGCAAGCATGTTCTTGACCCGGTGGTTAAGTTCCGAGATGAGCACCTGCTGATGCTCTTCTGCCTGTGCCAGCGTGGTGACATCGACAAGTGTCACCACCACGCCCTGGATCCTGTTGCCCTTGTCCCGATAGGGATTGATGCGGACCATGTGGAACAAGCCCCTGGCATCGCGCGGCAGATGGTGATTCAGGATCTCGCCTGTCTCGAACACCTTGTCGATGTGCTGCTTCAACTCTGGGTAGTCGAGTTGGCTCGACAAATCCGTCAGCGGCCGGCCAACATCGGAGGGGCGCAGGCTGAAGAAGGATGACGCCGCCGGCGTGAAGGTGCGGACCACAAGGCTGCGGTCGAGGAAAATGGTCGCTATGTCGGTGCTTTCGAACAGGTTGCGCAGATCGCCGTTAGCGTGGTTGAGCTCTTCTATCTTGGCCGTCAACTCGGCATTGATCGTGTTGAGTTCCTCGTTGAGCGACTGCATCTCCTCCTTCGAGGCTTCGAGTTCCTCATTGGTGGATTGCGCCTCCTCATTGACGGAGACGAGTTCCTCGTTCGACGATTTCACCTCCTCCAGCGCGGTCTCGTATTCCTCGATCATCGATTGCAGGCGCTCTCTGGTATCGCGCAGTTCCCGCTCGAGATCGGCGGTGCTGTCACTGTCACGGCTGCCGCCGTCTTCCTCTGAGCGGGCCTGCGTCGGGCCCGACGGCTCGAAAAGGACAAGGTAAAGCGGCTCGCCGTTGCCGCGTTCCGCGAGCGGCTCGATCGTCAGCCTGATCGGCTGGACCCGTTCGTCGTCTTCCTCCACGGTGAGGTTTTCCCGCACCACTGTGCGGCGCGTGGTCGTCGCTTCGCGCAGTGCGGCGCGGAGATCCAGCCGCAGCCCACGCCTTGCCATCGTCAGCAACTGCCGGCTGGGAATCCCTTGTGGCGCTTCGAGATATCTGCCGGTCCTGGCCGAATAATAGACGACATCGCCCTCGGCGTTGACCAGGACATGCGGCGGCGCGAACCGTTCCAGCACCTGCGCCTCCACTGCCTGCCGCAAGGGATAGCCGACAAGTCCCTTCTTCGAGCCGGCGCTTTCGGATGGGAAGACGCTGGAATGACTTTCCCCGATCAAGGCCGGCAGTCTGATGTGCGGTGAGGCATGCTCCCGCGCATGGAAGATGCGATGTTTCTTGTCGACGGTGGCGAACAGATCGTCGTGCTGCCCGACGCTTTCGGAGGTGCCAAGGAAAAGGTAACCGCCGGGCTTCAGCGCATAATGGAAGACAGGGATGACGCGGTTTTGGATGATCGGGCCGAAATAGATCAGCAGATTGCGGCAGGAGACCAAGTCCATGCGCGAGAAGGGTGGATCGCGAATGACGCTGTGCGGCGAGAAGATGCACAGTTCGCGTATCGCATTGCTGATGACATAGCTTTCGCCATCGCCGTTGAAAAACCGCTGTTTGCGTTCGGGAGAAAGACCTTGCAGCAAGGCTTCCGGATAGCGTGCCGCCCGCGCCACCGCCAGCGCCGGCTCGTCGATGTCGGTGGCGAATATCTGGACGCGCGGAACGACCGTAAGCTTCTCCATGTGTTCGCGCAGCAGGATGCCGATGGAGAACACCTCCTCGCCCGTGGCGCATCCGGGAACCCAGACCCTGACGGTGTCGCTGGCGGTCTTGCCTTCGAACAGCTGCGGTATGATCTTTCGCTCGAGCAACTCGAAGGCATCGGGGTCGCGAAAGAAGTTGGTGACATTGATCAGCAGATCGCGAAAAAGGTTCATCACCTCGCGAGCATCCTTCTTCAGCCAGTCTATATAAGCGCTGATGGAATGGACCTGGGCGATCTGCATGCGCCGCTTCACGCGGCGCAGGAATGTCTTGGTCTTGTAGCCCGAGAAGTCGTGGCCGGAGTGGCTGCGCAGAATGGCGTATATCTGTTCTCGCACCTTATCGATGTCGGCCGTGTGGTCGCCATCTTCTTCCGCCAGCCCTTCCAGCGGGTCGAAGCCGCGGGCGAAAGCCTCCAGCTTCGCCCCGATCTCCTCGGCGGGCACAGCGACATCGACGAGTCCGCTGGCAATAGCGCTCTGCGGCATGTCGGGATTGCGCGGCCCGTAGCCGTCCGGCGCTTGCGCGACGGTAAACCCGCCCCGCTCCTTGATGGCCTTGGCGCCCAGGGTTCCATCGGAGTCGCCGCCCGACAGGATGACGCCAACGGCATATTCGCCCTGGTCTTCACCCAATGCGGCGAAGAAGATATCGATGGGCTTGCGCTCCTGGGTAAGCCCATTCGGCCGGCGGAGGTGCAGCACCCCCGATTCAATGGCCAATGTCACGTTTTGCGGCATCACATAGACGTGGTCAGGTTCAACCACCATGCCGTCCTCGATCACAATGACAGGCATGTCGGTGTAGCGGCTGATGACCTCGTGCAACAGGCTTTCGCGCTTGGGGCTGAGATGCGTGATGATGACGAAAGCCATACCAGGCTGACCGGCCACGCCTTTGAACAGACCTTCCATCGCGGGAATGCCGCCCGCGGACGCGCCTATGCCCACGATGGGAAACCTTTTCGGTTGGGCTGTCACGTCATGTCCCCCTTTCGCCGACCCGACCTGAAATCCCCTCAAGGCCGGCGGACAGGACACAACCATATAGCGCGCAAGACGGATGGAACAAGACGTCAGGGATGACGTTGAACCCGATATCAATGGTGGTTCAATGACAAAACGATCTGCTGACATAAAACTCCCGACGCCGGTGGTATCAGGGGAGCCTGGATCGCTTGGAAGTTCCCATGCTGGGGCCGTCCCGGATCGCATGCTGGCGCTTACGAGACGGTTGCAGGCGGCCTTGGACGACAGAATTCGGAAGGCAAATCCGCTGCATTCTAATCTCCGTTCCAAGAAAGGATGACGACGTGCGCGACCTGCGGGGGCTGCATATTCTGATAGTCGAAGACGAATGGGCGATGGCGGGAGATCTTGCGCGGTTTTTCAGCAATATGGGTGCCATCATCCTCGGTCCCGCTGCAACCGTCGAACAGGCATCCAAACACACCGGGACGGCTGAAGCTGCAATCCTCGACGTCAATCTCAATGGCCGACGCGTGTTTCCAATCGCCGATGAGTTGATGCGCCGGGGTGTCCCCTTCGTGTTCTTCAGTGGCGATGACGACATCGCCATTCCCGATCATCTCCGCTACGCCAGCAATTTGCGGAAATCCTCGGGCAGCCAGGCGGTGTTCAACGCGCTCTTTCCCCCGCAGGCATCTGGGCGAGCGGCCCCCGTGCCGGACCCCTCCGACGACGTCTTCGCGCTTTTGCCCAAACTGCGACTTGCGGCGCGCCTTTTGCTGGCAGACGTCGAGGCATCGGATCGGCTCGTCGAGAGGACGCTCGAGCAAGCGATCCGGGATGTCGACCGCAGACAGCTTGGTCAATCCACTGAAAACTGGCTCAACGGCATCATGCAAGAGATGGCGAAAACCCGCGGCGCAAAACTGATGCATTAGTTTGCCTTCCAAGAAAACTTGGCCGTACAGATAGGCCATTTGACCGGCGTCATCAGCCCTTCTGATTGCGCTCGACGAACTTGTTGAAACGGCTTGCTTTCCCCTCACCGGTCTTGGCCTGATACAGAAAGGCCAGATCATTCTCGTCGAATATCCGGAAGAACTCGTCCCATTCGACGGGCTCGAATGCTTCCTCGGGCTCGCCGAAGTCGATCCGCAGGATGCCGCCCTCGCCTTTGGTGCGCACCACTGCCGGCCGGCCATCCCGCTCCTCGGCCCATTTGCGAATTTCGTCGTGGTTGGTGGTCGTTTGCGACTGAGACATTGAAATCTCCTTTGATCATCACGTTGCCACATAGGACACGCGGGCTGTCGGGCGTCCTAACAGCACAAGCACGTCAATGTTCCAGCACCGCGCCGTGATCGCGCTGCGCCGGCTCCCAATGGGACCGGCCAAAGGAACTTTGTTGAAGCAAGGGAACAAACCTTTTGCCGAAAAGTTCGGGGCGCCGAGGTTACTTGTCTGAGGAGTCGTCGTGAAACGCATATTGGTTACAGGAGGCTGCGGCTTCATCGGCCGGCATGTCGCACAGGAACTCGTCGAGCAGGATTATTCGGTTCGCATCCTCGATGCGCTGCTGGAGCAGGTGCATGCGGGCGAAGCCGTCGCGCTTCCCGCTGGAACCGAGCTGATCAAGGGCGATGTCCGGGACCGAGAGGCGGTCGCCAGTGCGCTGGAAGGTGTCGACGCGGTCATTCATCTGGCGGCGGAAGTCGGCGTCGGACAATCGATGTACGAGATCGCGCGCTATGTCGGCGCCAACGATCTCGGCACCGCAACGCTGCTCGAGGCGCTGATCAAGCACCCGGTCGAACGGATCGTCGTCGCCTCGTCGATGAGCGTCTATGGCGAAGGGCTCTATGCAACGCCAGACGGCCGGCGTGTCGACAATGCTCGGCGCAAGGCGAGCGACATCAGGAGCGGGCAATGGAACCCGCTGTCGCCAGAGGGAGACGCCCTCTCGCCGCTGCCGACGGACGAAGAAAAGCCGGTCGATCTCGCCTCCATCTATGCGCTGACAAAATACGCACAGGAACGCGCCGTGCTGATCTTCGGCGAAGCCTATGGCGTCGATGCGGTCGCGCTGCGCCTGTTCAATGTCTTCGGCGCCGGCCAGGCGTTATCCAATCCCTATACCGGCGTGCTTGCCAACTTCGCTTCGCGTCTCGCCAACGGCCAACGGCCAATGATCTTCGAGGATGGAGAACAGAAGCGCGATTTCGTCCATGTGCATGACGTCGCCCGTGCCTTTCGCCTTGCGCTGCAGCAACGCCAGGCAAGGGGTCATGTCATCAACATCGGCAGCGGCCGCGCCTATGCGATCAGCGAAGTCGCGCGATTGCTGGCCGAGGCCATGGGGACACCGAACCGCTCGCCGGAACTGCTCGGCAAAGCCCGCTCCGGCGATATCCGGAACTGCTTCGCCGATATCTCCAAGGCCCGTGAGCTGCTCGGTTTCGAGCCGGTGCGGCAACTGGAGAATTCGCTCGGCGAGTTCGTTTCCTGGGTGCGTAACACGTCCGCCGTCGACCGCGGCGCCGACATGAAGCGCGAGCTCGAAGAACGTGGGTTGGTGTCATGAACACACGCAATCGACGCGACGCGCCGGTCGCCATCATCGGCGGCAGCGGCTTCATAGGATCGAACCTCGCCGACAGCCTGTTGTCGGATGGCGAACCGGTGCTGGTGATCGACAATCTCAGCCGTCCGGGCGTCCAGCAGAACCTTGAATGGCTGGCGCAAAAACACGGTGGTCGCCTCACGGTGGAGACGATCGACGTGCGGGACGCCAACGCACTGGCGCCTGTCTTGATGGTTTCCAGGGCAATTTTCCATCTGGCCGCGCAAACCGCCGTCACCACAAGCCTGGTCCAGCCGGGCGAGGATTTCGACATCAACCTTCGCGGAACGTTCAACGTTCTGGAGGCGGCGCGACTGAGCGGTGAGCGCATCCCTGTAATCTTTGCCAGCACCAACAAGGTCTATGGCAGCCTGCCCGACGTCGCGGTCCGCGAGGACGGCGATTGCTATGTGCCTTGCGACAGCGTCATCCAGGCGAACGGCATCGATGAGGCTCGGGGCCTGGACTTCTGCACGCCCTACGGTTGCTCCAAAGGCGCGGCGGATCAGTATGTGCTCGACTATGCCAAATCTTACGGCATGCCGACGGCGGTTCTGCGGATGAGCTGCATCTATGGACCGCGCCAGTTCGGAACCGAGGACCAGGGCTGGGTCGCACACTTCCTGCTCAGCGCGCTGACGGGACGCCCAATCACCATTTACGGCGACGGCAGGCAAGTGCGCGATATCCTGCATGTCTCCGATGCCGTCGCCGCCTACAGGGCCGTGCTCGATCGCATCGAGACCACCAAAGGCCAGGCATTCAATCTTGGCGGCGGCCCGGAAAATGCGGTCAGCCTGCGCAGGTTGTTGAGCGAAATCCGTAGCCTGACCGGCCATGATCTTTCAATCCGCCATGATGGGGAACGCACCGGCGACCAGCCCTTCTTCGTCGCCGACACCCGCAAGATCAAAACCGCGCTTGGCTGGATGGCCCATGTTTCATGGCGCGAAGGCATCCGCGACCTTGCCGACTGGCTGCGCCGCCATCGGCTCGAGCCTCGCCCTGAAGCCGTGAGGTACGTTGCATGAAAATCGCCCTGGTAAACCCGTCCTGGACGTATGACGACAGCATTTATTTCGGCTGCCGCCAACCGCATCTGCCGCTGGAACTCGGCTATTCGAAGGCCCTGCTCGAAGCCGCCGGACATCAGGTGCTGATGCTGGATGGCCAGTTGCAGAAGCTCGATAATTCCGGTCTCTGCGAGCGGGTGGCTGATTTCGCCCCGGCTATGACCGTCGTCAGTACCGCCCCGACCTATCTGTTCTGGCGCTGCGCACCGCCGGAATTGCGTGTGCCGGCCGATTTCCTCAACCGTCTGGCCGGGCGCGGTGGACGCACGGTCGCGGTCGGGCCGCACGGCTCTGCAACGCCGGCGCCGACCTTGCGCAAGCTCGGCGTCGACATCGTCGTGCGCGGCGAATGCGAAGAAGTCGTCGAGCAACTTGCCCGGCGCGACGATTGGAGCGCCGTGCCCTCAACCGCTTATCTGCGGGATGCCAGGGTTGTTTCGAACGGCGGCGTCCACGCCAGCTCGTTTGTCGATCATCCGCCACTCGAATGGCCAGCGGACTGGATCGCAGCCCATGCGCATCACCATCACAGGTTTGACGACAGTCAGGTCGGGTTCGGCGCGGAAGTCGAGGCATCGCGCGGCTGTCCCTACAATTGCAGCTTCTGCGCCAAGATCGATTTCCGTGATGCCTATCGCCGTCGAAACCACGAAGCGGTGGTAGCGGAGATCGATCGGCTGATTGCCCAAGGTGTCGGCTACATCTACTTCATCGACGAGATCTTCCTGCCGCAAAAAGCGTTGCTGGAAGCCTTGGTCGATCGCGACGTGAAATTCGGCGTACAGACCCGCATCGATCTGTGGAAGCCCGAGCTGCTGGAATTGCTGGGCGCCGCGGGCTGCGTCTCCATCGAGGCCGGTCTCGAAAGCCTGACCGTCGAAGGCCGGGCGATGCTGGCCAAGCGCTGCCGGCTGGGGACCGAGGAACTCGCCGCGCTGCTCGTCGATGCCAGACGTCACGTTCCATTCGTCCAGGCCAATCTGATCGGCGTGGTCGAGGATGATCCCGCCCTGGTCGAGCACTGGCGAACCCACCTGATCGACCACGGCGTATGGGCCAACGAACCTGTGCCGCTTTACCCGTATCCAAGTTCGCCCAGCTACCGCGAGCTTTGGGGCGAACCCGACGACCTTGCCTGGGAACGCGCCCATGACCACTACCTCGCATCTTTCCAGAAATTCAGTGACATCCAGGAGAGGCGGCCGCGGCCGCTGGCGGAACTGGAGGCGACATGTTGCGGACACTGACGCCGCGCTCGCGGCGCATCCTGATGACCGTCGATGCCGTGGGCGGCGTATGGCGCTATGCCCTCGATCTGGCACGGGAACTTGTGAACGGCGGCGACAGCGTGGTGCTTGCCGGCCTCGGTCCACAACCGTCGAGGCAGCAAGCCGAGGAGGCGGAGGCTTTCACGACGCTGATCTGGTTGAGTACGCCGCCGGATTGGATGACCCGCGACGGCGGCGACCTCGACGCGCTGCCGCGGGAATTGCTTGCGCCCATGCGCGACCACGCCATCGACCTTGTCCATTTCAACGCGCCGACGCAGGCATCGGGATTCGATGCGCCATGCCCAGCCGTGGTGGTCTCCCATTCCTGCGTGACGACATGGTTCCACGCCGTCAGGAAACAGGCAGTGGATGGCGCATGGGCCTGGCAGAAGGAGCGCAACAGGCGCGGCTTGGATCGGGCCGACGCAGTCATTGCGCCGAGCCGCAGCCACGCCGACATGCTTGAGACCTGCTACGGCCCGATCGCGCGCCTGCACGTCGTGGCGAATAGCGCCCGCCCCGTCCCGAGAGCCGAAAAGCGTCAACCGCTCGTCTTCGCCGCCGCCCGTTGGTGGGACGAGGGCAAAAATGCGGCGGTGATCGACCAGGCCGCGTCACTGACGCAATGGCCCATCTTTGCCGCCGGTTCGATGCACGGTCCCAACGGCGGGCGTGCCGGCTTCAGCTATGCCGTTCCTCTGGGAGCACTGCCGTCTCACGAGGTGCGCTCCTTGATGGCGCGCGCCGGTATTTTCGTGTCGCCATCGATCTATGAGCCATTCGGTCTGGCCGCGCTGGAAGCTGCCATGTCGGCAACGCCACTGGTGCTTTCCGACATCGCAACCTATCGCGAACTATGGGACGGGGCCGCGATGTTCTTTGATGCGCGCAATCCGCACGACCTCACTGCCTGCCTCAATCGTCTCTCCAGCGACGCCGAATTCAGGCGGGAGCTCGGCCAGGCAGCCATGCGACGGAGCCGCCGGTTTACACTGGTCAGGCAAGCGGCTGCCATGCGAGGCGTCTACGACAAGGCGGCCCTGGCCATGGCGGGGCGCTGACCATGCGCTTTCTGTTCTACACCCACTCGGTCGTTTCCGACTGGAACCACGGCAATGCCCATTTCCTGCGCGGTATCATGCGGGAACTGGTCGCGCGCCGGCACCAGGCGGTCGCGCTGGAGCCCGCGGACGGCTGGAGCCGTTCGAACCTGCTGGCCGAGAAGGGATCCTTCGCTATCGAACGCTTCCGCAAGGATTTCCCAGAACTGATGCCGGTGACCTACGATGCCGGGTTCGATCACGAAGCGTGGATCGCTGAGGCCGACGTTGTGATCGTTCATGAGTGGACGGATCCGGAGCTTGTCGCACGCCTCGGCCGTGCCCGGGCCGCTGGCGGCAACTTCATCCTTCTGTTTCATGACACCCACCACCGGGCCGTATCGGCCACCGAGGCAATCTCGGCGCTGCGGTTGGAGCACTATGACGGCGTTCTCGCCTTTGGCGAGGCCTTGCGCGAGAGCTATCTGCGCGCCGGCTGGGGCAAGCGCGTCTTCACCTGGCATGAAGCCGCGGACGATCGCCTGTTCAAGCCGCACCCGGAGATCCACGTCACGTCCGATCTGGTCTGGATTGGAAACTGGGGCGACGATGAACGAACCGTCGAACTCAGGGAGTTTCTGATCAAGCCGGTCCGCGATCTCGGCCTCGAGGCCACGGTGCACGGCGTCCGCTATCCCAAGCCGGCGCTCACGGACCTAGCCGCCGCCGGACTGCGCTATGACGGATGGATCGCCAATGCCGACGTGCCGAAGGCGTTCGCCGCGCATCGTGTCACCGTCCACATCCCACGGCGCCCCTATCGTGAGGGTTTGCCCGGAATTCCGACGATCCGCATGTTCGAGGCGCTCGCCTGCGGCATTCCGCTGATTTCAGCACCATGGTCCGATGTCGAGCAGCTGTTCAGGCCCGGCGTCGACTTTCTGTTTGCCCACAATGGCTCGCAAATGCGGCAACACCTGCGGGCGGTATTGGCCGATGCGGATTTCGCGGCTTCCCTGGTGACTTCGGGTCTCGAGACCATCCGCTCGCGGCACACCTGCTCGCACCGCGTCGACGAGTTGTTCGGCGTGCTCACGGAATGCACAGCCGAACACACCATCAACAAGACCACCGCAAAGGAAGCCGCCGCATGAAGATGGCATTCTACGGATCGAGCCTCATGTCGTCCTACTGGAACGGTGCCGCGACTTACTATCGCGGGTTGCTGAAGGCGCTTTCCCAATTGGGCTACGAAATCACCTTCTATGAGCCCGACGTCTACGACCGGCAGAAGAACCGCGACATCGAGGCGCCTGACTGGTGCACTGTGGTCGTATATGAAGCGACCCAGCACGCACTGATGCAGGTCGCGGCACGCGCCGCCAGCGCCGACATCGTCGTCAAGGCGAGTGGCGTCGGTTTCGAGGACGAGGCGCTGCTGCGCGCCGTCCTCGACCACGCCCGCAGCGACGCGCTGGTGGTATTCTGGGACGTGGACGCTCCAGCAACCCTTGCCCAGCTGCGCGACGAACCGGACCATCCGCTCCATGGCGCCCTGCAAGAAATCGACCTTGTGCTGACCTATGGCGGCGGCGACCCCGTCGTCTGGGCCTACCGTGCCATGGGGGCGAACGAATGCGTGCCGATCTACAATGCGCTCGATCCCCAAACGCATCACCCGGTCGCCAGCAATGCGCGTTTCGCTTGCGATCTGGCGTTCCTGGGCAACCGGCTGCCGGATCGTGAGGCACGCGTCGAAGCGTTCTTCCTCGATCCCGCAAGCCAGCTTCCGAAACAGCGTTTTCTGCTCGGCGGATCTGGCTGGGGGGACAAGCCGCTTCCCGCCAACGTCGGCTGGCTTGGTCACGTTGGCACCCGCGATCATAATGCCTTCAACGTCACACCCAAGGCAGTGCTGAACATCAGCCGCGACAGCATGGCCGTAAACGGTTTTTCACCGGCCACGCGTGTCTTCGAGGCGGCTGGCGCCGGTGCCTGCCTCATCACCGACGCATGGCTGGGCGTGGAACTGTTCCTGAAACCAGGCGAGGAGATCCTGGTGGCACGCGACGGCGGCGATGTCGCCGAGATCATGCGCTCGCTGACCTCCAGTCGTGCAAAAGCAATCGGCCAGGCCGCACTTTGCCGCGTGCTGGCCGACCATACCTACGCGCTGCGGGCGGACGTGGCCGATGCCGTCTTCAAACGTCATTTCGAGCAGGGGACCGTGGAGGCAGCGGAATGACCAAGCAATTGAACATCGTCTTTCTCGGCCTGTCGCTGTCCTCGTCCTGGGGAAACGGCCACGCCACGACGTTTCGAGGCCTGCTGAAAGGTCTGCACGAACTCGGCCACCGCGTGACCTTTCTGGAGCGCGACGTGCCGTGGTACGCCAACCACCGCGATCTGCGAGATCCGGATTTCTGCGCCTTGCGCTACTACGAAACCACTGCGGAGTTGCAACGCGACTACGCCCGGTGCCTGGAGCAGGCCGACATCGTCGTCATCGGCTCCTTCGTGCCGGAAGGGCGCGTGGTCATCGACATCGTCGCTTCATTTTGCAAGGGGCGCTTCTGCTTCTACGACATCGACACACCGGTGACCGTGGCGCAGCTTTCGGCCGATGATTGCGATTATCTGAGCTGGCGGCAGATTCCGTATTTCGATGTCTACTTCTCGTTCACCGGCGGGCCGATGCTTGGCCATCTGGTGGAGGAGTTCGGCGCGCGCCGAGCCGAACCGCTCTACTGCTCGGCCGACCCGGAACGGCATCACCGGACCGGCGATCCGATCCGCTGGGATCTCGGCTATCTCGGCACCTACAGCGCGGATCGGCAGGCAACGCTGAACGCGCTGCTGCTCGAACCCGCACGGCATATGCCGGACCGCCGTTTCGTCGTAGCGGGCTCGCAATACCCATCCGACATCACCTGGCCGGACAATGTCGAACGCATCGAACATTTGCCGCCCGCCGATCATGCCGCGTTCTACAGCCGTCAGCGCTACACGCTGAACGTCACACGCAGTTCCATGATCGCTGCCGGATGGTCGCCCAGTGTGCGCCTGTTCGAAGCGGCTGCTTGCGGCACGCCCATCATCAGCGATCGCTGGCCAGGGCTCGACAGCTTCTTTCCCGCATCGGCGATCCACACCGCCGGAGAAACGGACGCTGTCGTCGAGATCCTCTTCGGCGAGTCCGAGCGCACACGCCGGGCCATGGCCCGCCGGGCCCGCGAACGCGTCCTCGCATTCCACACCGGTGCGGCCAGGGCCCGCGAATTCGTGGCGGCGTTGACACAGCCAAGGGCGGCGGCCCTCGATTTCGACATCGGAAGCGCAGCATGACCGGCATACAGGAGAAAACGACGATGCGACAAAAAAGAAACGCGCAAAGGGCAAAGGCAGTGCTTGTTGCCGGCGGTGCGGGATTCCTCGGTTCGCATCTTTGCGAAGCATTGCTCCGCGACGGCTGGCGCGTGATCTGCGCCGACAATTTCCTGACTGGGCGCATGGAGAACATCATCTCGATCATGGACCAGCCGGGTTTCCGATTGATCGAGCAGGACATCTGCCGGCCATTGGATCTCGGCGAGCCCGTGGAGCGTATCTTCAATCTGGCATGCGCTGCCTCGCCGCCGCGTTACCAGGCCGACCCGATCCACACCACGCGAACCTGTGTGATCGGCACGCTCAACCTGCTTGAACTCGCTGCCCACAATAACGCGCGGCTGCTACAGGCCTCGACGAGCGAAGTGTATGGCGATCCGGAGCAACATCCTCAGAAGGAGGACTATGTTGGCCATGTGAACTGCACCGGCCCACGCGCCTGCTACGACGAGGGCAAGCGCACCGCCGAAACGCTTTGCTTCGACTATCTTAGAGCCGGCAAAGCCGACGTGCGCGTCGCGCGCATCTTCAACACCTACGGTCCGAGAATGGATCCGGCGGACGGCCGCATCGTCTCGAACCTGATCATGCAGGCGCTCGAGAAACGTCCTCTGACGATCTTCGGCGACGGCTTGCAGACGCGATCCTTCTGCTACGTCTCCGATCAGATTGATGGATTGAGGCGACTGATGGATATCGATCCCAATCCGGGCAAGCCGGTCAACCTGGGCAATCCCGGAGAATTCAGCATCGTGCGACTGGCGGCGTTGGTAAAGGCGATGACCGGCACCAAATCGGATCTGAGATTTCTGCCGCTGCCGCAAGACGATCCTCGGCGCAGGCAGCCCGATATTTCGCGTGCAAAAGCGCTGCTCGGCTGGACACCGAAGGTGCCCCTCAACGAAGGGCTCAAGCTGACGATCGATTATTTCGCGGCGCTCGAAGGCAGTCGCATCGGCGATCAGATGACAGGCTTTGCCAAAAGGGCGAGACCCGCATCCGGCGGGCTGCAGAACCTTCCGGCATGATGCGAGCCGGCGGTCGAATCTTTCCCGAGATCGTGCGGAACATCCGCCCAAGCTTGTGGTTTGGCGGGAGGACCCGATACGGAGGATCATCCTCATGCAACCCAAGCGACCCGCGAGGGATATCGACCAGATGGCCGAACGCGAGACGGCTGCCTATCTGCGGCGCGCCTCGATCACCTATCTCGAGTGCTGCGTCAGCCTGATGATGACGCATCTCCAGCGGGAGGAAGTGGCCACTATTCTCGAGCAGGAAGCAGACATGTTGCGAAGGCTGGACTGATCGGAACGATCATGCCCGGCATTCGTCCAGGAACCGTCTCAGTCGCATCCTATATCGGTCTGCCGTGGCGGCCAGCCTTGCTTTTTCCCGGCCATTTTCGGATTGCGCAGCCGTGCTCCAGAGCCCGAGCTGGAATGCCAAATAGCACGGTTCGAAAAAGCCGATGTGGCCGTTGTCGATGGCAAGCTTCATTCCTTGGACCAGGGTCCTCACATCGCTGTCGGATAGCCCGTACTCGACACGGGCGCCGGCAATGTCCCACTCAATCGGCTGGCAGCCGATCAAATCGTGTGCCCGGCAATGGTCGACAGCATCTGTCTTGAGCACCCTGCCGTCGGCACGAACGAGAAACTCCCACGGTTGTAGCTTTCCGTCGATTTCAACCCGCTGAAGCACATGCGCGGGAGTTTTTTTCGAGAGCCAACCGCGCAACGTCGCCGCGCGTTTTTCGCCCAGGGCTTCCGACGCATTGGAAACAGCCATCTCCGCGAGTGCAAGCAATGATGCACCCGGTTCGCAAGTTCGAAGATTAAGCGCACGCCAGGCCAGGTAATTTGTGAACTCCGCGATCAGCCTTTCCTTGGGCAGCGGCGCCTGATCCATCGTGGTGCCGTCAATCCACCGTTCAACCAGAAAGCCATGGCAAAGCGCGACAACTTGCGATCCGAACCCGGCTTCATGCAACATCGCCGCGGCTCGTTTCTTGCGCAGTCCGGTTTCGCCGAGGCCGGCAAATTTGACGAGCCAGCGGTCACGCCCGGCGGACGCAAGGAATTTGCGCCGCTCGGTACCGCGTGGGCTCGGCGGCCAGCGCCCTTCGTCGGTGTAGTGGGCGGCCCGCCACTCGCCGCCAGATAGTTCGGTCAGGCTTAATTCCGGCCTGCCGACCGCCTCGGCCACCCAATCGCGCAGCGTGGGAATTTTCGAGTTTTCGGAGAAGGTGCATTCAAACCCCGTCGCCACATGTTTCGGACAGCGCGACCATGTCTCCCAAGACTCCCGCGACGCTTCGGTGCCCGGGCCGCCTGAATGGCTGGGAAACAGGTGAATGCGGTCCGTATCGATACCCAGTTCACGCAGCCACACGACAACGGCATGCATCGAACTGCCGGAAAGGCCGGGACCCTCGTCGACAACGGCAAAGCGAGCCGACGGATTGTTCTTCCAGGTGGCGATCGACCGCGGATCGGCGTTGACATGCCGGCGGAAGGGATGACCGATCGGACGAACGCTGAATGGCGCCGCCGCGCCAATCGAGGCCGCCACCATAGCTGCCAGTCCAAGGCCAATGCTGCGGACGCCGATCACGCATGTGTTCGCATCGAGACCCGACTTCTGCGCCGCGTCCAAATAGCTTTCGGGATAAAGCGCATAATGCGCATAACCCTCGGCAGAGCCGGTCACAACCTCGGCCTGGCAGTCGAGCCCGGCCAGCAGTTTGAGAAGTCCCGGGTCGATGCCACCGCCGACGTCGAAACCGCTTCGCCACGACTTCGCCACCTCTGCCGCAAGTCCGACCAGCAACCTCGCGCCTTGCTGTTGTCGCGGCGAAAAGATGTCGATGCCGCTGGTTTCGAAGTCGACATCGGCAAGCGCCTGAACCAGCTCCGACACGCTGATGAACAGTCCGACCAATGCAGCGTGGCGTCGGACGCCATGAGACATCCGATCCAGGCTTTCGGCCATTTCACTTGCTGCTTCGCGAAGCTGTTGTGCGTTCTGCGTCTGCTTGTGGTCGCCGTAGACGATCATCGGTCGGTTTTCCAATGCTTGCCGTGCGGCAACGCATCGAATGCAGCTTCGATCCATGCTGTCTCGCGCAATTTTTCGATGGGCGGAGGAACATTCCGGCACGCTGATGGTTCGGCGCCAGGAACTTACCTTTGAACAACATAGGGTGGCGGTTCGTGGGATCGAAAAAGGTTCGTGTTGGTATCGTTGGTGTCGGCAACTGCGCATCCTCCCTCGTGCAGGGCCTCTCCTTTTACCGTCACGCGAAGAGCAACGAACCAATCCCTGGGCTGATGCATGCCGACCTCGGCGGCTACCATGTCGACGACATCGAGATTGTCTGCGCATTCGATGTCGCCAGGAGCAAAGTTGGCCTCGACGTCGCGGAAGCGATCTACGCCGCCCCCAACAACACGTTCCGCTTTGCCGACGCGTTGACAACCGGCGTTCGCGTCGAGCGCGGACCGACGCTGGACGGGATCGGCAAATATTTGCGTGACGAGATTGAAGAAGCTCCGGAGCCGGTTGCCAATGTCAGCGAGATCCTGCGCGACAGCAACGCTGACGTGCTGGTTTCCTACCTGCCGGTGGGTTCCGAGGAGGCGACCTGCTTCTATGCCGAATGCGCACTCGAGGCCGGCTGCGCCTTCGTCAATTGCATACCCGTTTTCATCGCCTCACGTCCGGAATGGCGCCGGCGCTTTGAGCAGCGAGGACTGCCGCTGGTCGGCGACGATATCAAGAGCCAGGTCGGCGCGACCATCGTGCACCGGTTGCTGGCCAATCTCTTTCGCGAACGCGGCGTGCGCATCGACCGCACCTATCAGCTGAATTTCGGCGGCAACACCGATTTTCTCAACATGCTGGAACGCGAGCGGCTGGAATCGAAGAAAATCTCGAAGACACAGTCCGTGGCCAGCCAGTTCGATGTTCCCCTGGAGCCGGGCAATATCCATGTCGGCCCGAGCGACCATGTGCCTTGGCTCACCGATCGCAAATGGGCCTATATAAGGGTGGAAGGCACGACTTTCGGCGGCGTGCCGCTCAATGCCGAACTCAAGCTGGAAGTCTGGGATTCTCCAAATTCAGCCGGCGTGGTGATCGATGCGTTACGCTGCGCCAAGCTGGCGCTCGATCGCGGCATAGCCGGTGCCCTGACCGGTCCCTGCAGTTATTTCATGAAGTCGCCTCCCGAACAGTTCACCGACGCCGAAGCGCGGCAGCGCACGCTTGCGTTCATCGCTGGCAAGGACGAGCCTTTGCTCGATGCCGCAGAATGACGACGACCTTCTTTCTGATCCGCCATGCGGCACACGACAATGTCGGCTCTTATCTTGCAGGCCGGATGGACGGCGTTTGCCTCGGCGATGCCGGCAAGGCACAGGCAGCGCAGCTTGGCGGCCGCATGGCCCGGGAGCCTATCGTCGCGATCCTGTGCAGCCCGCGTGAGCGTACGCGAGAGACGGCGCTGCCAATCGCGCTAGCCTGCGGTGTCGGGGACATCGCGATCTGCGCCGAACTCGACGAGATCGACTTCGGCGACTGGTCGGGAAAGACTTTCGATGAGCTGAATGGCGACGCCAGTTGGCGAGCGTGGAATGACCAGCGGCAGGAGGCAAGGACACCGAGTGGCGAGACCATGCAGGATGTCCAGCAACGCATTGTGTCGCTGATGGCCGCGGTCCGCGAGCGGCATCAGAACCAATGCGTCGCCCTGGTCAGCCATGCCGATGTGATCAAGGTCGCCGTCTGCACCGTCCTTGGCTTGCCGGCCGGTGACTGCTTTCGCTTCGACATCGATCCCGCCTCGATCACGACGATCGTGTCGGGGGACTGGGGGGCGAAGCTGATCCGATTGAACGAAGTTGCCTGACGAGGATTTGCCGGATGCAGATGGTCATTTTCGGTCTTACCGTCACGTCTTCATGGGGTAACGGCCATGCCACTTTATGGAGGGGACTGATCAGAGCCCTCGCCCGGCGCGGCTGGTCCATTACCTTCTTCGAACGCGACACACCCTACTATGCCGGAACGCGCGATCTCGATCATCTGGACGGCGGCAACGTCGTGCTCTACCCGGACTGGGAGGACATCCGCCGGGTCGCGGAGCAAACGATCAAACGATCGGATGTCGTGATCGTCACCTCTTATTGTCCCGACGCCGTGGACGCCTCGCGGCTGGCGCAGCAGGCAGGGCGCGGAGTGCGGGTCTTCTACGATCTGGACACTCCAGTCACGCTTGCCCGCATCGAACAAGGTGAGCGTCCACCCTATTTCGGCCCCGAGGGTCTTGCGGATTTCGATCTCGTCCTGAGTTACACAGGCGGCCCGGCGATCGACGCGCTAAAGACGGTGCTGGGTGCGCGCCACGTGGTGCCGCTCTATGGGCATGTCGATCCCGACCAACACCGGCCGGCAGCGCCGCGAGCCGATTTCAGGGCCGATTTGTCCTATCTCGGAACCTATGCGCCAGATCGCCAGGCGGCGGTCGAAAATCTGCTGGTTCGCCCAGCTGCGCGCTTGCCGGACCAGCGCTTCGTCATCGGCGGCGCACAATACCCGCAGGAGTTCCCGTGGAGCGACAACATCTTCTTCGTCAGGCACCTTCCGCCGGCCGATCACCCGGCGTTTTTCTCATCCTCTCGTCTGACGCTGAATGTCACCCGCGAGGCGATGGCGCAAAAGGGCTGGTGCCCTTCGGGCCGGTTGTTTGAAGCAGCGGCATGTGGAGTGCCGATCATAACCGACACCTGGCCGGGCCTAAGCAGCTTCTTCGAACCCGGCAGCGAGATCCTGCTGGCCCACGACACCGATGACGTCGTCGCGGCGCTCGCCTTACCCGCAGGAGAACTCGATGCCATCAAAACCCGAGCGCGCGAACGGGTTCTCGACGAACACACCTCTGCTCGGCGCGCGGCGGAGCTGGACCACATTCTAAACGACGCCTTTCAAAGATCTCCCGGCGAACCGATGATGGAAGCAGTCTGATGTTGGGCATTGTGCCCGCTGCCGGGCGCGGCAGCCGCATTCAGCCGCTCGGCTTCTCCAAAGAGCTGCTGCCGGTCGGCAGTCGGATCGATGGGCAGACCGAGCGTCCCTGCGCCGTGAGCGAGTATCTGGTGCGGCGGATGGTGCGCGCCGGCGTCGACAAGATCTGTTTCATCATTGGATCGGGCAAATCCGACATTCTCGAATATTACGCCGCCGGCTATGGTGACGCCGCGGCTCTCTTCGTGGTGCAGCCCAATCCGGTTGGGCTTTGCGATGCGATTTTTCGGGCAGCTCCTCTCGTCGCGCCCGATGAGGTCGTCCTGGTCGGCCTTCCCGACACGATCTGGTTTCCCGAGGACGGCTTCTGTCATTTGCCTGACGATCAGCTTTCATTTCTGCTCTTCCCGGTGGATCGTCCGGAATTCTTCGACGCCGTCATTGTCGATGACCACGAACGCGTGATCGAAATCCAGGTCAAGCAACAGGATGCCGGCACGAACTGGGTTTGGGGTGCGTTCAAGATGCCGGGCCAGATCCTGCATCAGCTTGCGGCACTCTGGCGCGAGCGGGAATGCCGTGACGAATATATCGGCACGTTGGTCAACGCCTACCTTGCGGCCGGAGGTCAAGCCTCCGGCGTCAAGGCTGGGTCCGCCTATGTCGATGTCGGCACGTTCAATGGCTATCGCACGGCTCTGCGGCTGCTCGAGGACGGCGCCGCACCCGTCCATCACCAAACGGCCACGATTATGCCAGGTGCCCGTTCGCATGTGCCTGTCGTTCCCGGCGAAGGAGCCTGATCATGCTGCATTCCCATGCCGAAATCCGCCGCCGTATCGATGCTCTCGGCCCATGGTTCCACAACATGGAACTGGCGGGTGTCGAAACCGCTCCCAACCATTTTCTCGGCAATTATCCGCTGATCAAATGGCGCAAATTCGCCGAGGCCATTCCCGCGGATCTGACAGGCAAGACGGTGTTGGATATCGGCTGCAATGCCGGTTTCTATTCCATCGAGATGAAACGGCGAGGTGCTGCCCGTGTCCTCGGCATCGATTTCGATGAGGCCTATCTGGCGCAGGCCCGCTTTGCCGCCGAGATCGCCAATTGCGAAATCGAATTCCAGAGACTTTCGGTCTACGACGTCGGCGCCCTGCGCGAAACATTCGATATCGTGCTGTTCATGGGGGTGCTTTATCACTTGCGCCACCCCTTGCTCGCGCTCGACCTTATCCGTGAGCATGTCGCCGGTGACCTGATGATCTTCCAGTCCATGCAGCGCGGCAGCACAGATCTGCCCGAGATGGAAGAGAACTATCATTTCTGGACGCATGACCTGTTCGACCGGCCGGAATTTCCCAAGCTCCATTTCATCGAGCACCGCTATGCCGATGACCCGACCAACTGGTGGATTCCCAACCGCGCCTGCACCGAAGCGATGCTGCGCAGCGCCGGATTTGAAATCGTCCTGCATCCGGAGCAGGAGGTCTATTTCTGCCGCGCCGCCGGCGACCCGGCCAGTGGCGGTCCCGTCTACCCCTCGAAAGGACAGCGCCATGATTGAAGCCGCGATGATCTGGAACGAGCCCAACAACAAATCGCATTGGGACCCGGAACTCGACCCTGATTGGAGCCGCTTTGCCAGGATGGCGATCCTGTCGGCGGACGCAATCGCATCTGAAAACCCGGCTTTGACCAAAGTGCTCGGCGGCATCTCGCCGATAGATCCGGGGTTCATCACCCGCATGAAGGAATTCGGCGTGCTGGATCATGTAGATGCCGTCGCTGTGCACGGCTTTCCCCTCGACTGGAATCTGTGGCAGATCCAGGAATGGCCGCAGAAGATCGGCGAGATCGCGACCGTCACCGACCTTCCCATCTGGGTCAGCGAAGTCGGCGTATCGACCTTCGGCGCCGAGGAAATCCAAGTCTGGGGGCTCAAGCGCACAGCTGAATTGCTGCTCGGCAATGCGCCACGCATCCAGTGGTACAGCCTCTATGATCTTCCGCGTGAATGGGAAGCAACGACGCGGCACCGCGAAGCCGAGGGCTCGTCTTATTACCGGCATTTCCATATGGGGCTGCTGCGCCAGGACGGCACGCCAAAGCCCGCGCTGGAGGAATTCCTGCGCCATGCACCTGCAATGGGCCTGGTGCAGTGGTTTCATTTCGAAGACCCGCGGCTGGACGATGCCGTCGCCTGGATGAAGCGGCTGGGTGTCACCAACATGCGTACCGGGCTTTCCTGGGCGGACAGCTTTCGGCCGAATGCGCTGGACTGGTTCGACCGGCAGATGGAAGCACTCGCCGATTTCGATGTGACGGTCACCTTCTGCTTCACACCTCAGCACCGCGGAATGATGCCCCACCACACCAGCCCCCCCCTGGTGCCGGAGGAGTTCGCGGAATTCTGTTCAACCATGATCCGCCGCTATGCGCCTGGCATGACATCGGCCTCGCTCCCCACGCAGCGGGCCTCGGCCGCGTGAAATGTCATGGTGCCCATGCATCAGATGCCGGGCTCCGCGACGCCGTTGACAGGTGGAGATGCGGCGCAGGGCAACGAGAAGCGACCGGCCGCGACGCTCACCGTCCTCAATGTCGCCTACCCTCTCGCGCCCGTCGGCCCCGACGCTGTCGGCGGTGCCGAACAGGTTCTGTCGATGCTCGATCGGGCACTGGTTCAGGCCGGTCATCGGTCTATCGTCATTGGCTGCGGAGGCTCCCGAACGAGCGGCACGCTTGTGGAAATACCGGCCGAAAACGGCGTACTCGACGAGGCGGCGAAGAGCCGCGCGCAACAGGCCCATCGCGACGCGATCGCGGCTGCCCGCGCCCGATGGCCCATCGACGTGGTTCATCTGCACGGCATTGATTTCGACGCTTATCTGCCCGACGATGGTCCGACCTTGGTGACCCTCCACCTGCCATTGGATTGGTATCCGGCCGCGGCATTGCGCCCGACGCGCTGTGACCTCTGGCTCCATGCGGTCTCGCCCAGCCAGCAGAAAACCGCGCCATCAGGCGCCAGGCTGGCGGCGCCCATTCCAAACGGCGTTGACATCGAAGCACTGACCCTGCTGCAGCCGAAGCGCGACTTTGCCCTTGTTCTAAGCCGGGTTTGCCCGGAAAAGGGCGTCCACCTGGCGCTCGACGCAGCCAAACAGGCAGATGTGCCGCTGGTCATCGGCGGCAAGGTCTATCCCTATGAAACGCATACGCGGTACTTTCGCGATGAGGTCCAATCTCGCCTCGATGGCCGCCGCCGCTTCCTTGGCCCGCTCGGCTTCACCGCCAAGCGACGCATTCTCAACGCAGCGCGCTGTCTGGTCATTCCGAGCCTCGCAGCCGAGACCAGCTCGCTTGTGGCCATGGAGGCCCTCGCCTGCGGTACCCCGGTGGTCGCCTTTCCAAATGGTGCGCTTCCCGATGTCATAGAGCACGGCAGGACGGGCTTTCTCGTCGACACGGTCGATGAGATGGCCCAAGCCATTCTTGCGGCGTCCAGCTTGGATGCCGAGACATGCAGGGCCGAAGCGCGACGGCGGTTTTCGCTGGAACGGATGATCTCGTCTTACATGGACGCCTATCAGGCGCTGGCACAGCTTGGCAGTGGTCGCCGGCGCTTCGCCGCGGTGCCGTGAGTAAAGCTGTGCTGCGCAGCGAAATCATCGGTGACCTCGCACAATTCGACGCCTTGACGCCGCACTGGTGGAAACTGTGGCAGCAGAGTCCCTCGGCGACGCCGTTTCAATCTCCCGCCTGGCTGGTGCCGTGGTGGCACGCATTCGCACCCGGTGAACTGGCGACGGTCGCGGTATGGCGCGGCGGCGATCTGGTCGGGCTGGCGCCGCTCTATCTCGAGCATGGGACCGCCGGTTCGAAGCTGCTTCCGGTCGGCATTTCGCTCAGCGACTACCTGGACATTCTGGCTGTCCCTGGGATCGAAGCCGAGGTCGTCGCCATTGTCGCCGAGTCGATCCTCTCGATCGGGTGGGTGCAATGGATCTTGTCGGACTTGCCGCAGGACAGCGTCGCCCTTGCGATGACGCATCCCGAGATGGATTGGCCGACCGCCCATGCCGCCTGCCCCGTGCTCGCCCTCGCCGGCGACGAAACGCTTGCAGGCTGCGTCCCCGCAAGACGCAGACGCCAGTTGCGTCGGGCGCGTCAAGCCGCATCAAGATGCGGCCGGATCGCGATGTCGTCGGCGAGCGGCAGTCCGCAAACCTTCCTCGATCAGTTGATCCGCCTGCACAATATGCGCTGGGCCGAACAAGGAGGCGGTGTGTTGGCCAACGCCGCCGTCGAGCAATTCCATCGGCTCTCACTTCCCGTGCTCGATGCTCACGGTCTGGTGCGATGCTGGCTGTTCGCGATCGATGGCGGGACCGTCGGCGCCTATTACGGATTTCACCACTGCGGCCGTGCCTATGCTTACCTCGGTGGCTTCGACCCTGCTTATGCCGAGGAGAGCCCAGGCGCGATCCTGATTGGCCACGCAATCGCGGAAGCGATCCGCGAAGATGCGCGCGAGTTCGATTTCCTGCGCGGCCAGGAGGCCTATAAATATGGCTGGGGCGCCGTCGACAGGTGGACGATGCGCAGGGTCTGGACGCGGAGTTGATGCATGAGTGTAACCGCACCGAAAGCCGCCCGGCGCCTGACATCGGTCAGGCTGGCGGTTGAAGACTGCGTGGCCGATGGCATTTGCGCCGAAGGCGTTCTCGTCAGACTGGCGCTCCACCTGCCGCCCACAATTGGAGCGGCGGAATTGGCGGAGGTCGTGCTGAAGGTCCAGCCGGCGGATGCCGGCGACGCAGCAAGGCTGCGAAAGGTCGCCGGACTGCTGCGCTGCAAGCCAGACGTCTTCGCCATGTTGCAGGCAGCGGGTGGCGCCGTTCGGCATGAGCGCAATGAGGATGAGACGAATGTCGCTGTCGTCAGGCGGCTGGCCTCCAGCTTCGATGCCGCGGCAGCGATTTCGGGAGCCGCGAGTGTCCAACTGGCATCCCTCGGCGATGAGGCAAGGCTCACAGCCACGACCAACGAAATCGTTGCATGGCTGGAAGCGCGAGAATTCACCGGAAGGGAACGGAGCATCCTCGACATCGGTTGCGGCATCGGCCGTTTCGAGCGTGCGCTGTGCAAATCCTTCAAGCGGATGGTCGGCATCGACATATCGCCGCGGATGATCTCCATCGCCTCCGAGCAATGCGCCGCACTCGGCAATGTCGAGTTGCGACAAACCTCCGGTCTCGATCTGTCCGAATTCGCCGATGCCAGTTTCGATTGCGTGCTGGCGGTGGACAGCTTTCCCTATCTGGTTCTGGCCGGCATGGCTGATCGGCATTTCGACGAAATTGCGCGCGTTCTGAAACGGCCGGGCTGGCTCGCCTTGCTGAACTATTCCTATCGCGGATCACTTCTCTCAGACCGCGATGACATCGGCCGTCTGGCGCAAGCTCATCAATTGCGGGTCCTCATCGACGGCGAGAAGCCGTTTCGGTCGTGGGATGGCGACGCCTTTCTGCTCGCTGGGTGAAGCGGAACATTACAGCGCGATGCCAGTTCGGACGTCGAACAACGGGCACCGACGAGTGTCCCCGATTCGAAGGAGGATATCATGGCATCCGGCGGTAAAAAACATTTCGGCCGCAGCAGCCAGGCAAGAGTGCCGACGCCGGCGCGGTGACCTCACCGGAGAAGGACGAGATCGAAGAAAACGCGGTCTTGTCGAATCGCGACAAGAAGCAGCATGGCCAGGAGCGCGGGCAGGACGGCAATCGGATCAAGTCCGATCAATATCCGGGTCACGCCGCTGACCGATTGCCTAAGGACTGAACGCTACCGCAGCGCGTCCATGGCCCGCGGCGACGAAGGAGCAGCAAGGAAATAAACCTGTGCAAGGGGCCGCTGGTGAGCTTCTTGGCGGTGGACACCGCCTTGTAATGCAAGGCGCTTACCACCACACTAGGATCAAGGGACCGCTATCAAGAGAATGTGATGTCTCGTTCGAGCGACGATACCGCGGATCCGCATGTCGAGATGGCTGTGGATCAGGAGATTGCTTCCCTGCTGGCCGCCATAGAGCAGGAAAAAATTCCAGATCGCCTGACCGAGCTGGCGATCGAATTGCAAAACGCGCTCGTCGAGAAACGTCGACGCGACGTGAAGAACTGACTATCTGCGGCCGTCGACCTCGACATCGAGCTGACCATCCGACAGCTGGTTTCGTCTTTCCATCAATGTCTGCAGCGAACTCTCCCCCAGTAATTCAAGGATGTTGGCGCGCGCACGGTTCAGGCGGCTTTTGACCGTCCCGACCGCGCAACCGCATATGTCGGCGGTTTCCTCGTAGCTCACTCCCAAAACGCCGATCAGCATCAGGACCTCGCGTTGGTGTTCAGGCAGCCTTTGAATGGCGCCGTGAACTTCCCTGCTCTGAACCGTCCATTCCTGGGTAGCTTCCGAAATTGGCCTCGAAGACGCGCAATCGAGCAGGCCGGGCGCCTCCCGGGCAGCGATCTTGACCCGGGTGTAATAAGTGTTGCGCATGATGGTGAAGAGCCACGACTTCATGCGCGTACCGGGTTCGAACTTGTCGATGTTGGCGAGACCCTTGGTCAGTGTCTCCTGCACGAGATCGTCGGCGTCGTCGGGGACGCGGCAGAAGGTGCGCGCGAATGCCCGCAGGGCAGGTATCAGGTCAACGATGGAAACTTCACTGGTTTCCTGGTCGGCCAAAAGGCAGCCTCCGGATGACAATGGTCCAGCTCCCAGAAGAAAGAGTGTGTGAACGCAGCCCCAGCTAAATGCATGGAAGTTTGGTTCGTTCCTCGTGCTGGAGACAACTCTTCATAAATTCTGCGCAGGCGGAGATATCTGTCATCCGATCGGCGCGCACCATCGCCGCAGCAGTCACGGCTCCTCCGACAGCGGTGTCTCCAGCGTCCATTTTTTACGGGAACAAAGCCGCTCACCGGCAGTTTGATGGCTTGACCACTTCAACCTTCCGGTATCGATCGAGGACCTGTCATGGCCAAATCCGCTCGCCCCTCCGCTCGCCAATCGGCAAGTGGACTGGATCAGAATAGCGCGCGCGGAAATGGCGGCGAGTTGCACCAGATCGCGGGGGACGAAACGCCTGCCCTTACGACGGCGCTCGGAACGCCTGTCTCCGACGACCAAAACACATTGCGGATCGGTGAGCGCGGACCATCGCTGATCGAGGACTTTCACTTTCGCGAGAAGATTTTCCACTTCGACCACGAACGCATCCCGGAAAGGGTCGTTCATGCCCGCGGCTACGGTGCGCATGGTTTTTTCGAGACCTACGAGTCACTTGCCAAATACACACGTGCCGACATTTTCCAGCGAGTTGGTGAGAAGACGCCGGCATTCGTTCGTTTCTCGACGGTTGCCGGCAACAAGGGCTCGTTCGATCTCGCCCGCGACGTGCGCGGCTTCGCGGTCAAGCTCTACACCAAGGAAGGCAATTGGGACCTGGTCGGCAACAACATCCCGGTCTTCTTCATCCAGGACGCCATCAAGTTTCCCGACCTGATCCACGCTGCCAAACAGGAGCCCGACCGTGCCTTTCCGCAGGCACAGACGGCGCACGACAATTTCTGGGACTTTATCAGCCTGATGCCGGAATCGATGCACATGGTGATGTGGATCATGTCGGATCGCGCGATCCCGCGTTCCTTCCGCTTCATGCAGGGCTTTGGTGTGCACACGTTCCGCCTCGTCAACGCGAAGGACGAATCCACCTTCGTCAAGTTCATCTGGAAACCCAAGCTCGGCATGCAATCGGTGGTCTGGAACGAGGCGGTCAAGATCAATGGCGCCGATCCCGACTTCCATCGCCGCGATCTGTGGGAGGCCATACAGGCCGGCAATTTCCCGGAATGGGAGTTGACGGTGCAACTGTTCGATCAGGCGTTTGCCGACAGTTTCGACTTCGATATCCTGGATGCAACGAAGATCATTCCCGAAGAGGTCCTCGAACCAATTCCGGTCGGTCGGCTGGTGCTCGACCGGATGCCGGATAATTTCTTCGCCGAGACCGAGCAGGTGGCGTTCATGACGCAGAATGTGCCGCCCGGAATCGATTTCTCCAACGATCCGCTTCTGCAAGGCCGCAACTTCTCTTATCTCGATACCCAATTGAAACGGCTGGGCAGCCCGAACTTTACCCATCTGCCGATCAATGCGCCGAAGTGCCCGTTCGCCCATTTTCAACAGGACGGGCACATGGCCATGCGCAACCCGGCCGGTCGCGCCAATTATGAGCCGAACTCATGGGGACTGGGACCGCGCGAGGATCCGCAGCGTGGCTTCCGTTCTTTCGCCGATGCCGAAGAAGGGCAGAAAGTACGTCTGCGCGCGGAGAGCTTCGCCGATCACTACAGCCAGGCCCGGCAATTCTTCAACAGCCAGACACCACCGGAGCAGCGTCACATCGCGATGGCGCTGACATTTGAACTGAGCAAGGTCCAGGCACCGGCGATCCGCGAGCGCATGGTTTCGCATTTGTTGAACATCGATGAAACGCTGGCGACCACGGTCGCCGACAAGCTCGGCGTCCGTGACCTGCCCGAACCTGCCGAAGCCGCCGTTACGCCGCGTGATGACTTGCCGCCGTCGCCGGCGCTCAGCATCATTCAAAATGGGCCTGATAGTTTTGAAGGCCGCAAAGTCGGTGTCATGCTTAGCGATGGAGCCGATGTCGCGCTGTTCGAGGAACTTCGTTCCGCCATCGAAGCGGAAGGCGCGGTGATGGAGGTGGTTGCGCCCAAGGTGGGCGGCGTCGAAACCGCCGACGGCACTCACATCGAGGCAAGGCACATGATCGACGGCGGTCCATCCGTATTGTTCGACGCGGTGGTGCTGCTCCTCTCCGAGGCGGGCGCCGAGTTGCTGGTCAAGGAGGCCGCTGCGAAGGATTTCGTGTCTGATGCGTTTGCGCACTGCAAGTTCATCGGCTTCACCACAGGGGCCGAGCCGCTCCTGATCAAAGCAGGCGTCGCTCCCGATGCCGATGAGGGGTTGACGCGGCTGGATTCGGCAGCTTCGGTAACTGCGTTTGTGCAGTCATGCCGCAAACTGCGGCTCTGGGCGCGGGAGGCGGCTGTCAAGCTTTGATGCGATGGCGCCAGCTGTTCCGTTGGCGTGTCCGCAGGCCTTGGTTGCCGCCACACCAGCCGCCACCGCGATCTACGAGCGGCCTTCCTTGCTGGACGCTTGTTGCCGCTGCTTTTCCAGGACCTCGTCGGTCCCGACCAGCTTCTTTGCTCCGCCTGAAATGGTCGTGGACACCACCGAGGGCGGATCGCTCGCCGGAAAGGAATCCTCCAACCCCGCCTGCAGTTGGTCCTCGAGCGTCTGTGGTTCTTCGGAACGGCCGGGCGTTCTGCGCGTGTCTATCTTCTCAAGTGCCTGTTTCTTTTTTGGCGAATCGTTGGCGTTCCGGACCAGGGCGTAAAGCTGCTCGATCGCGAATTCCTTGATCGATTCGAAATCGGCCCGATCGTCCTTTGCTGCCTCGATTTGATCAACCATGGCTTTCTCGAAGCGGTCGAGGCTGTCGGCTCCGCAGGCATGGGAAAGGCGCAACAGGGCCTCGTTCAGCATCAACGGAGCGAAATGTGCTGAAGCTTCAAGCCTGAGTTGCCTTAAACGATCCGGAGTGGCGGCCTGCAACTTTGACATGGACAACCTTCTTTCTCCCACAAACGTCTCAACGACATTTGACCGCCGATGTTCCACCAGGCCTGAACATCCTTCACGCCCGGCGAGCTACAGGAACCAGCTTGCTACCAGCCCCGCCGACGCCGCAAGAATCGCCAGGATCGTCACCCCACCCAGGATGTTCGTACTTGTGCTGTTGACCTTGTCACCCATGATCTTGCGGTTGTTGGTCATGATGAGAATGAGAAGCAGCAGCGGCGGCGTTGAAAATCCTTGCACGATGCCGGACCAGACCAGCGCTTTCATCGGGTTGAAGCCGAAGAAATTGAGGCCCACCGCCACCAGCGTTATGACCCCGATCACGATGTAGAATTTGGGAGCCTGCCGGGGTTTGGCATGCAAGCTATTCTTCCATCCCATCGCCTGAGCGAAATCGAAAGCAGCGCCAGCGGTCATGATCGGCACGGCCAGAAAGCCGACGCCAATTACACCGGCCGCAAAGAGAATGCCGGCAGCGTCGCCGGCAAGCGGCCGCAGCGCTTCGGCCGCCTGTGCCGCTGTCTCGATCTGCGTCTGCCCGGCCTTGTAGAGCGTCGACCCTGTCGAAAGGATGATGAAATACATGATCAGATTGGAAAACGTCATGCCGATCAGGATATCGCGGCGGGATCGGCGCAGCTCGCCCTCGGTGGCTCCTTTGCGCTCTTCGAGGCTCGTTCGACCCTTGGCGATCTCCTCCTCCACCTCCTGATTGGACTGCCACGTGTAAAGGTATGCGGAGAGCGTGGTCCCGACGATGGCGACGAGGATGGACAGGTATTCGCGGCTGAACTCGATTTTTGGCAACAGCGTGCCACGCAGAACGGAGGCGGCATCCGGTTTGGCAAGCACCGCGGAGACCACATAGGCAAGCAGAGCCAGAGCCAGCCACCGGAACACATTTCGGATCAATTTATACGATCCGAACACCTGCAGGGCAAAAATGACGATCGCGACGACAATGACGACCAACGGAGCAGGCAGCGGAACAAACAGCACAATGGCCGCCGACATGGCGCCAAGGTCGGCGGCTGCCTCGATCGTGTTGCCAATCAGTACGCCCACCAGCACAGACCATAGCAGCCAACGCGGATAGAAGTCCGATATGACCTTGAAAAGCCCGCGACCCGAAACCTGGCCAAGTTTGGATGAAAGATAGACGACGAGATACATCATCGGCAGCGTGACAGGTGCCGTCCACAGCAGGTCGGGCCCGAACCGCGCTCCGGCGCTCGCGTAGGTACCGATAGCCGAGCAGTCGTCATCGGCCGCGCCGGTGATCAGACCAAGCCCGAGAGCCCGAACGACGCCGCCTTTTTTTGGCTCTCTTGCCCTTTGGCCCTCTTCAGGTGGCTTGTTCATTGAAGGCGCGTCTTTACCGGGGCCACGCAAGAAATCATGACGAACATTCCAATCGGATGCCGATGAAGCAGCCGTTTCAAGCTGCATTGAGATCGAGTTCGAACCTCTGGTCAGGCTTTTTGTTCCTGGACACAGTCCCGGTCCGCGACGGCGATTCATCCCATGCGGGTTCTTTCGGCGGAGCCGAACATCGAAGCGAATGCTCCGTTCCCCTGAAGAAGAGAATGCTTGTGTCGAAGCCTGTCATTCAGGCGACGTGGCACAAAATTATTCTTTGAAGGAATGTCCAGCGGCGCCAAAGTCGAGTGTGGGGCCCGGCTGTTCATCCGCTTCGTCAGCGGCTCGTACCGCCGCCGATCACCATCCGCACGCCGAGGCCGATGATGAGACAGCCGGCGAGCCGCTGCTGCCAAAGCCTTGCGCGAGGGTGCCGCATGACCCATGCGCCGGCCGCGCCCGATGCCAAGGCGTAGGCTCCCAGCACCAGCACACCGGTTATCTTCTGTGTTGCGCCAAGCAGCACCAGCTGCAACGTGACGGAGCCCCTATGCGGATCGACAAATTGCGGCAGGAACGCAACCATGAACATCAAAGGCCAGGGATTGCTCAGATTGGCGATCATTCCTTCCCGGGCGGCGGCGAGCGGCCGCAGGGCCTTGAGGTCACCCGTGGGAATGGTTGCCGAGGATGAAAGCAGCAGCCGGATACCCAGCCAGACGATGTAGGCCGCCCCGGCCCATCGAAGCAGATTGAACGCCAGGGGCGAGGCGTGGACAAGCGAGGACAGGCCGAATGCAATCAGCGGAAGCTGCACAAGTCCGGCGCCCAGCGTCATGCCGAGCACCGTGAACAGCGCCACGTCGCGCCCCTGCCCGATGCCGCGTGCCATCACCAGCATGCTGTCGGGGCCTGGCGGCATCTGCATCAGAATGACGGTTCCGACAAAAGCTATCCACAATGAGGGATCGATGGGACATCTCCGCTCGCGTTGCCGATGACATCAAAGCGACCAGCCGTCATCCGGGTTCCGCGGCAAATGAAAATGTCCCATCGCGAAGAACCAGGCAGAACCGTCAGATGGAACGCGGTGCCAGTCCTGGAAGTTGAAAAGCCGGAGCCGTTCCTGAACCGGTTTTGGAGGCCTGACCCGTGCATGAACCGATAAACGCCTTCCCGCTCCCGCTGGACACTCCTCCGATGGAGGCCAGGCTTGCCGATGAAATCCCCAGGGACGGGAACCGCTGGCAGTACGAGCCCAAATGGGACGGATTTCGCTGCCTGGCTTTCAAGAGCGACAACGCCGTTGACCTGCGCGCCAAATCCGGCAAGCCGCTCGGCCGCTATTTTCCAGAAATCACGGAGATTTTGCGTGACCTCAAGCGCGGGCACTTCGTCATCGACGGCGAGATTGTCATTGAGGTTGACGGTGAGCTTTCCTTCGAAGCGCTGCAGATGCGCCTTCACCCAGCACAAAGCAGAATCCGCAAACTGAGTTCGCAGACGCCTGCCAGTCTGATCCTCTTCGACATGCTTGCCAGGCCGGGCGGCGAGGTCATCACGGGCAAGCCACTTGTCGAAAGGCGGCGAGCGATCGAGGACTTCGCGACCTCCTCGAACAGTCCAGATCTTCGCCTGTCGAAGTGCGCTTATGATGCAGCCACGGCGGCTCGATGGCTAAACGGCTCCGGCCATGCATCGACCGACGGCATCGTGGCCAAAGTGCTCGATGAGCATTATCTGTGCGGCGAACGTGCGATGGTGAAGGTAAAGCCGAGGCGCACCGCCGATTGCGTTGTCGGCGGTTTCCGCTATCTCGCGGACAGTCGTGAGGTCGGCTCGCTGCTCCTCGGCCTCTACAATGACGACGGCAAGCTCGATCACGTCGGCTTCACGTCGACCATCGCCAGGACCGACAGAGGAGCGCTCACGCGCCGGCTGGAAGGGCTGCGGTCAGAGCCCGGATTCACCGGCAAGGCGCCCGGCGGCCCGAGCCGCTGGAGCACGGAGCGCAGCGGACAATGGGAACCCTTGGAACCTGAACTGGTGGTGGAGGTCCGCTTCGACCACGTTACCGGCAATCGGTTTCGCCACGGCACCAAACTGCTGCGCTGGCGCCCCGACAAGGCGCCACGGCAATGCACGTTCGAGCAGATCGAATAGACCGCTCCGGGGAGATCGCTTCCAGAAACCTGTCACGATTTATTGTGACGAAGGAACCAACTCGGGATTCACCGGTTCGGACACCATCCGCCGGAGCTACCCTGACATGCCAAATGCAGCAGAAATTCTCATCGATACGCTCGTCGCCTGGGACGTGGAGGTGGTGTTCGGCTTGCCGGGAGACGGCATAAACGGCGTCATGGAAGCGTTGCGGACGCGGCGCGACAAGATTGCCTTCGTTCAGGTCCGGCATGAAGAATCGGCTGCCTTCATGGCATGTGCGTATGCCAAGTGGACAGGTAAGCTGGGCGTGTGCCTTGCGACGTCCGGTCCCGGCGGAACACATCTTCTGACCGGCCTCTATGACGCCAAGCTCGACCAGGCTCCGGTGCTGGCGATTACGGGCATGCAGTTCCACGATCTGATCGAGACGTTCACGCAACAGGATGTCGATCTGACGCGCGTGTTCAATGATGTCTCCGTTTATAACGCCCATGTTGCCGATGCCGCGCATATGGAAAACGTCGCCAGCCTTGCCTGCCGAACCGCGCTGGCGCGCAAGGGCGTCGCACATCTTTCGATTGCCAGCGACATCCAGGAGCAGGAGCGCGATCCGTCGAAGCGCTCCAAGCGCAATCGCCCGGCGCACACGCCGCAGGATATGTTCGCCGCTCACAGCGTACCGCTGGACGTTGAGCTCGACAAAGCCGCCGACATTCTCAATGACGCTTCGCGGGTTGCGATCCTGGCCGGACGCGGCGCCATCGGCGCGGCCGCCGAACTCGAACACACGGCGCGCCTGCTGCAGGCGCCTGTCGCGAAGGCCTTGCTGGGCAAGGCGGTGCTGCCGGACGACCATCCCTACACCACCGGCGGGATCGGCATTCTTGGAACCCTGGCTTCGCAAGAGGCGATGGAGAGCTGTGACGCGGTGCTGATTGTCGGTTCGACCTTTCCCTATATCGAATACTACCCGCAGCCCGGGCAGGCCCGTGGCGTCCAGATCGACTGCGATGCGCAGCGGATCGGCTTGCGCTTTCCAGTCGAAGCCGGCCTTGTCGGCGACGCGGCCGAGACATTGCGCGCGCTCAACCAACGTCTGACGCAGAAGCCCTCCGATGAGTTCCTGCACCGTTCCCAAGAGACCATGAGAAAATGGCGCGAGATGATGCGGCAGTCGGAAGACATGCAGGCGCGACCCTTGAAGCCACAGGCGATTGCCCGGGCGTTCGGACAACGGTTGGCCGACGACACGGTGCTGGCCACGGATTCCGGTCAGAACACGGAACTGGCCGCCCGCCATGTCGATCTTCGCAGCGGCCAGGCATTTGGGGTGTCCGGATCGCTGGCGTCGATGGCTTGCGGTCTCGCCTACGCCATCGCTGCCGGCATAGCATTCCCCGGTCGCCCGATTGCCGCCATCGTCGGCGATGGCGGCTTTGCCATGCAGCTCGGCGAATTCTCGACGGCGGTGCGCTACAAGATCCCGCTGAAGGTTCTGGTGATCAAGAACAACATGCTCAATCAGATCGCCTGGGAGCAGATGATGTTTCTGGGGAATCCGCAATTCGGCTGCGAATTGCAGCCGATCGATTTTGCCATGGCGGCGGAAGCAATGGGCGCCAAGGGTTTTCGCATCGAGCGGACCGATCAGATCGAGACGGTTCTCGACCAGGCTTTCGCCACGGAAGGCCCTGTCGTGATCGAAGCGCTGGTCGATGCCTATGAGCCGCTGATGCCGCCCAAAATGCCGGCAGACTATGCCAAGAACTTCCGCCAGGCCCTGCCGCGAACACCGGGACACGAACGCATAGAAGAAAATATCGCCCGGGAGCCGGCGAAATCGATGATGGACGCCTAGAGGCGGCGCAAGGAGGTGGGAACAGCGCGCCTCCTTGGCTTCATTCTGGATCTTTCCAGATGAACCGGTGCTCTTCCGGGTGACGGATGCGGATCATGAGCTTCGACGCGCTTTTTTCGACCTCCATCTGCTACGGTAACGGCGCTCCGCAGGCCGGTTGGACTCTGGCGCTCCCCATCACATTGCCACTGGCGGCAATCCTTTTGCTGTATGTTGCCGGCGCCAACCGACTGTGGCGACGGAGCGGACGCGGACGTCGCTTGCGATCACGGCAGGCCTTCCAGTTTGCTGCCGGCTGGGCCGTCCTGGCGTTCGCCCTTGTAAGCCCGATCCATGCGTTGGGCGAACATGTGTTTGCGGCGCACATGATCGAGCATGAATTGCTGATGGTGGTCGCAGCGCCTCTGCTGGTTACCTCCCGCCCGACAGCGGCGATGATGTGGGCACTGCCGGTACAACTGCGCCAGATATTCGGAGCGGCCGGACATGCAAATACGCTTCGGGCGATCTGGGCGTTCATCAGCCGCCCTGTGGTCGCGACCGTCCTGCACGGAGCCGCGATATGGATTTGGCATCTCCCGGCGCTGTTCGAGGCTGCCCTCCAGCAGGGTTTCCTGCACTATGCCCAGCACGCGAGCTTCCTCGGCACCGGGCTTTTGTTCTGGTGGGTGCTGCTGCCTCGCCCTGGCCGCGAGCACGCTCGCGGCAATGCGGTGATGCATCTCTTCTTCACCTCGCTCCACACCGGGCTGCTCGGGGCTTTGCTCGTTGTCTCGCCAAAGCTGTGGTATCCGGCCAACGCCGTCGGCTCGGATCTGTGGGGGCTCAGCCCGCTCGAGGACCAGCAACTTGCAGGCTTGATCATGTGGATTCCCGCTGGCCTGATCTATGGCGGAGCCGCACTGCTCTTGGTCGCTTTCTGGATTCAAACGAGCAGTCGGCGGCATCAGGCTCCCCAGGAGTTGCGCATCGTCTAACCCGCACCGCTTCACGTCGGTTTTCGCCGGGGCGGTGTTGCCAAGCATCCTTTTTCAGTCAGCTGCGTTATGGCCTTGGCAACGATGGTGGATCCTTCATGGCGAGGTGCATGAGTCCGTTGGCCGGCTCTCGCAGGCGGACACGACCGCGAATGTCGCTTGCCTTTACATGTCCAACGCAAATCCTGACTGACATTGTTCCGGGAAAGGCCGCGCAACAGCGTTTGAGGTGGGTCAGCGCAGCGCCGATGTTGGTATTGGCAGGATGCGGCGATCGGCAGTCGGCCCTCCATGCACACGGTGCGAACGCCCGGAGAATCCTTGATCTGATCTGGTCTTTCAGCGCAGTCGCGGTGGCCACGTGGCTGCTTGTCATGCTGGTCTTGGCGGCAGCGCTTTTGCATCGCCGCCTGTCCGAGACAACGCGCTCGCCGCTCGAGATCGATTCACATCAGGAGCGCCGATTTACCCGCGCTGTCGGCAGCGCCATTGCGTTGACCGTTCTGGTGCTCGTCATGATGACGATAGCGAGTTTTTTCGCCGGCAAATCCATTGCTTCGCTGAGCGGAACGGAAACGCTTGCCGTGCGGATCACGGGGCACCAATGGTGGTGGGAGGTCCGGTATGCCGGTAATGATCCCTCGCAATCGATCGTCACGGCAAATGAAATCCATGTCCCGGTTGGCGAACCGGTCAAGGTCGAACTCGATTCGCTCGATGTCATTCATAGCTTCTGGGTGCCGAACCTTGCCGGTAAGCGCGATCTCATTCCGGGCCGGCTAAGCCAGCTTACCCTCATCGCCGATAAGCCCGGCATCTATCGTGGCCAGTGTGCCGAATTCTGCGGCTATCAGCACGCCCATATGGCCATCACCGTCATCGCGGAAAGCCGCGAAGCGTTCGAAGCATGGCAATCCAGGCAAAACGCCGTCGCATCGGCGCCTGGCGGCGAGGAAGAACGCCACGGCCAACAGGCATTTCTTTCCACCGGCTGTGCGCTCTGCCATACGATAAGAGGCACGCCTGCCAGCGGAACGGTCGGACCTGATCTTACCCATCTCGCCAGCCGACGTGCACTGGCCGCGGATACGCTGGCCATGACCCCTGGCGCACTCGCCGCCTGGATTGCCGATCCACAGTCGATAAAGCCTGGCGCCAAGATGCCGCGCATTGCCCTTAGCGCCGACGATCTCAACGCGGTCGTCACCTATCTCGGAAGCCTCGAATGAGCGGCATTGCGGGAAAGCCGGCCGAGCATACCGAGCAGGGCTTGAAAGGCATCCGTGACACCGGCCTCGAAGAGGTGAGACTGCGCGCTTTTCTGGCGCATGCCTGGCGAACGCCGAAAGGCTTCTACGGCTGGCTGGTCACGGTCGATCACAAGCTGATCGGACGGCGCTATATCGTGACGGCTTTCCTGTTTCTCATCCTTGCGGGTCTATCAGCGCTCGCCATGCGTTTCCAGCTTGCCCAGCCTGAGGCCGGCCACATCGGCCCCGATCTCTACAACCAGCTGTTCACCATGCATGGCACGACGATGATGTTTCTGTTCGCCGTGCCGGTGATGGAAGCTTTCGCCATTTACCTGGTGCCGCTGATGATCGGCACTCGCAATGTCGCCTTTCCGCGGCTCAATGCATTCAGCTACTGGGTCTATCTTTCCGGCGGGCTGATGATCTGGATCGCCTTTGCCTTCGAAACCGGTGCGGATGCCGGCTGGTTTTCCTACGTACCGCTCGCCGGACCCGAATATGGCATCGGCAAGCGCCCCGATTTTTGGGCGCAGATGGTGACCTACACTGAAGTGTCCGCGCTCGCGGTAGCGGTCGAGATCATCGCGACAGTGTTCAAACAACGTGCTCCCGGCATGTCGCTCGACCGCATCCCGCTCTATGTCTGGTCCGTCCTCGTTACGGCTTTCGTCATCCTGTTCGCCATGCCGGCCGTGATGGTCTCGAGTACAATGCTGATCCTGGACCGCCTGGTCGGCACGAAATTTTTCGATCCCGCAGCAGGCGGCGATGCACTGCTGTGGCAGCATCTGTTCTGGTTCTTCGGCCATCCCGAGGTCTACATAATCTTCATTCCGGCGACCGGCTTCGTCTCCGCGATCCTGCCGACCTTCGTTCGCCGCCCGATCTTCGGCTATCTCGGCATCGTCCTGTCGTTGATCTCGATCGGTTTTCTTTCCTTCGGCCTGTGGGTGCACCACATGTTCGCTACCGGCCTGCCGCAGCTCGGCGAAAGCTTCTTTACCGCTTCCTCGATGATGATCGCCATTCCGAGCGGCATTCAGATCTTCTGCTGGATTGCGACGATCTGGGGCGGCCGGCCGATCTTCGCCACGCCCATGCTTTTCGTGCTCGGCTTCATCTTCACCTTTGTGATCGGCGGCCTGACCGGGGTCATGGTCGCCTCGGTGCCGCTCGACCTGCAGGTGCACGACACCTATTTCGTGGTTGCCCATTTCCACTATGTGCTGGTCGGGGGCGCCGTCTTCCCCCTGCTCGGCGCCGTTTATTACTGGTTTCCCAAGATCACCGGACGCATGCTGTCGGAGAGGCTCGGCCGCTGGAATTTCTGGCTCGTCTTCCTCGGGTTCAATCTCACCTTCTTCCCCATGCATATTCTCGGTCTGCAAGGCATGCCGCGCCGCGTTTATACGTATCCGCCGGCGAGCGGCTGGGGCGAGATGAACCTCCTCATCAGCCTCTCTTCACTGGTGGTGTTCGCCGGCTTTGCGCTTTTCTTCCTGAACCTCCTGCTCAGCCTTCGCAACGGCCGCATTGCCGGAGACAATCCCTGGGGCGCGAGCACGCTCGAATGGGCGACGACGTCGCCGCCGCCCTCCTACGATTTTTCGCGGCTGCCCGTGGTAACTCACCGCGAACCGCTTTGGGCCGAGCCCGATACGCTTCCCGTGGTCGAGGGTCTGCGTGTCGACGCACGCGAGGTGCTCGCCGGCACGGTCGCCGATGCGGTGCCGCAACTAAGGGTGCCATCGGCTGACAACTCGATCTGGCCGCTGCTGTCGGCCATTGCGGTGGGCGGCGCATTTCTCGGTTCGATATACACGCCATGGGCGGTGGTCTGGGGAGCGATCCCGGTTTCGATCGGCTTCATCTGTTGGTTCTGGCCGAAAGGCGAGCCGGAGGACGAGGAATGAGGCACCGTCCCGTCGCCGACGTCAGCCACCTGCCCACATATGATTTCGGGTCGGCGAGCCCGATGTGGTGGGGAACCCTTGCCTTCATTGCTCTCGAGGCAACAGGTTTTGCCTTGGCGATAGGCACCTACTTCTATCTGGCTGTGCTGGCCCGGCATTGGCCCATCGGAGCCCCGGCGCCAGATTTGCTGCCGGGCACGGCAGCGTTGATTATTCTGGTTGCGAGCGTCGTGCCCAACCACCTGATCGAGTTTTGGGCGCGTCGCCAGGACCTCGCGAAAGTTCGCCTTGGCATGGTCGTCATGTCGATCGTCGGGATTCTTCCGCTGATCGTTCGCATCTGGGAATTTCCGGCTCTGCGGATTTCCTGGGATCAGAACGCTTACGGATCGATCGTGTGGTTCCTGCTTGGACTGCATACGACGCATCTTCTTACCGATGTCGGCGACACGATCGTCCTGGCGGTTCTCATGTTCACGCAAAAAGGCAAGGCGGGCCGCCGCTTCAGCGACGTCTCGGACAATGCGTTCTACTGGGACTTCGTCGTCGTCTCATGGGTCGTGCTCTATCTTGTTATTTATTGGGCTCCGAGGATGTGAGATGCAGGCGATCCGTACCGGCGTTTCCTGGGCAGGCCTGGTCAGCGGGCCAGTTGCGTGGGCAATAGCCCTGCAGCTCGATTACTCCATTGCATCCTGGCAGTGCCATGCCGGCTTTCGTCCCACTGCCTTGTTCTCATTGATAGGCGCCGCTGTCGCCCTGGCAGGCACGCTGCTGTCGTGGCACGCCGTTCATGACCGCGGACATGGTACGATCCCGCCCCGGAGGGCGCGCACGCGTGCGTTCCTTGCCAGGACTTCGGTGGGCGTCGGGGCGCTGTTCACGCTCATCTTGCTGGCGCAAGTGGTGGCAGGGCTGATCTTCAGCGGGTGCGAACTGTGACGACGCCAAAGACGCGGAGATTGGCCATCCACCGCCGGTACGCGCTTTGGCCTGCCACGGGCATTCCATTCCCACCCGTCATTTCTCGGGCGGTCGTACTCGTCTTGTCGTCGTTGGCGCTTTGCACCGAGCTGCGGGCGAGCGAAATCCAGAGGGGTGAATATCTCACGCGAGCGGCCGACTGCATCGGCTGCCACACGTCCAATCCGAGCCGCCCCTTCGCTGGAGGCTATCGCGTGCCGACACCGTTCGGCGATGTATACTCGACCAACATCACACCAGATCTCGAAACGGGCATCGGACGCTATTCCGCGGACGAGTTCGTGCGAGCCGTCAAGAAAGGTATCAGGCGCGACGGAGCCGATCTCTACCCCGCCATGCCCTATGACAGCTTCGCCGCAATGAGCCGCGAGGACGTGCTTGCAATTCGGGCCTATATCCTTGCGCAGCCGCCGATTTCCCAGCCGCGGCCGCGAAACATTCTGCCTTTTCCATTCAACCAGCGCTGGACGGTTGCGCTGTGGAAGCTCGCGAATCTCCAAACCGGCAGTTTCACGCCTGATCGGAGCCGGACCGCCGCATGGAACAGGGGAGCCTACCTTGTCGAGGTGCTCGGCCACTGCGGTGCCTGCCACACGCCAAGGAATGCGACGTTCGGCATGGATGAAGACCACAAGCTTGCCGGCGGCACCGCCGGCATCTGGCACGCCTTCAACATCACCAGCGACAAGATCGCAGGCGTCGGCGGCTGGAGCAACGAAGAGCTGTCTCGATTTCTCAAAACCGGCGCCGTGCCCGGGAAGGCCTACGCGGGCGGGCCGATGGCGGAAACGGTCATGAACAGCCTGCAGCATCTTTCCGACGACGACATCCAGGCTATTGTCGCCTATCTCAGGGACGTGCCCACCCAACCGGGAGACGAGAAGCAGCCGCGTTTCTCATGGGGTAACGCGGCCGCGGCCGCGGCCGACGGCGATGCTGGAACCGAGGGGATGACGCAAGGCAGCGGGACCGCAACCGGCGATGATCTCTATCGATCGCTCTGTTCGACGTGCCATGGGGCGAACGGAGGCGGATCGCCCGACGGATACTATCCGTCCTTGACCCGCAACAGCACCCCCGGCGCGGCCACGCCCGAGGATGTCGTCATGACCATCCTTGAAGGCGTCAAAGCTGGTGACGTGGCCGGGCGTCAATCGATGGCGGCCTTCGGCGGCTGGCTGGACAATGGCCAGATGGCAGCTCTTGCAAATTACGTCACCGCGCGGTTCGGAAATCCCGACCTCAGCGTCACCGCGGCCGATGTACGCCAGATGCGAGCAGGAACGACAACCAGCCAGACAATCATGATTCTGGCGGCTCAATCACTTGTAGCGGGCGCCGCCGTGTTGATGCTTGGCCTGCTGCTTTTGCTGGCAAGACGCCTGCGCCGTGGGGCGACTTCAGCGCGCCTCATGTTCGCGCATAGAGATAGGCGGTAATGTCGCGCGCCTCTTGAAGCGACAGATTTGTATTGGGCATGGCCGCCTTCGGGTCTACATCCCGCGCCCTGCTGATCCAGCGCATCATCGCATCCGGGGTGGCTCGCGACGCCCCGATATATCCTCTTTCGACGACGCCTTGCAGGGACGGACCGACGGTGCCATGGGCGCCGGGTACCCCCGGGATTTCGTGACATCCGCCACAGCCGTGGCGGATCATTGCCGGGACGGCCCGGTCAGGGTCGCCACCGATGGCCTGTGCAATGGTGGTTTCCCGGAGATTGTCGCCGCGGACCAAGTTGACGGCGCAAACTACCGGAATAATGACGATTGCCGCGGATACGCCTGCCACCCAGGGCAGCGCGGATGGCATCAGCCTGACGGGTTGTCGGCTCATCCGCGCATGCCATCGCAGTCGCAAAACGCGGCCCGATCGCAGCCCCAGGGAAAGGAGCAATGTCCGGCAGCGCTCCGAGGCACCAATCTATTTGTTGCAGTTCTGCACATTCGACGTTGTCGTGCCGGAGGCGGTGTTTGTGTCGGTATCATTGCCCGCGGCGTCCTTGCAGCGGTCGCTCATGCCGTTCGGGGTGGTTGTCGAATTTGTTGCGTTCGGGTCAACGGGGGTTGTCGAAGTACCGGAACCGGAACCGGCGGTACCATTGGCATCATTCGTGGTTCCGGGCGTCGTGCCCGAACCGCTGTTGGAGCTTGAACCGTTCGACTGCGCCATTGCCGATGTGGCCAATGTGAGCGCGAGCACAGCGGTGGAGAGAAGTTTGACAATCATGGTGGATCTCCTGGTTGTGTACCGCCACCAAACCAATCCTTTGCTGATAGTTCCCGGCGAAATCGTGTTCAGCGAAATTCCTGTGAAACGGTTTCAGGCTACCGCAGACTGTTAGCCGCGCGACGGCAGTCGGTATAAGCGCCGCTTGTTGCGCCGTCCGGCCGCGGAAGCAGCGCCAGCCGCATATCCTCGCCAAACACATCGTCGCTCACTGGTGGCCGCTGCAAGCGCCCTCAAACGCCCGATCATCCCTGGATCGTGCAGGAAACAGCTCAATCATCGCAACGAAAATCACACCAACGGGCCGAACACGAATGTAGCAAGCAGAACAAGGAAAATCACAGCGATAACTGCGACCGCCCACATGACAATCCTTCTTGTCCCCCGTTGCTCTTGCTTGCGAGAGATATCTTCTGACACAGTACGAAATCCTTGCTGCAAAATTCAACTGACGATAAGGCTCGGCGCCTGCATGGCCCGGACCTGCCGAATTGGCACCCGGGCCGCGTCTTGGAGTTGGCCGCAGCCGGGGCTCACACGCCTACCAGCCCTGCCGACCGTACCAGTCATCGATATCGCGCCGCACACGGTCCTTTTCGAGGCCGTAACGCTCCTGGATCTTGCCTTCGAGTTGATCGCGCTTGCCGGCGATGCGGTCAAGGTCATCATCCGTGAGTTTACCCCACTGCTCCTTGACCTTGCCTTTCACCTGTTTCCAGTTTCCTTCCACGCGGTTCCAGTCCATGACACCGTTCTCCTTCGGTTTGAAAACGTCTAACCTCGGAGAGCAAACGCAAATCAACGACGGATGTTCCTGGAACTCGACAGCAAGGCGCTTGTCTTGCTCTCACAGGCCGCGATCCATTCCTTTACGCTCAGTCTGCGTCATCAATTGAGGTCGAGCGGAATTCGGGTGGTGGAGATGGCTCCGCCAATTGTCGATACCGGTCTCGTTGGCAGCACCCGCAGCGGAGGAACAGCCAACCGTATGATGGTCAGTCCGGACGAATTCGCCACCGAGGCGCTGCGCATTCGAAGCGGACAAGGACGAGGTGCTTGTCGGTATTTTGGCCCATACGCGCCGGATGGGCGAAGCTTTGTTCGAGCGGATGAACAATCACTCCTGAGCCATTATGGGATCGCCGTCGCGGTTGCGGCAATCCGCTGGTTTCCGTGCGTCCCTCGAGGTTTTGTCAGCTATGTCCCCGGGGTCGGAACACAGACTGGATGGTAGGCCCGGAAGGTCAACGTTTCTACAGAATCAACTCGTTGTGGCTGATCCCACTCCTGCAAGGCGGGCAAATCATGGACTGGAGCGGCGGCCTCATTCTGTAAAATCCGGGCGTTGGCAGCTTTGCCAGCTAAGCAGCGACGCCACCTAAATAGGCGCTGATAACCGCTTCATTGCTCGCGAGATCGCTGCCTGGTCCCTCAAGAACAACGCGTCCGGCCTTGAGAACGTAGCCGTAGTCGGCGAATTTCAAGGCGACTTTGCTATTCTGCTCCACAAGCAGAATGGTCACGCCTTCACGATTGAGGCGCTGCACGATGTTCATGACTTCCTTGATCAGTTGCGGCGCCAGACCCATGGAAGGCTCATCGAGCAACAGCACCTTGGGCGCGGCCATGAGGGCTCTGCCGATCGCCAGCATCTGCTGCTCGCCTCCCGAGAGGTTCCTTGCATCGCCATTCTGTCTGCGCGCCAGGATGGGGAAGAGCTCAAAAACATGATCCAGCCGCCGCCGGCGCTCGACGTCGTCGGCAAGCGTGAACGAGCCCAGGTCGAGGTTCTCCCTGATCGTCATGTCGCCGAAAATACGCCTTCCCTCCGGGACGTGGACGAGCCCGCGATGCGGCAGGCGATGGGCAGGGACTTTGGTTATGTCCTCGCCCAGGAAGCGGACACATCCGGAGGATGCGGCAACAAGGCCGGACAGCGTGCGCAGGGTGGTGCTCTTGCCCGCACCATTCGCGCCAAGCAGGGCGACGATCTGGCCGCGCTTGACCGAAAGGCTGACACCATGAAGGGCTTCGATGCCGTCATAGCGTGCGACGATGCGGTCCGCGGAAAGAACGATTTCGGCGTCCATCAGTCCTCCGTACCGAGATAGGCTTCGATGACCCTGGGGTCTTTTCGCACGGCCTCCGGCGGTCCGTCGGCGATCTTCTGCCCATAGTCGAACACCACGATCTTCTCCGACACCTGCATGACCAGGCCCATATCGTGCTCGATCAGCAGGACGGTGACACCGGTTTCGTCACGGATGCGGCGGATCAGGTGAACAAGGTCCAGCTTCTCGCGCTCGTTCAGGCCGGCGGCGGGCTCGTCCAGCAGGATGAGCTCGGGCGCCGACGCCAGGGCTCTTGCGAGTTCGAGCCGCCGTTGATCGCCATAGGAAAGACCACCGGCACGGCGATGCGCATGCTGCTCGATGCCGACAAAATCGAGCCAGCGCATGCCAGCCGCGCGGATCGTCTCCTCCTCGCGCCGCTGTGCCGGCAAGTGCAGGATCGCCGACATGATGCCGTGGCGGCTGCGGCAATGCTGGCCGGACATGGCGTTTTCCAGAACGGTCATTTCCTTGAACAGCCGGATGTTCTGGAACGTGCGGGCGAGGCCGAGCGCGGTGATGCGATGCGGCGGCAAGCCGGTGATTGGCCGGCCGCCCAGACTGATCGAGCCGCCCTTCGGCTTGTAGAAGCCGGTCAGGCAATTGAAGAGTGATGTCTTGCCGGCCCCGTTCGGCCCGATAAGACTGTTGATGGCGCCTTTCTCAACCGAGAACGAAATGTCGTGAAGGACTTTCAGTCCTCCGAAACTGAGACGCAGGTCGCGGACTTCCAGCAGCGCCATGGTCAAACTCGCTTGTCCGGCCACAGCCCGTTCGGCCTGAAGAGCATGATTGCCAGCAGCGCAACCGCGGTCACCAGGGGACGATAGGTTCCCGCGCCGCGCAGCACCTCCGGAAGCAGGGCCACGAGAACAGCACCAAGGACGACGCCGGGAATGCGGCCCATGCCGCCCAGGACGACGCCGAGAAGGATGAGCAGCGATTGGTTGAAGGTGAAACTCTCCGGCGAGATGGCCGTCATCTTGGCTGCGTAGAGGCATCCGGCCACGGAAGCGATCACAGCGCCCATCATATAGGCTTGCAGCTTGGCCGTGACACGGTTGATGCCGATGCCAGCGGCGGCGTCCTCATCGTAGCGAACGTAGAACCAGGCTCGTCCCATTCGCGATCGCTCGACGCTCAGACAGACGAAGGCGGTGAGAAGCGCAAGCACCAGGAACGCATAGTAGAAGTGCTGCACCTGCATCAGCCTGAAGCCGAATATCTCCGGGCGCTCGATGCCGATGAGTCCGCTCGCGCCACCGGTGATGTCGAGGTTGCGGGCGATGATGCGCACGATTTCGCCGAAGCCCAGCGTCACGATCGCCAGATAGTCGCTGCGCAATCTCAATGTCGGAGCCCCGATGATGATGCCGGCCACGCAGGCGGCGACCATGGCGACCGGGATGGTAAGCCAGAAATTGAACCCGAATTCCGCGGTCAGGATGCCTGATGTGTAGGCGCCGACCGCGAAGAAGGCGGCGTAGCCGAGATCGAGCAGGCCTGCATAGCCGACGACAACGTTGAGGCCGAGGCACAGAACGACATAGAGCAGCGCCGTGGTTGCCACCTCCGTCACATAGGCGTTGGCGAATTGCGGCAACACCAGCGCGCAGGTGAGCGCCGCCAGGCCGGGCAGCACGACGGACCAGCGCATCAATTGCGGTTGCCCGGCGGTCGGCATGGTTCTCACTTCGTCGGTCATCACACCCGCTCCACGACAGAGCGTCCAAGAAGGCCGGTCGGCTTGAACACAAGGAACAGGATCAGGGTCCCGAACACGAAGACGTCACGCCACTCCGAGCCGACGAAGGGCAAGGACGAACCGAAAGCTTCGAGCAGGCCGAGCAGCAATCCGCCGAGCATGGCGCCCGGCACGCTGCCGATCCCACCTATGACCGCGGCGGTGAAGGCCTTGAGCCCCATGATGAAGCCCATGAAGAAATGGACACTGCCATAATAGGCGCCGGCCATGACCCCGCCGCCGGCAGCGAGCGCCGAGCCCATGAAGAAGGTCAAGGCGATCACCCGGTCGACATCGATGCCCATCAGGCGGCTCGCCCCCATGTCGATGGACACGGCGCGCATCGCCTTGCCGTACATGGTGCGTGAGACAAAGGCCTGCATGCCGGCCATAAGAGCGATGGAGGCGGCCACCAGCACCATCTGCGTGTAGGTGATGTGAACGGTGGAAATATCCACGCCGGCAAAACCGAGGTCCGTGTTGAAGGCGTAATGCCGCCCGCCTGTCAGGGCGAGTGCCGTGCCGTTCAGCACCATCGACGCGCCGAGCGCCGTGATGAGGATGGAGAGGCGCGGCGCATTGCGCATCGGCCTGTAGGCGAAGCGTTCGATGATGACGCCGAGCAAGCCGACAGCCAGCATCGACACAAGCAGGGCGCAGACCACGCCCAGCCAGCCATTGCCGACCCATATGCCGACGAAGGAGAACACGATGAGGCCGACGAAGGCGCCGTTCATGTAGATGTCGCCATGGGCGAAATTCAGGAGCTTGATGACGCCGAAGACCATGCTGTAGCCAAGCGCGATCAGGGCATAGAACGAGCCGACGATAAGACCGTTCACCAGTTGCTGAATAAGCAGGTCGAGCGTCATTGATGCTCCAGGGCAGAATTGAAAAAGTCTTGTCTGAGCGCAGCGTCGGCACACCAGACAATCGGCGGTGACGCCGAGGCCGCCACAAGGCCTGCCTCGGCGTCAATCCGGTTGGCCTTTATTCGGCTACCCACTTGCCGCCCTTGGCGATCACCGGGCGGAAGTTTGACGTCTGGAGCGTGTTCTTGTCGGTGAACTTGATTTCACCGGCAAGGCCCTTGAAGTCGCTTGCCTTGAGCGCTTCGATGATTGCCTTTTGATCCGCCGACTTGGCCCGCGTGATGGCATCGACGATCAGGTCGCCCACATCATGGGAGAGAGCTGCATAGGCGCCGGCGTCGCGGCCATAGGCCTCCTTGTACTTGGCCTTGAAGTCGGCGGCGCCAGACAGGAGGTCGACGGTGGGCGGGGACAGCAGATACACGCCCTCACCGGCCGAGCCGGCGATTTCCAGATACTCCGGCGAATTGTTGCCATCGCCAAGCACGACGCCACCCTGGAACCCGGCCTGCCGAAGCTGCTTGGTGAGCAGTGCGCCACCGGCATGGTAGGCGGTCCAGAAGACAGCGTCCGCGCCGCTCGATTTGATCTTGGTGACGACCGCCGAATAGTCCTGCTCGCCGGCCGTGGTGGTCTCCTTGGCGGCAATCTCGCCGCCTGCGGTCTTGAAGGCTTCGGCGGTCAGCTTGGCCAGGTCGGACGAATAGGCATCGCCTTCGTCCACGACCGCGATCTTCTTGTAGCCGTTCTTCTTGAAGAGCTCGACAGCTGTCGTCGCCTGCATGTCGCCGGTCGAATTGGCGAGGAAGGCATTGCCCTGATTGGCGGCGACCAGCTTGGTCGAGTTCGCTCCGATGATGACGAATGGAATGCCGGCGTCACCATAGATCTTCAATGTCGGCAAGACGGCGCCCGAGCAGTAGCCGCCGACGATGGCGGTCACGCCTTCCGAGACAAGCTTGCTGCCTGCGGTCACCGCCTGCTGCGGATCGCAGGCGTCGTCGGCGGTAGTGGTGATGATCTTGTCGCCGTTGACGCCGCCTTTGGCGTTGACGGCATCGATCGCCATCTTCACGGCGTTCTCCATATCCTGCCCCTCACTGGCCAGTTGGCCAGTCATGGGGGCCACAATGCCGATCTTGATGTCGGCAGCCGCGGCCATCGTGGTCATAGCCAGCCCGGCAAGGGCGGTGGCACAAGCAAGCCTCTTGGCAAGCCTCTTGAAGGAAACAACCATTAATTCTCTCCATTTCCCCTGTTGGCGCATCCAGGCGGCGTGCCCGAAATGCATTGTTTCGCCCCTCGGTTAGCTGGGGAGCGGTTATGTTGAGCAGGATCGCCAGCCGGCCACGCGATGGTCACCGGCAGGACCTGACCCGCCGATCAGTGACTGCCGCCGGCAGCCCGGGCATAGGCTCCCTGGTAGCGGTTCTCCCGGATGCTCTGCATGATCTCGGCCTCACGCGCTTCTTGCGCCCTGACGGCGGCCAGCAAAGCCGCGGCATCTTCGATTGGAAATGCCACGACGCCATCCTCGTCACCGACGACGATGTCGCCGGGACCGACGACCATGCCGCCTATGCAGACGGGAACATTTATGGCTCCCGGACCATCCTTGTAAGGTCCGAGATGGATGGCCGACCGTGCGAAGCATGGAAACGGATTGCGGCCGATGGCACCGGCATCGCGAATGGCGCCGTCGATGACAATGCCTGCGGCGCCGCGCGACGCCGCGACACTTGTCATGATCTCGCCGACCAGCGCGCGTCCTTCATACCCGCCGCCATCGACGACGATGACGTCTCCGGGCTGCAACAGATCGAGCGCACGATGGATGAACTGGTTGTCGCCGGGGCGGGTCCTGACCGTCAGCGCCCTCCCCGCCATGACGCCGCCCACCCGGTGAAATGGCCGCAACCCGACAGCCCCGGGGACACGGGCGAGATTGTCGCTGATCAACGGCGTCGCCAGAGCGCGGAACGCGTCGATCAGTTCGCTTTCCTGTGATCCATCCGCCATCGTCTGCACTCCCCGTCGTCGGCACTTTTATGAATATAGTATCCAATCACAATTAATTCAATGGAGTCAACCGGCTTGCAATGGTCGGCAGAAAAAAGCCAAAGCAGCCCATAAACGCCGCCACTTGGGCAAACATGACGGCAAAGGCCCACCCGTCCGGGCTTGCAATGGCGGCAAAGTTCAAGATATATTGGATAACATATCCATAAACGCCATGATTGTAAAAAGGGAATTGGCTGTGAAGCATGCAGGAAAAGTCGTGATCGTTACCGGGGCGGCACAAGGCCTGGGCCTTGCCTGCGCCGAGCGCTTTCATGCCGATGGCGCCAAGGTTGTGCTTGTCGACGTGCAGGCCGATCGCGGGCGCGAGCATGCCGAACGTCTTGGTGAGCGTGCCGCCTGGCTATCGGCGGATCTCTCCGAATGCACGCAGGAAATGGCAGCCGATGTTGTTGCCAAGGCCACAGAGCGATTCGGCGGTGTCGACGTCCTCATCAACAATGCCGGCATCATCCATCTGGACGATTTCGTCGACTTCCCCGAGGAAGCCTTCGACCTGGTTCAGCGCGTCAATCTCAAGGCGCCCTTCCTTCTCGGGCAGGCCGCGGCAAGGGCCATGATCGCGCAGGGACGCGGCGGCTCGATCATCAACATGTCGTCGATCAACGCCATCCTGGCCATCCCCAATTCCGTTGCCTATGCCGTGTCCAAGGGTGGCATCAAGCAATTGACGGCGGTGATGGCCGTCGGATTGATCCCGCATAACATCCGCGTCAACGCCATCGGCCCCGGCACCATCCTGACCGACATGGTCAAGAGTTCGGTCATGGCCAGCGAAGCGCAGCGCCAGACCATCCTGTCGCGCACGCCAAGCGGCCGATGCGGCGAACCATCGGAGATCGCCAGCGTCGCTTCCTTCCTGGCCAGCGACGATGCCTCCTACATCGTCGGCCAGACCATCTATCCGGATGGCGGTCGCCTGATCCTGAACTATACGGTGCCGGTGAAGGACTGACCGCCCATGGTTGTCGGTACGCCTCACATCAGTCTTGCGGGATCGGGCGCGCTGCTGCTCGATGGCGTGCAGGGGGCTTTCAGCGATGCCACCCAGGAACTGGTCTGGGCGGTGGCGAATGCCGCGCTGCGCCTAGAGGGGGTGCGCGAGGCCGTTCCCGGCATGAACAACCTGCTGGTGGTGTTTGACCCACTCGCTACGGACGCCCACAGCGTCACGGGTCAGCTGATGTCGCTCTGGGCTTGCACCGATGCCCACGCGGTGACCGGCACGCATCATACCATTCCCGTCAGTTATGGCGGCGCGCGCGGCGAGGATCTCGCCGGCTGGGCCGCACATTGCGGCATGTCTGTCGACGAGACCGTCAGCCGCCACGCGGCGGCCACCTACACCGTCGCCGCCATCGGCGCCATGCCGGGCTTTCCCTATCTGTCCGGTCTCGACCCGCTGCTTGCCTGGGCAAGGCGCAGCACGCCTCGCCTCAAAGTCACTGAGGGCGCCGTCATCATTGGTGGCGCGCAGGCGGGTATCATGCCGATGACTGCGCCTTCCGGATGGCACATAATCGGCCATACCGACGTGAAGCTGTTCAAGGCCGAAGCGGAATTGCCCGTGCTGCTCAGGCCCGGAGACAAAATCCGATTCGCAATCGCAGAGATCGAGGCATGATCGAGATCCTCACCACCGGCTTGCCGAACACGGTCCAGGATCTCGGCCGGCCCGGTCATCTGGCGCTGGGGGTCAGCCATGGCGGCGCCATGGACAGGCAGGCGCTGGCGATCGCCAATCTCATGCTGGGCAATGACCCCTCGGCTGCCGGGATCGAGGTCGCGCTTCATCCGTTCCGGCTGCGCGTGCATATCGACACCGCCGTCGCCATCACCGGCGCGGATTGCGCCGTCAGCGTCGGCGATCGGCCCTGTCCACCCTGGTGGGCCATGACGATCCGCGCCGGCGAGACCCTAGTCCTCGAAACCCCGCGCATCGGTGCTCGTTCCTACATCGCCTTTGCCGGCGGGCTCGATCTGCCGTCCGTCATGGGGTCGCGCGCGACGGATGTGAAAGGCGGTTTCGGCGGTTTCGCCGGACGCGGTCTGTCCCGCGGTGACCGGCTTGCGCTCAACCCTGCGCAATGCCGCCTTCCCGCGGGCGGCATCGGCGCAGCGCTGGAAGAGCGGCGAGGCGCGGCGGACGGCTTGGCCTCGGCAATCGAATTGCGGGTTTTGCCGGCCGCCGAGTTCGACGCCTTCAGGCCGGAGGCCCAGGCGGCTTTCACCGGCAGCGAATGGAGCATCACCAACGACGCCAACCGTATGGGATATCGCCTTGCCGGGGCGACGCTTTCCCTCCTCTCGCCGCTGGAATTGCTGTCCCACGGCATCGTGCCGGGAACTGTTCAAGTGCCGCCGTCCGGCCAGCCGATCATCCAACTTGCCGATGCCAACACCTGCGGCGGCTATCCGAAGATCGCCACGGTGATCGAAGCCGATTTCTGGCGGCTGGCGCAAGCGCCGGTCGGCGCTCGCCTACGTTTCTTGCCGGTCTCGATCGAAGCGTCGACAGAAGCGCTTCGCGCGAACCGGCAGCAAAGTCACGACTTTATCGCCGCCCGAAACCTTATGGCCGGCGAGCAGAGGGCTCCATGAAAATTCGCCCCTTCACCATCGAGATTGCCCAGTCTGAAATCGACGATTTGAAGAAGCGCATCTCGATCTGGCGCGAGCCGGACCAGTTGCAGGCAATAGGCTGGACGCAGGGAACGGAGCACGAGCAACTGCGCCGACTAATGCAACACTGGCGCACTGGCTTCGATTGGCGCAAGCAGGAAGCCGCCTGGAACATCCATCCGCACTACCAGACGGATATCGGCGGCGAAACCCTCCATTTCATCCATGCGCGCGCCGCTGTCGCAACCGGCAGAACGGTCATACTCACCCATGGCTGGCCAGGCAGCGTCTTCGAATTTCATGAGTTGATCCCGCTTCTGACCGACCCGCTTTCGCATGGCGGAAGACAGGAGGACGCCTTCAACGTCGTGGTCCCCTCGATTCCCGGCTATGGCTTTTCAAGCCGACCGACCAGGCCTGGTCTCAACCTGTTCACCGTCGCCGACCTTTGGGCCGAGTTGATGAGCCGTCTCGGCTACAAACGATATCTCGCGCAAGGTGGCGATCTGGGCGCCGGCGTGTCGACCTGCCTGGCGCACGCGCATCCAGACAGTCTCGCCGGGGTGCATCTGAACTTCATCCCCGGCTCATACTCACCTCCTCACGATCCAGGCCCGGATGGCGACCTAAGCTTGGAAGAACGCGCCTTCCTGGAACGGAAAGCCGAATGGGCGGATATTCATGGCGCCTATGCTCATATTCAAGCGACGCGCCCGCAAACGCTTGCCTATGGGCTGACGGATTCGCCGGTCGGACTGGCAGCGTGGATGATCGAGAAGTTCCGCGACTGGAGCGATTGCGATGGCGATCTGGCCAACGCCGCATTTTCGCGCGACGACATGCTCGCCAACATCTCGCTTTACTGGTTCACCCGGACCGTCGCTTCGTCGATGCGACTCTATTGGGAAACGCGCGCCCGTCCGCTTGCATTCGCGTCCGGCACAGCGATCAACGTCCCGCTTGCAGTGGCTTTGTTCCCCAAAGAGCTGCCGATGCCGCCCAGGAGTTGGGTCGAGCGCGTCTTCAAGGACATCCGCCAGTGGACAGCGATGCCGCGCGGTGGTCATTTCGCAGCCCTCGAGCAGCCCGCTTTGCTTGCACAGAATATAAGAGCCTTTGCCGGCGGTCTGGATTTTTAAAGGCAGCGTTTGCGCGCAGCCAAACCCGAAGGCCAGAAATGAACAATACCGCCCTCACCATCGATGCCTTGCATAAGCGCGTCGATGCAATTTTCCGCAAGGCCGGACTGAACCCCATCCAGGCCAGCGCCATCACACGGGTCATCGTCGCGGCGGAGCGCGATGCCTGCAAATCGCATGGTATCTACCGGATCGAAGGCGCGCTGCGAACGATCAAGGCAGGGAAGGTAAACCCAGACGCGGTGCCCGAACTGTTGCCGCAAGACGCTCCCGCCATTGTGAAAGTGGATGCGAAGCACGGCTTCGCCAACCCGGCCTTCGAACTGGGCCTGCCGGTGCTGGTCGAGCGGGCACGCTCCTGCGGCATCGCCGCGCTAGCGATCAACGATGCCGTGCATTTTTCCGCCCTTTGGGTGGAAGTCGAAGCCTTGACCCAGGCAGGCCTTGCCGGCCTGGCCATGTGCCCGAGCTATGCCACCGTCGCTCCGACCGGTGGCAACGGACCGTTGCTGGGCACCAATCCTTTTGCCTTTGGCTGGCCGCGTAAAGAGCAGCCTCCCTACGTTTTCGACTTCGCGACCTCGGTTGCCGCGCGCGGCGAGATCGAGCTCCACCGCCGGGCAGGCAAGAAGCTGCCGGAAGGCTGGGCCATGGATTCGGACGGCAGGCCAACGACCGATCCCGAAGCTGCCCTGGCGGGCGCCATGCTTCCCTTCGGCGGGCACAAAGGCTCCGCCATCGCGACGATGATCGAACTGCTCGCCGGGATCATGATCGGCGACCTGACCAGCCCCGGGGCGCTCGAGCTGCTTGGCACCACGACGCTTTATCCGTCGCACGGAGAGTTGGTCATCGCTTTCTCGCCGAAAGCCTTCGCCGCCGGCCGGCCCGGCAATCCGCTGGGCCGTGCTGAAGCGCTGTTCGAGGCGATCTTGGGCCAAGGTGCGCGCCTACCCTCGCAAAGGCGGTTCCTAGCCCGCGAGACGTCGGAGCGCGACGGTATCGTCCTCTCGCACCAGGAAATGGAACAACTCGATCGTTTTCTCGAACGGGGGCTCGACACGGTCTGAATCGGTATCGCCAGGGCCAAGATCAATCACTGGAGGAGAAAAATGCGCTGGACGAAAACATTCACGGTCGTCGGCTGCCATGCCGAGGGCGAAGTCGGCAATGTGATCACCGGAGGCGTCAAGGACGTTCCGGGCAAGACCATGTTCGAAAAGAAGGAGTATCTCGAAGCGCATATGGACGACATTCGTGGGCTGCTCTTGTTCGAGCCGCGCGGTGCGCCCTACGTCAACGGCAACATCATCCTGCCGCCTTGCGATCCCTCGGCGGATCTCGGTTACGTCATAATTGAAAGCACCGAATACCCGCCCATGTCGGGCTCCAACACCATCTGCGTCGCCACCGTGGCGCTGGAAACGGGCATGGTGCCGATGAAGGAACCCGAGACGCGGCTGCGCATGGAGGCGCCGGCCGGCATGATCGAGGTGCGCTGCCTCTGCGAGAACGGCAAGGTGAAGCAGGTGGAGTTCACCAATGTGCCGGCTTTCGCGTTCCACCTCGACACACCTGTCGAAGTCGAGGGGCTCGGCACGATCACCGTCGACACCTCCTATGGCGGCATGACTTTCGCCCATGTGAACGCGCGCGCACTGGGCTTTTCCATAACACCCGACGAGGCACACCAGATGTCGCTGATGGGCCAACGTATCAAGAAGGCGGCCAACGAACAGCTCGTTGTCGTGCATCCGGAGAACGCTAAGATCCGCGACGTGTCCAACGTGATTTTCGAAGGCCCGATCAAGCGCGTCGACGGTCGCGTGGAAAGCGTCAACGGCACGGTGTGTCTGCATGGCAGGCTCGACCGCTCGCCTACGGGCACCGGCACCACCGGGCGGCTGGCGGTGATGTCGGCAAAGGGGCAGATCGCCAAGGGAGAGCTGTTCCGCAACAAGTCGATCATCGGGACCCATTTCGATTCCCGGGTGATCGCCAATGCGCGCGTCGGCGATCGCGACGCTGTCGTGGTCACCATTGCCGGGCAGGCCTGGATTACCAGCATTGGCCAGTACGGCCTCGACCCGACAGACCCTTATCCACGAGGGCATCGCCTCAGCGACGTCTGGTTCTGAAACGGACGCGGGCGGGGCCCGGGGGCCCGCCGCGGAAACCCGGGGGGGGGTTGGGCGCCGCCACGAGGCCCCCGCCGCCCGCGGGCGCAACCCCCAGCCCGTGCAAAGCGGGGGCGGGGCCCGCCGCCCGCGGGTG